>CAZLGT010000116.1:0-1640 GCA_964559175.1 uncultured Mariniphaga sp. | reverse complement strand
AAAGCATCTGCGACGTCATTAAAAAAGAATGTGTCATTTCCTGAATTTTATTCCGCATTTCATTTTTTCTGTTATTTTTCGGTTTCTTTATCAACCGTTAAAAAAACAAAAAATGCAAAAAATTTACCTGTTACTGTTAGTTACTCTTCTTTCCTGTACGTCTGGCACAAATAACCGGGAATGGCCCGACTGGCGCGGGATAAACCGTGATGCCGTTTGGAATGAGAACGGTGTGGTGGAAAAATTCAATTCACCGGTTATTGAAAAAAAATGGTCGGTGCCGGTTGGTCCCGGTTACTCTGGCCCTACTGTTGCCCATGGTAAAGTGTATGTAACCGACCGCCCGGAAAAAGCAAGGAACAGTGAAGTTGAGCGCATTTTGTGTTTTGATGCACAAACCGGAGAACAAATCTGGGAACAGGAATATGAGTGCGAATATATGGGCGTGGGTTATCCTGCCGGACCACGTGCCTCGGTGGTAATTAATGACAGGAAGGCCTACTCGCTGGGAACGATGGGTAATTTGTTTTGTCTGGATGCCGATAACGGTCAGGTTGTCTGGTCGAGAGATTTAAATACCGAATATGAAATCAACATGCCCATCTGGGGAATTGCATCCACACCGCTGATTGTCGATGACAAAATCATTGTGCATGCAAGTGGAAGCAACAATGCCTGTGTGGTTGCTTTCAATAAAAATACCGGCGATGAAATCTGGCGAAACCTCGATGACCGGGCAGGTTATTCGGCTCCAATTCTTATTGAAAAAAACGGAAACAGAGTAGTTGTGAACTGGACCGAGCATAGTCTTTCGGGATTGGACCCTGAAACCGGCGAAGTGTATTGGCGGTTCCCCTGGAAAACAGGTTCGGGAATGAGTATTTCAACACCGGTGCTTTATAACGATCATATTTTTGTAAGTGCATTTTACAGCGGTTCATTGCTGGTGAAATTAGGCGCCGATTACAAAACCGCAGAAAAGGTCTGGCAGCGTTCGGGCGAAAACGAGCGCAATACCGATGCCCTGCATTGTGTAATGAATACCCCGGTAATAATCGATAGCTATATATACGGAGTGGACAGTTACGGGGAGTTGCGCTGCCTGGAAATGGCCACCGGCGACCGGGTGTGGGAAGACCAGACTGCGGTAAAACGTGATCGCTGGGCAAACATTCATTTTATTCAGAAAGAGGATAAAATATGGATGTTCAATGAGCAGGGCGAGTTAATTATTTCTGAATTAAGTCCAAACGGGTTCAACGAAATCAGCAGGGCAAAACTGATTGAACCAACAAAGAAGCAATTGCCGCGGGGAGTCACCTGGTCGCATCCGGCATTTGCAAACCGGCATATATTCATAAGAAATGACAAGGAATTGCTTTGTGCCGATTTGTCGGAGAAATGAACCTGAGCCAATTAGTCAATTTCAAATCTGCATAAGCAAGAAAAAAATGCTGGTGCAACTACCTTCAGAGAGCAGTCAATTCCACAATCCGGACTGAAAGAACCGGAAAGGGAAATGAAAAGACAATTGCCTGCCAATCCAACGTTATCTCAAAGGGAAGCATCGATCTAACAAAGGGGCATTGCCAAAACATTTTAGAGGAAAAAACGTTATTAATAGCATAAAAATCAATTAA
>CAZLGT010000115.1:0-4516 GCA_964559175.1 uncultured Mariniphaga sp. | reverse complement strand
GGCAATATTACGCGGAACACCCCCCAAAAGGCGAAATTGTGGTGGTGGTGGAGGGGAAGCCGAAAAAGAATCATGATGAAGTAAAGGATTAATACCGCATTTTATGAAAATTTACTGCCTGACTATATTCATAAGTGTTTTTTCTTTTTTGGTGATGCCACCTGCAAAAGCACAGGTTAATATTGCGGGCAGGGTTTTCGATGAAAAAACACATGAACCACTTGCAGGTGTGAACATTGTTATAAAAAACACCACCATAGGTACGGCCACCAGCGGGGAAGGTTATTTTCGCTTGTCGGCAGGTAATATTAAACTACCCTGCACGATCCAATTGTCAATGATCGGTTTTAAAACAACTGATATCCAAATTGAACAAAACCAGAATAACCTCGAATTTTTTTTGTCTCAGCAATCATTTCTGAATGAGGAAATTGTTGTTATTGCCAAAGAAGTTGAAGTGGAAGAAAAAACGTTCAGAACGATTGTAACTATGGAATTGATGGATGGCCTGGCCATTCGGGAAGTTCCTTCAACCAGTTTTTATGAGGCAATCAGTCATTTAAGAGGGGTGGATGTGGTAAGGCAGAGTTTACAGTTTATGACGGTGAATGCCCGTGGTTTTAATTCAACTGAAAATTCCCGGTTGGTGCAGGTTGTGGAAGGGATGGATAACATGGCACCGGGGATGAATTTTCCTATTGGAAACATTGCCGGATTAACCGAATTGGATATTGAATCGGTAGAGTTTATTCCCGGACCGGCAGAGGTTCAATACGGAGGCAATGCGCTGAACGGAGTTTTAATAATGACAAGCAAAGACCCGTTTAAACATCAGGGAGTTGGCCTGTACATCAACCCTGGCATTAGCGATATTGTGCCGGGAAGCGATTATCCGTTTCAATTTTCGGTAAAGCCCCAAATGGAATCAGCTATCAGAATTGCAAAAGCATGGAGAGACCGGTTTGCTATTAAAATGAATGCTTCCTATTTTTCAGGAGAAGACTGGTATGCCGACGATTCAACCAATATCAGGCCGGGAAATATAAAATGGGAGCCCGACCCGGGGCATGATGCCATTAACAAATATGGTGATGAGGTAATATCCGATTTGCCTTTGGGAACTTCCAAAGAGGGTATTATTGTGGCAAGAACAGGTTACCGCGACAAGGATTTGGTTGACAATAAAGTGGAGAATATAAAGCTAAACGGTTCGCTTCATTTTCGTCTTTCAGACAAAATCAAAGCTGTTCTGCTCGGCAACTTCGGGAATGCAACTACCGTTTACACGAGCGATAACCGCATTTCGTTGTCGGGGTTTAAGATTTACCAGGGGAAAGCCGAAATTGAAGGCAGCCATTTTTTGTTGAGAGGGTATTCTTCTGTTCAAAACTCCGGCAATGCCTACGATGCCAGATTCCTGGCTGTTCATTTAAATGAAATGGCCAAGTCCAATGAAGACTGGTTTCACGAGTATTATCATGCCTATAAAGGTTCTTATCGTCAGCTTGGGGTATTGCCATATCTTCATGATGAGGCACGAAAATACGCCGATAGGAACCGGTTGGAACCCGGTACGCCCGAATTTGAAGAGGCCAAACAACAAATAATTGATGAAACTGATTTTGGTAAAGGCGCCGGAATTTATGATCATTCTGCTTTGCATCATATTGAAGGGGTATTTGATTTGAATAAATTTACCGGTGCAACAGAAATCAAGCTGGGAGGCAGTTACCGACACTATGATCTCGACTCCAGGGGTACTATTTTCCCGGATACAACAGGGAACGAAATCTCGTTTTATGAAGTGGGTGCTTTTACAGAAATACAACGACCGTTTTTTAATGATAAGTTGTTGATTAAAGGATCGGTACGTGCTGATAAAAGCGAGAATTTTTATCTGGTATTTTCGCCCAGGATTTTTCTTGTGTTCAATTTTAATGAACACAACAACCTTCGCCTCGCTATATTGTCAGGCTCGCGCAACCCGGGGGTAAAGGAGCAGTTTATGAATAAAGACCTGGGGACAGCCAGGTATCTTGGAGGATTAAATGGCATTGTAAGTCCTTATGAAATTGGGCTAAACAGTTTTTTTTTCGATCAGGTACATGTTTATAATGAGGCTGTTACCAGGGATTTTTTAGATGAAAAATTACCCATGGGATCGAACCAGGCTCTATTAAACAACCTCTTTATACTCGAAAATGGCATTGTGCAATCGGATTACATCAAACAATTAAAGCCTGAGAGAGTGTTTTCGCTTGAAGCAGGTTTTAAAACGAAAATTGGAAAAATTCTTTTTCTGGATGCGTTGTATTATAATTCAATGTACCGTGATTTTATAGGGATTGCCAAAGTGGTAAAACCACGGACCAGCCCGCAGGTTGATCTGTTTACTGCCGCCACTCAAATAAATAAGTCGGCGCAACATGAAGTTTTCTTTTTGAATGTTAATTCGTTGCACCCGGTAGGAATACACGGACTGGCACTGGGGTACAAATGGTTAACCCCACTGGGAGCAATCATATCCGGGAACACAACATTAACCGGAATACTTTCAGATACAGATGATCCTGTTGCTCCTGGGTTTAATACCCCCGGATTTAAAACAAATTTGTCGTTACAAAACCGGCGTCTCGACCGGATGGAAAACAACCCGGGATTTAGAAATATAGGCTTTAAGGTAACCTGGCGTTTTCAGAACCGCTATTTTTGGGAGAGTGCCTTTGGCGACGGATACATTCCACGAATCAGCACCATCGATGTCCAGTTTACTTCCCATTTTTCAAATCCGAAATCGATTTTAAAATTTGGGGCTTCAAATTTTTTCAACAATAAGTTTTCCTATTCATTCGGTGGATCGAAGGTCGGGGTGGTTTTTTATGTGTCATATACGGTTGATGATATTTTTAGCTTTAATAAATGAAACGATACAAGTGGCTGATATTATTTTTGATTGTAATTCCCGCTTTGGGAGCATGTTCCTATCATTTTCCCGAAGATAGTCCGCCTTCTGCCGGGGATTTGGGAACTGTGAATGTGGAATCGGTAGTGGCAATAGGCGATGATTACATGGCTGGGGTTATGGACGGGGCCCTTTATTCATCGGGTCAAAATAATTCAATTCCGGCGATTATTGCAAAACAAATGAATCAAATCGTTCCTTTCAATTTTGTACAACCCGAAATCTGTTCAGAAAATGGCTTCAACCTTCTGGTTGGCAACGAAGCAGAAATTTACGGGAAATGGAAGTATGTATTTGAAGATAAAACCTCGGATTTTCCAAAAAGAAAACTTACTGTTGGGGAAATGCCGGGAGAGCTGGAAGTTGACAGAAAACCGATTAGGAATTTTTCAGTGCCCGAATTAAAAATACAGCAGGTTTTCAACCCCGGACTTTCTGCCAATCTCTATTATTTACGCATGGCTTCAGCTGCCGGAAGTTCAACTCTTTTGTCGGATTTAAAAGCAGCAGATCCTACGTTTACCCTAGTTTGGATTGGAATGAATGATTACCTTCACTATGCTATAAAAGGCGCAACAAATGAGATAAAGCAGCAAAGCAGCGGTTCACCGGACAGATCACTTACACCAGTTGATGAATTTTCTACTGCATACCGTTTTTTAACAGACAGGTTGCTTCAACATCCGGATAACAAACTGGCAATAGGTAATTTAATTTCATTGCAATCTTTGCCATACTTTTACTGCATGCCATATAATAAACTGTTTTTAACCAACGAACAGCTTTCTGTAGTTCGGTCGGTTTATCAGGAATTCAATCAGGCAGTCGTTGAATATAACCGCACTGTGCCGGCAGAAAAACAGCGGCCATTTATCGATTTTTATGATAATGGTTGGAATTTGCATCCCCAGCCACTGGTAGTTATCGATTCTTTATTGCCCGACGCGGCTTATCCCAATGATACTCCGCTTGAAAAATACCGGCAACTGAATGAAAATGAATTGGTATTATTAAGCCTGACAGACGAAATGGTTGAAGCCGGTTACGGCTCAGCTATTCCGCTTCCGAATGAATTTTTTCTGACTGAAAGGGAATTGTCGGAAGTTGAAATGCGAACAAACAGCTTCAATGCAGTGATTTCCGAACTGGCAGCCATACATCCAGAGCGAATTGTATTGGTTGATGTGAACGGCCTTGTTGAGGAGATTGCAGAAGCCGGAAAAACGGATGCCCACGGAGACAGATTGAACAACGCCTTATTTTATTTTAATGGAGTAC
This sequence comes from uncultured Mariniphaga sp., assembly GCA_964559175.1. Lineage (GTDB taxonomy): Bacteria > Bacteroidota > Bacteroidia > Bacteroidales > Prolixibacteraceae > Mariniphaga. The sequence continues at coordinate 276 of CAZLGT010000115.1, read as the reverse complement.
CGGTTGAAGGAGCCCTGGAAATGAACAGTATCTTTTCGCTGGACGGATTACACTTTAACCAGAGAGGGAATGCATTTGTTGCAAATGAATTTATCGATGCCATCAATAAAAAATTTGGTGCTCAAATTTCTAAGGCTGATATCAACCGTTATCCCGGTAATGTTTACAATTTTTCATATTAACATCTTTTAAGTGAAGAGCAGTTCTAAAAAATATACCCACCTTTTTTTCGACCTCGACAATACCCTCTGGGATTTTGAGAAAAATTCCTTTGAT
>CAZLGT010000114.1:0-5456 GCA_964559175.1 uncultured Mariniphaga sp. | reverse complement strand
AACAATGATTCCGATGGCGGACATAATGTTGATGCCCGAACCGAACAGTTTCAGGAACAGAAACACCCCGAACAGGTTAACGGGCACTTCTGTCAGCACAATAAGCGGCAGCACAAACGACTCGAACTGGGCAGCCAAAATAAAATAGAGCAGCAATAAACTAACGCCGATAATTAAAAGCAACTCTTTCAGCATAGCCCGGTTCGAAAGGATAGAGCCACCGAAGGTTACATCAAATCCATCGTGTTTGGCTGCAATTTCTTTTATCTGCATTGCGGCGCCAGGAAATTCCCGCGCCGAAACATCCAGCATTACCGGGAAATATTCCCCCTCTTTTCCGGCCACAATCGTTTTTAATCCTGTCCCGGAACTTACCTTCACCAGTCCCGACAAGGGGATTTGCTCTCCGTTCCTGTTTTTTATGGTTACCTGCTGTACAATCTCGTAAACCGATTGATACCGGTTGCCAATACTTACCGGCACATACATGTTGTTGTCGTTAATGGTAAACACCGTGTTGGCATTAAATGCGCTTTTCACTTCTCGGTACAGTTCGTTTTGGTCCACCTGGTAAAACAGCAGTCTTTCGGGGTCGGTTTCCAAAAGCAGCAATCGCCGGGTAATAAGTTTCGACTGTACCCGTTCCCCAAATTCGGTTTCAGCGGATTCCTGCAGCGCAGCTAATTCGTCCAGGAAATTGGCTCCTCCGGGGTTAAAATGGACGAACCGTGCCACCACCGGCGCTTCCGGCTTCCCAAAAGCCAGGTTGAACAGGTTTTCGGTATCGGTAAACCGGAACCCGGCCCCGGGGAACGTGGTTTTTAATTTCGAGGTCAGCTCGCGGGTGAGTGATTCCAGGGCTTCGGGCGATTGGGATTTTATATACAGCCTGTTTTCCGAAATGCCGGCTTCGTCGCTGCTGTTCAGCAGGTATTGCTGGCGACCGGCTTCTTCAATTACATACAAAGGAGCTTCCTCAATGTCCGACAACAATGCAGTTGTTCGTGCCGTATTTTCATCCAGGGTAACCGGTTCGTTCCAGTCTATTTCCAGCAGAATTTCGTCGTGGCTTACCTCCGGAAACTGCGTTACCGGCAACAAAAACCACAATGCCGCTGCCATAACAAGCATTAACACAAATCCGGTAACCGACACAAACCGGTGGCGCAATACGAATTTTAACCCGGTTTCGTACCAGTGAAAATAGCGGGGAAGTTTTTCTTTACGATTCGGTCCTTTTTTGCTGCTTTGGTAAAACAGCCGGTATAAGGTGGGAAGCAAAGTAATGGAAACAATAAGCGAAACCACCAGCCCGATGGAAACAGCTACTGCCTGGTCAAAAAACAGTGCGCCGGCCATCCCTTTCATAAAAATAAGTGGAATAAATACAGCGCAGGTAGTGAGTACCGATGTTATTAAGGGGCGGATGACTTCGTTGGTGCCGTTGGTACAAGCGTTTGAAAGAGTTCGAAATTGTTTGAAATCGTTTGAAACGTTCGAACTCTTCAAACTCTTCGAACCTTTCGAACCTCTCGAACCTTTCGAACTTTTCGAACCTGTCTGGTTTCCAAAATTCCTGTGCTGTGTGATGTTGTCGATGACAATGATGGAGTTGTCGATCATCATGCCAACGCCGAGAACGAGGCCGGAAAGGGAAATGATGTTGATGGAGAGGCCGGCAAGGGAGAAAAACAGCAGGGTAATGATCAGTGAAACGGGAATGCTGATGCCAATAAGCCACGGGGCACGGCGTTCGCGCAGGAACAGGAACATGGAGAGAAATGCCAGCAGACCGCCGATGAGCAGGCTTTGCCCCAGATTACTGATGGAATATTCCAGCAGCCGGGTCTGGTCGCGGGAAACGGAAAATTCCAGCTCGGGGTAGTCTTCCCTGAAATAGGGAACCATAAGATCCAGCTCTTTTCGCAGCCCGGCCATGCGGGCATCCGACTGTTTAATGATGGCAAGGCTCACCGCACCATTTCCGTTGAACCGCACACTTCCCTGTGGCTGTTGTGACTGCAATGATATGCCGGCCAGTTCTTTCAGCTTAACCACTTTTCCGCTCAAATTTACGGGGATGTTTTCAATATCGGATACATCGCGCAGACGGGTATTAAAACGGATGTTGTACTGGTACTGGCCGTCGCGGATGAGCAGATTGCCCAAATCGATGTTGTTCTCCTGCAAAGCCTGCTCCAGTTGGGTAATGGAAAAGGCGCCGCTTTGCAGGTACTCCGGGCGGGGGGTAATTTTTATTTCGGGAAACTGCAGTCCGCTCATATCCACCAGAGCCACCTCGGGCAGTTGCTCCAGCCGTTTACGGATAACCTGACTGGAAAAGTTGCTTAAATCCAGAATCCCACCGCCACTAAAGGATGAATGTAAAGATGTGCCGGCTATCTTTCCTTCAAAAACAGGAACGTCTGCACCTTTTTGGGTAACCATGAGGTAAAAAACCGGAATGTCGGAAGCGCTGGCACGAATTACCTCCGGGCGGCGCATGTCGCGGGGCAGGTAGTTCATGGCTTTGTCCACTTTTTCGTTCACCTCCACCGAAGCTAAATCAATGGGAGTTCCATGCTGAAATCGAAGTTCAATCCACGCCGAACCGTCGCGGGTTTCACTTTTCATTTCTTCCACATGATTCACTTCCTTCAACACATTTCTCAACGGTTTTACCACTGTGTTTTCCAACTGCCGGGCAGGCAGGTCGGTTGAAGAAATACGGATGGAAACTACCGGAATATCTATATCGGGCATCAGCGATACCGGCAGGTTAAAAGTAGTGGCCAAACCGATAAGCAGCAGGGCAAGGAAGGCCATGGTTACGGCGACAGGACGATGGATTAGGAAACGGACCATGGGTTAGTTGTTAAGAGTTTGACTGTTGTTGGAAGAGTTCGACATTGTTCGAAAAGTTTGAAATTGTTAGAAGAGTTCGAAATGGTTTGAAATTGTTCGAAAAGTTTGAAGTCGTTCGATGTTGTTTGACATTGTTTGAAATGGTTTGATGTTTCATTTTATTTGTATTTATTACCTTTCATGTTACTGTTTCTCAAATAGTTCATGAAGTTTTTGATTTTAATGCTTTCATCTGCCAGTTTGGTATAAATTGTTTTGAATTCTTCCTCTGAAATGTATTGCCTGTCGAATGACCGTATAAGTTGAGAGCGGCATTCTCCGCATGAACCTTTGGATATTGAAAGGAACTGGCCGAATTCTTTATTCCCTTCCCGTTCGAATCCCTCGGCTATATTATCCATAATTGAACCCGAGGAATCATTTATTTGCCTCACCAAACCAAAATCCTTACTAAATTCCGGGTAGTTTATAATCTTATAAATATCCTTACAAATTTCCCGTGCAAGGTTCCAGATTTCCAAATCTTCGAAGTTGTTTACAGTTGCCATATTATATAGTTTTTATCACATTTTCAATTATTAAAGAGGTTCGATGTTGTTCGAGAAGAGGTTCGACAATTGTTTGAAAAGAAGTTTGACAGTTGTTCGAGAAGAGGTTCGATGTTGTTCGACAATCCGTTCGAACTCTCAAACTCCTCTAACCCTCGAACCTTCTCCGAAAGGGGTCCTACGGACAAACTCCTTGAACTCTTTAAACCTTCAAATTTTCAAACAACTCTTCAAACCTTCCAACTTTCTCAAACCTTCAAACTCTTCGAACTCTTCCAACCTCCTACTCCATCTCCACTTCTGACTCATGCGCCAGATTCAAATTATTTGAAACGATTACCGTATCTCCCTGCTCTAAAGTTGCTCCTTCGGAGGCAACAACGGCGTACTGCGATTCGTTTTCATCGAGCACCTCAACGTAGGTCCAGTAAGCGGTGCCGTGGGTGTAGCGAAAAAGCACTTCGCGGTTCTGCCGCAGAACAACTGCCTGTTTGGGAACCACCAGCCGGTTGGGCACGGCTTTTTTAATGCTCACTTTCACATTCATTCCTTCCATGTAACCACCCGGATTGGCCACTTCTGCTTTTAGCCAGGCCAGCCCGTTTTCATCGATGCGGGGATTCATTTCGGTAACAACTCCTGTGGCAGGTGATAGTCCGGCAATGGGCGTAACAGTTATTTTCTGCCCTGCGGTTACTTCATGTACTTCGGTTTCAAGCAATGGGAAACTTATGGTAAACCGGCTGTCGTTTATCAACGTGCAGAAAGGGTTGGAGAGGTCTGCCTTTTCCCAGGCTTTTTGTGTTGCCCCTTCCACCTTGCCGGCAAAGGGCGCTTTCAATATTGCATTTTCCAGTTGATAAACGGCTTCCTCGTGCTGAATCTTTGCCTGGTTATAACCGGAACGGATGTTGGCAATGTTCAGGTGTTCGGGAGGAATTTCAGCCTCAAGGCTTTTATACCCCATGCTGAGCAGGGCATCGAAGCGGTCGATGGTGGCCTTTTCCAGTGCCAATTCTGCTTTTTTCATGTTGAACAGGAACTCGTCGTTTTGCAGCCGTGCCAGTTCTGTTCCTGCCTGCACGGTTTGGCCGTTCCTGATGCTTACAGCAGCAATGGTGCCTGCATTCTGAAAATACAGCCCTGCATTTTCAATGGCAGCCAGTTTGCCGTTGCTTACAATTTCGCGGTAAAAATCACCTTGTTCGAGCACCATCACTTCCACCCGGTTGGGTTCGGCAGGAAGCGCATAGATACCTTCATTTGATTCATCCTGATTTTTATTTTTACAAGAAAACAGACCAATAAAAATCAAAATCAGAAGTAAGTGTTGCTTACCGTTTGTAAAATATTTTGAAAATTTCATGTTGCTTATTGAACTATAATTAAAAAGTTTGTAATTTAATAAAAAAATATTCGACGGCTAAAATAAATTGAGATATTTTTCTTACCAGCACCATTTGAAACTACTGATATACAACAATAAAGTCCTTTTATCCATTCTGCATACCTTAATAAGTTCGTTTCTGTTTTGTATCTCCAGTTCCTTTGATGCAAACCAACTATTATTTCTCGGATGTTCTAAATGAAACATTGGGCCCTGGACTCGTTTTAATTTAAAACCTAAGATTTCCCGCCGCTTTACCCGTTCTTCGTCTTCAGGTCCCCATCCATAAAAATTTTCATTTTCCATGCCGGATTCAATATATGCTTTTCGATTTACAATAAAAGCTCCGCCAACAAAATGATGCCAGTAGTACAACAGAAATTTCTCTTGATTTTTCACCAGAATATTAAAATCCTTTGTTTCCTTATAAATAGTTCTAATTACTTGCGGAACCCTAAAAAAACGGCCATCAAACGGAAAAACAATTTCAATCTTTTCTTGTCGTAAAATTGTTACAGCCTTTAGTATCTGTTTATAATCAGCAAATACATCTGTATCCCAAACGGCAATCAGGTCAGTTGTTGACTCCCTAATCATTTTGTTTCACTACTGACCGGTTAAAATTCCAGTAAAAATGGGGCTACTTCCATAAGGTT
>CAZLGT010000113.1:0-5518 GCA_964559175.1 uncultured Mariniphaga sp. | reverse complement strand
TTTTTATGCTTCATACTTACCTCATTGCCTACTGGCTGGTTCCGGTTGCTTTTTACAGGAACCGCTACGGATGGTTCATTCTTGGTTTTGTGGTTTTATTACCGGTTTTTTCAGTTATTGAACTTGTGGTGTCTAACGAACTGGTTTTTAAGCCTGAAAATTATAAAGCTGCATTTGAACCGAATTACTTAAATTTCAAAAACATTGTAATTAGCGGCCTTGGTAATCAATACATCATTCTGGTTTTTCTGGCCATTAAGGTTGGGCGTGCCTGGTACCGGGCTCAATCGCAAAAAAATGTAGAACAAAACTGGAACCGGAGAACAGAGCTGGAAATATACCATTTTCAGCTGCAACCGCGTATTATGCTCCATCTAATGGAAATGCTTGGGTTGGCCTTGAAAATGAACCCCCGGAAGTCATCGGAGGTGATTATTGAGGTGTCCGATTTTCTGAACCGGTTTATCGATGAAAAAAATGAAAAGTGGCTGCCGCTTAACAAGGAAACCGAACTCATAAAGCTGATGCTGAAAATACATCACCTTGCTTTGGGTAAACCGGCAAATATGCGGCTGGAAACAGAAGGTAACCATAGTTTACTGGTTATTCCAGCCGGGTTGCTTTTGCCTTTGGTGAATTTTGCCATAATAACCGGACAAAAATGTAACAATTCAGTTAATAGCAGCGTCTTTATCGGGGAAGAAAACAGAGAATTGCACTTTTGTCTTGAAATGAGCAGCAATAATGAATTCAATCAGTCTGATAATTATGATTTTATTATGCTTGGTAAACGCCTTCAGTACAATTTTCCGGGTAAGTACAGGCTGCAGGAAGATTACAAAGAAAATTACCTGCGGGTAAATCTGGAAGTTTTCCCATGATTTGTAACAGAAATAACAAAAGGATACCAATTAATAAGAAAACAGATAAACAAAGAAAACAAAAACGAATTGCCATGAAAACAAAATGCATCATTGTTGATGATGAACCTCTTGCGCGTGAACTTATGCGAAACCACATTGAAAAACTGGACAATTTTGAAATTGTTGCGGAATGTGCCGATGCGATGAAGGCCATGGAGGCATTGCGCAAATCCCAGGTCGATCTTATGTTTATGGATATTCAAATGCCGCAGATAACAGGAATTGAATTTCTGAAAACGCTGAAAAATCCGCCACAGGTTGTTATAACAACTGCCTACCGCGAATACGCTATTGAGGGTTTTGAACTGGATGTGCTGGATTACTTGCTGAAACCAATTACATTTGAACGGTTTTTAAAGTCGGTGAACAAATTTTTTCAGATTTCGCAGCAATCCATTAACGCTGTACATCCGGTTACCAATGGAAATCAATATTCCGATGCCTTCATTTATGTGAAAGAAAACAAGCGCATTGTTAAACTTTTGCTGAACGAGATTTTATACATCGAAGGATTGAGCGAGTATGTGAAGATATACACTGAGGATAAGAGAATAGTGACAAAAACCAGCATGACCAGCATGGAGGAAAAACTTTCCGACAGCGATTTTATGCGCATTCACAAATCCTACATTATTTCGTTACCAAAAATAGAGGCGTTTACTACTTCAAACATCGAAGTAGGCGGAAAGGAACTTCCCATTGGGCGGAGTTTTAAAAGTAAAGTACTGGGGACTCTGCACGTCAGAAAACCGGTTATGGCAGACTGAAAACAGTCCATAGCCGTGCAATCCCTTTTCCTTTTTCCAGGTTTTTTACCGGCGACAGGTTAAGGTATTTGGTGCGAATGTAGTTCACCGTTGACAGCTGAAGGGCCTCTGAAGTTTTTCCACCGGCGAAGATTTTCAAAGCGACAACGGTTTTGAGGGTTGCTGCTCGCACCCGCACACAAAAAGGCGAATACCTGGCCGGATGAATGTGTAAAAACCGTTCACTGGCAAGTCCCTGTTTAATAACCCAAAGCGATTTATCGGTCAGCTCAGTTTTTCTGAATTCCGCTGGTGCAAGCCATTTTGCCAGTTTTTCAGCATCGATAAGGTTTTCTTTTTCGGCAAAAGCAATACATTGGCGCTCAATTTCATTCACTGTAAGCTTTCCGCAATACAGGTCAATCATGTTATTTCCAATGCAGCGCAATTCGGTTTCAACCTCATCCTCATCCCAGCTTTTTGTCTTCCATGTTTCAATCTGTCTTTTCAAAAAAACCAGGTGATGTTTATGCGGGTTAAAGGTTATTGGGACAATGGATTCCGTTATTCTCCCCGGTTCATTTCTGTTTATTTGCTGCTCTTCCTTTGCCATTGTTTCTGCTGTAAAATTTTTGTAAGGGTTCACCAAAAATAATCCATACATTTGCCTCAAAATTAACGAATGATTTATTATCCGCTACATAAATTCTTCATCTATGATGGCGAAATAAAGCCAAATTCCGAATTCAGGGCTTCTGAAAATGCCGGTGGCGTTTACGAAGTACTGCGGGTTCTGGAAGGCACTCCGCTTTTTTTGGAAGAACATCTGGACCGCTTTTTTACTTCGGCTCAACTTGCCGGTAAGACAATCCGGTTTTCAAAAGAGCAGATTGAAGGATTTCTAAATTTGCTAACTGAAAAGAATGAAGCAGGTACGGGAAATATTCTGCTTTCCTGCAAAACACGTTTGAAGGCTCTGTTTATTCCGTATAAATATCCGGAATTAACATGGTATGAGTTTGGAGTTACCTGTGGTTTGTTAACGGCGGAACGGAAAAACCCCAATGCCAAGGTGTTTCAAACACCGGTGCGGCAGCAGGCCGTCGAACTGATGGAGCAAAACGGCTTTTATGAAGTATTATTGATTGACTATCAGGGACGGGTTACCGAAGGCAGTCGCAGCAATGTTTTTTTTGTGGATGAGGGGCGCCTGATTACACCACCCGGCAATGAAGTGCTGTTGGGGATTACCCGCCAAAAAACCATTCAACTTGCAAAAAATGCAGGCATCCCAATATTTGAAAAGGATGTGTTACTGGAAGAAGTCCCCGGTTTTCAGGCGGCTTTTATAACGGGCACTTCTCCCAAAATTTTACCTCTCGCGCGCATTGGCAAGTGGAATTTCAATCCGCAAAATCATATAGTTCAACAGCTTCGGAAAGCGTATGATGATTTGATTTCCGGCTATATCATGGTGAAAAAGCAAACAGCTCAAGCGTAAACTTCTAAGGGCAGGGCTGGTACTATTTTATGCTATAGCCTGTCGCGCAAAATGGCCTCCACTTCTGTGTTGTCGATATCTGCTTTTTCTCCCAGCTTTGTGCCGCGTTTTTTAAATCGTTCCGTAATTTTATCCACCGTTTCTGCCGGCACATCATATTCCGGAAGGGTACACGGAACGCCCAGAGATTCAAAAAATTCAACGGTTTTGGCAATGGTCTGGTCAATTCGTTCGTTGTGGTTTCCTTCGGTAATGCCCCAAATACGTTCACCATACTGTAAAATTTTCTCTTTCTTATTTTGCCGTTTAATGTGCATCATTCCGGGCAAAACAATGGCCAGCGTTCGGGCATGGTCTATGCCGTGAAAAGCGGTAAGTTCGTGTCCTATTCCATGGGTAGCCCAGTCTTGGGGTACTCCTGCTGCTATCATCCCATTCAGGGCCATGGTGGCGCTCCACATAAAGTTGGCGGCGGCATCGTAATCGGTTCTGTTGGCCAGCACCTTTGGTCCTTCTTCAATCAATGTCAGCAAAATGCTTTCAGCCATGCGATCCTGCAGCGGCGAATTTACAGGAAAAGTGAGGTATTGCTCCAGTACATGTACAAAAGCATCGACCACTCCGTTGGCTACCTGGCGGTCGGGCAGGGTGAAAACACATTCCGGGTCGAGAATGGAAAAGCGGGGCATTACCAGCGGTGATCCAAAAGCCAGTTTTTCCTGCGTTGAAACACGGGTAATTACCGAATTCCCATTCATTTCTGAACCGGTAGCCGGCAACGTAAGTACCGAAGCCAGTGGCAATGCAGTTTTTACCTCCACTTCGTGGCGGTGGAGCAGAATATCCCAGGGATCGCCATCGGAATACAAAGCAGCGGTTGCAATAAATTTGGTGGCATCGAGTACCGAGCCTCCACCTACAGCCAGCAGATAATCAATGTTTTCCTTTTTAACCACTTCCACAGCCTTCATGCAGGTTTCATAGTGCGGGTTAGGTTCAATTCCGCCAAACTCCAATACCTGAAAATCTTTCAGGGCATTTTTTACCTGATCGTAAACACCTGTTTTTTTTATGCTTCCACCACCGTAGGTCATTAAAACTTTCGCGTTTTGCGGTATTTCATCAGCTACTTTTTTAATGGTTCCTTTTCCGAAAATGATTTTTACCGGATTTTTGTATTCAAAGTTGTACATATTAATATTTTTATGGTTTTACAATTCTATCTATATTACAAATTTCTGTTTTATTTGTTTGAAAATATAAAAATATTTGAAAAATGCCGAAAATATCAATTACATCCGATCATAATAGTGATTTTGAAGAATTGATGGGCGAAATGGATGATGAAAGATTAAAAGAAGTGCTTCAAAAGCGGAATCATTACCAGGAAAAAGCGGTTGAAGCAGCGGTGCGGGAAGCCATAGGCAGGGAGATAATTCATTCTGAAGAGGATTTAATGGCGCCTGAGTTCAGAACAAAGCCTTTAAAGACGAAGCTTTTCCCGGATATTGAAAATGAGCACATCAGAAATAAAATTCGAAAAAGTATGGCTCGTGGATTGCTCATTGCCGGAATTCTTCCTTTGATTTGGGGGGTTGTGAAGCTAAATAACGGATATAGAAACGAAGGACTGGTGGTGCTTATATTTGGTCTGTTGTGGATGGGTATCGCCAGCAGTCTGATTAGGCAAATGGTGCCAACAAGCTTAAAATTTCTGTATGCTTTGGTGGTTGTTTCGCTTGTTTATACGGTACGTTTGCTGCTTTCGCAGGCGTTTGTTGAATTCATGGATGCGTTTATTATTGCCGTTTTATACATGCTTATTTTTTACGGATTAACTTACTTATGGCGGTTATACAAGTAACTTTTTGTGTTTATCTGAATTTTAATGCCGTTGGCCGAAATTATTTCTGCTTTTCATTCGTTTCTCATACATTTGTTTTGCAGATAATTTCGGGAAATTAAAGCTGATAAAATGGATAGAATTAAGTGTAATAAAGGATACCTGGCAATCTTTAGTGTTTTGTTTTTTAGCATCTTTTTTGCTAAGCTGGCTAATGGTCAGGAAGACAGTCGTTTATCGAGAACATACGATACAGGTGATTTTACAGAACTTTTTCTTGAGGGCGCATTTGGAGTTGAACTCATTCAGGGAAATTCCAACTTGATGGAAGTGAGGACTTCCGACGAAAAAGCTTTTGATTACCTGAACATTACCAACGAAAAGGGCATGTTGCATTTGCATGTTGATCGAAAGCCTTTCGATTTCAGCCGAATAACTTTGTATGTGACGTTTGAAACGCTCAGCCGCATCCATATTTTTGGAGGCATTAGGCTGAATACCAAAG
>CAZLGT010000112.1:0-6292 GCA_964559175.1 uncultured Mariniphaga sp. | reverse complement strand
GAGCAACGGGAAAACGACCATCAGGGTTACCGCCAGAGGCGGTTTCGTTCAACTTATTTGTCTGTTCATATTTATCGAAACCACTGCACATACGGTTGTTGGATATGTACAGTTTTTATTTTTATCACACGCTGCCATTTCATACAACGGCTTAACCTTTACGGAAACTATATCGGGTATTGTATTGGGCAGTGTCGGCATTTAATACAGGTTTAAATTTTGACGGATTAAAACTATAAAAGAATTTTCTTTAAAACAAGTGCTGGAAGGACGTTGCGGAAAATAGTCTTAAAAATATTGGTATCAAGACAATCAGACACAAGTATCAAGTATCTTTGAACTTAAATTGATACCAATCTTGCTCACTTTTATTGCTCACCAAATAATTCAGAAAATTTATCATCGAAATGCTGATTGAACCATTTGTCGATGACAGACCTGCGGAAACGCCACTCTTTGCCCAGTTTTGCTGCAGGAATTTTCCCGTCCTGCGCCCACGTATAAATGGTTTGTGGTTTTACTTTCAGGTATTTGGCAACTTCTTCCAATGTCATTATATCTTCCATAGTTTAATCCATAAAACGTTTAATGACGGTTGAATCGTTCACCTGCCCGTCGTCAGTACCGGGTATCATAAATGTCTTTTTTCCGTCGGCGCTGTCATCCGGGGAACTCAGTTGTTTCATTGAATAAATAATGGCCGTGTAAAAGTTCCCTTCGTATTTTCTGAACAGTTTAAAATTCTCTGCTTTGTCGCACATAAATGGCCGCAGGTTCCAGGCAAACTGGATGCTGACAAACAACAAAATAACAATCCATATTCTGAACACCGAAACACCGATTCGGGGATAAATGTTTTTCTTTTCGCAGGCAAACTTCAGGGCAATCACCATAAGCCTCATGCCAAAAAAACCTGAGAACAAAAAAATTGCAACGTGCAAAAGCTGAATAAAATGGTAATTTCCTCCCGTTATCATAAACAAAATTACAACGGGCGCAAATGAAAAGGCTATGGCCGATGTGAGCACAAAACCGCTTAAAATAATAACAAGCATCTGTTTCAGGCTCATTTTGGAACCAAGCACCTGCTGAATTACAAAAAAGGACGGGAAGCAAATTAACAGAGTGCCAATAAAAAGTAAAATGAGCTTGATGCCTGCCACCGCCGCCTGAAGCAGGCTGTGGTAACTTCCCATAACGATTCCGTAGAGAATGCAGAAAGCACAAATCACCAGAATCTGATTAAAAATGAGTTTGTTCGACTGGCTGTTGGTTTTTTCGTCGAAATACGATTCAGGACTGTGAAAAATTCTGAAAACCTCCATCATTCCATCCGACTTTTTCATGTCAATTGATTTTTGATTTCAGAACAAATATACATTTATTTTATTACATAACACTGTTTGTTGTTGTTTTTTATTACTTAAGGGCTTTATTCCTTGTTTTAGAGAATAAAACACCTATAAGTATTTTATTTAAAAAAGTGTATATTTGAGATTGTGTCTTGCAAAAAGGGTATAAACCACCAGAAAAGGAAACATTATAAAGTAAAAGTCTTTTGTTATGTACATCGACAATATAAAAATAGCGCAAATTCAAAGCAAAAAAGTAACGGGCCCCAAAGATGAAAGCTATTCGGTTTGCTGGATTCAAAATGAAGAAAGAGACATTGTGATAAACGGTACCCTTTATGAAGGAATTTCCAATACCGTCTTTTTCCTGAATCCACATTTTACATGGAAAATTCAAAAAAAAGAAAATGCCTCATTGTCAGGATACGTCCTTTATCTTCCCAAAGATATTTTGAATCATCCTTCTTTTAAAAATCTCCACATCACCGAAATCAGAATACTAAACGCCAGTGAAATCCCAAAAATTAATCTGTCGCCGGGAATTGAGAAACGCATTCAGGCATTACTCGAAATGCTCGACGAACTGATTGCTACCAACCTGAATCACCGCGAAGAAGCATTTCTCTCGCTGCTCTATACTTTTTTTGTGTATTGCGATGGAAAATGCAATATAAAAACTGTGGTTACCGACACCAACGCAAAATCGGCGCTGGTTTATAAGTTCAAAAAATGTGTTGACAACTACATTGTGAGATACCACGAGGTAGGCCAATATGCCAACATTCTCAACGTTTCGGATAAATACCTGAATGAATGCGTGAAGGATATTTTAAGGGTGAATGCCAAATACCTGATAGACGAACAACTTGTAATGCGCGCCCGGCATAACCTGAAATTTACCGACAAATCGGTAAAGGAAATCAGTTTTGACCTGGGATTTTCTTCACCGGATTATTTCAGTTACTTCTTCAAAAAACAGACAGGCTTTTCACCCACACAGTTGCGAAAAAATTAGAAGTTCTTATATTCTAATGAATTGCCGTATTTTTCACATTCCCCCAATGTACGGTCAGGTTTATATTTGCTCCTGATAGAAATAGGAAAAAAATCTGACACATGAAGAAATTTTTGAAATTTTTAATGTATGCGCTTGCTGCAGCAGCGCTTGTTGTTACGGCAGCAATGGCCTACCTGATGCTTGCCCTGCCCAATGCGGGCAAAGCCCCCGATTTGGAAGTGGCCGTTACCCCTGCAAAAGTTGAACGTGGCGAGTATTTAGCCTATCATGTGATGATGTGTGCCGATTGCCACTCGTTTCGCGATTTTTCACAATTTTCGGGTCCGCCCACTCCCGGAACCGAGTTTGCCGGTGGCGATGAATTTGACCATGCCATGGGGTTTCCGGGCAAATTTATTTCATCCAATATTACCCCTTTTGGAATTGGAGACTGGACCGACGGCGAACTCTTCCACCTGATTACAACTGGTGTAAAACCAGATGGAAATCCCATTTTCCCTGTCATGCCCTACCATAAATTCGGGCAAATGGACAGGGAAGACATCGAGGCTGTTATTGCCTACCTCCGCACCCTCGAACCGGTGGAAACCAATCACCCGGAGTCAAAACCCGATTTCCCGGTAAACCTGATTATGCGCACCATGCCACAAAAGGCACATTTATCGCCAAAACCGGCCAAATCTGATGTGGTAGCCTACGGCAAATACTTGGCCAATGCAGCAGCCTGTTTCGACTGCCACACCAATTTTGAAAAAGGGAAATTTGTGGGACCCGAAGGTGGCGGCGGAAGGGAGTTTCAGTTCCCGGATGGAAGCATTGTCCGGGCACCCAACCTCACTCCCCACCAAACCGGCATAAAGCATTTTACGGAGAAAAGCTTTGTACAGCGGTTTAAAATGTATGCCGACCCGGATTTCGATTTACCCAAAGTTGAACCTGGTGAATTTCAAACCCTTATGCCCTGGTATATGTACAGCGGGATGAAAGAAGAAGACCTGGCTGCCATTTATGCTTACCTGCAAACCCTTGAACCATTTGACAATATGGTTGAACGATTCACTCCGGCCAAATAATAAGCAACATCACATTCAATTTTTATAATTTAAAAACAACTACTATGAAAAACAAAGCATTTTTAACCAAAACAAGCATGGCAATTTTAATTGCTCTCGTTTTTGCATTTATTTCCTGCACCGACGATGAAGAACCTGAGGTTAACGAAGTGGCTCAGATGATTGAGGAAGTTCGCGCAGCGACCCAACTTTTCAAATCGCACAGTGTAGCTGTAGAAGCTGGCTGGGACACCGACCTTTCGGGCTGTGTGGCACATCCCGCCGAAGGGGGAATGGGGCATCATTTTGGCCGGCTGGAATTTCTCGACGGGCGGATAAATCACCTCGAACCTCAGGTACTTCTTTTTGGTGCCGATGAAAACGGCAACATGGAATTTTATGGGGTGGAATACATTGTGCCTTTTGCCATACATCCCGAAGACGCCGAACCACCCACTCTGTTCGATCAGCACTTTCATCCCAACCACGAACAGGAATTCTGGGCGTTACATGTTTGGACGGAAAAAGAAAACCCGAAAGGCATGTTTTATGACTGGAATCCAAATGTAAGCTGCAACTGATTTTTCTGCTTCTGCTGATTAATAAACCTATGAAAACACAATAGACAAAAAGGGGCGTTCGTTTCTGAACACCCCTTTTTAACATTTTCGGCAATTTGAATTAATTCCTGTCAAGTACAAGTTTTTTTACATACTCAAGTCCGTCGATATTCACTTTTACAAGATATATCCCCGAAACCTGACCGCTCATACTGAACGAAACAAATTCTGCCTGACTGAATTTTTCATTTATCACCTGTCTGCCGGTAATGGTATAAACCGAAACATTGATGGGGCCACGGCTATTTCCCTCTAAGGCGAGGTTTACCATATCACGGGTTGGATTCGGATAAAGCCGAATCTGAAGCGACTCTGCTGCCATATCCCGCGAGGATACCGGATATCCTTCAACACATACCCGGAAAGTATCAGATGCCGTTGCCCCCATAGCATCGGTAGCTGTCAACACAATATCAACACATCCGGTATCGGTAATCATGGGACTGCACACCAGTGTATCTCCAATCATCTCTGCCCAATCGGGTAATCCACTGCCATTCAGTTGTGTTACTTCCAATGAAAGCATTTCATCGTCTAAATCATCGAAAATATCACCCGGGATACTGCTCAATGGTATTTTAAGCACATAAGATGCATTTACCACCTGGTCGGGTACCGGATTGACGACAAACGGCGGATGATTTACAGGCATAATTTCCACCGAAAAAGTTTCTGAAACCATAGCTCCTTCGCTGTCTTCAACAGTTACGACAATTTCGGTAAAGCCAGTGACACCTGAAGCTAAGGTTATGAACAGTGAGCCCGTGGCATCCCCCTCGGTATAATTCACTGTAATGCCAGTTACAAGTACCGGGTTGGTACTTTGTGCAGTAATAATCAGTTCCTGCTCACTACAGTCATCACCGTAGGATATGCCTGCAAGAGGCACATTAAGCTGCAAGGTGCCTTCGTCTGCCACAATGTTTGAAACAGGATCGAGCGTTGGCGCATCGTTAGCGGCAACTACTTCTACAGTAAACGAAATGATTGAAATGTTTCCTGACGCATCCATCGCACTCCAGATTTCAGTAGTCAACCCAATCGGGAACAGACCATCAGGGCCGAGACCCTCTGTTTGTTCAACAGTAACTTCGCAGTTGCCGGTAACCAAAATATCCGGATAGTTGATTCCGGTTTCGCAGACTCCCGGCTTAACTTCTGTTAAGATGTCTTCTATTGGCTTAAATACAGGCGAAACCGTATCATGAACGGTTACAACGGCTATTTCGCTTGATGAGTTATTGTTCATGTCGGTGACAATCAGTGTTACAGCGTTCGTTCCAACATGACTGCAATCAAAATCGGTTTGTGAAAGTTCCAGTGAAGCTATGCCACAGGCATCAGATGAGCCGTAATCGATGTCTTCCGAAGTGATGGAAGCCGCTCCGTTTGCATCCAGGTAAACCGTGATGTTTTGTGTAACCACTGCTGGTGCAATAGTGTCAAGAACGCTAATAAATGTCTCACAACGAGAAGTATTTCCTGATTCATCACGAACAGTAATGGTTAAAGGCAGGTTTTTATCAAGATGATAACATGTTAATACTCGCGGAAATATATTTTCAACGAGACTAAGGTCTCTAATATGGGTAAATTTTGCAGTTGTATTTAATATATTTATCTCCAATCCTAAATCGTTAAAAGGAGTGCAATTATCATTTATTCCATCCAGCATCGATATAATATCAGTATATTGAATTTCATACCTTCCTTCTTCGTCAAGAAATACTTCCAATGGTTCACAACTGATTTCCGGAGAGATTGTCTCAATAACAGTTACAACCGCAGTTGCTGTGCTGACATTGCCGCTGTTATCAATAACAGTCAGCGAAACGGTGTTGTCGCCAACTTCAGCGCAAGTGAATGTACTTGGCGAAACAGTTATTGACTGAATACCGCAGGCATCACTTGAACCATCGTCGATCTGAGCTGCAGTGATGCTTACACTTCCGTTTGCATCGAGCTGAACTGTGATATTTTGAGTTACCACAGTCGGTGCAATATTGTCTTCCACGGTCACGGTAGCGGTTTCGCTGGCTGAATTGCCGTTCACATCGGTTACGGTCAGTTCAACGGTTACCGGAGTACCAACATCGCTGCAAGAGAACGTTGAAATATCCAGTGACATGTCGTCAATGCCGCAGGCGTCAGAAGAGCCGTCGTCGATGTCTGCCGGAACAATTGTAGCTTGTCCGTTTGCATCGAGTTCAACGGTGATGTTTTGAGTTACCACGTTCGGAGCCACGTTGT
>CAZLGT010000111.1:0-6302 GCA_964559175.1 uncultured Mariniphaga sp. | reverse complement strand
ATATATTATGACTTATCTTCCAAAAGAATCGCGTTACGATGAAATGACTTACAACCGCTGCGGAAAGTGGGGATTGAAACTTCCGGCAGTTTCGCTGGGATTGTGGCACAATTTCGGGGGAATTGATGTGCTGGAAAACGGCCGTGCCCTGCTGCACCACGCTTTCGATTTGGGAATTACCCATTTCGATTTGGCCAACAATTACGGACCGCCTCCGGGGTCGGCAGAAGAAAATTTCGGCAAAATTCTGAAAGAGGATTTTAAAGCTTACCGCGACGAACTGATTATTTCGTCAAAAGCAGGTTACCTGATGTGGCCCGGCCCTTATGGCGAGTGGGGCAGCCGCAAATATGTGCTGGCCAGTCTCGACCAGAGTTTGAAACGTATGGGCATGGATTACGTGGATATATTCTATTCGCACCGGCCCGACCCCGACACGCCGCTGGAAGAAACCATGATGGCGCTCGACCAGGCAGTGCGCTCAGGGAAAGCGTTGTACGCAGGCATTTCCAATTATCCGGCTGATATGACCCGCGAAGCTTCACGTATTTTGAAGGACCTGGGAACACCCTGCCTCATCCATCAGCCCAAATATTCAATGTTTGAGCGCTGGGTGGAAGACGGCCTGCTGGATGTGCTGGAAGAAGAGGGAATCGGGTGCATTCCGTTTTCGCCGCTGGCGCAGGGACTGCTCACCAACAAATATCTAAACGGCATTCCGGAAGGTTCGCGTGCAACGCGAGAGGTTTTTCTGAAAAAAGAGGATGTAGATTCGGCACACGAAAAAATCGTGAAGCTGAATGAAATTGCCCAAAGCCGCGGCCAGTCGCTTGCACAAATGGCGCTGGGCTGGGTGCTGAAAGACAAACGTATTACCTCTGTTCTTATTGGGGCCAGCTCTGTAAACCAGATTGACGACAATGTGGAGATGTTGAAGAAGAGAAAATTCAGTGATGATGAACTTGCTGCTATTGAAAAAATCCTGAACTGATTTCCGGTTCGAACTGTTGGAAAAATTCAAACCCCGGTTGCAATTTTATTGCAGCCGGGGTTTTTTTATGAACCTGTAAACGAGCTTGTATTGATGTAAAAAACTGATTTTTAAAAGATTGTCATAAAATGATATTTTACAACATATTTTTAATTATACTAAAAATTTATCCCTAACTTAGTTGACGAGTTACACCGCAAATTTTTATTAACCAAAGCTTAACCAACATGAAAAAGAGATGTTTACTACTACTTGTTGTAACCCTTTTTGTTTTCGTTTATTCTGCTGCCGATAACATTTACAAATACCAAATCCCCGAATCGGAGGTTGATGAACTGAACAAACTGGGCGATGCACTGGGGATTTCGGAAACGGGATGGCCTGTTTCGGACGAAGAGTTTGACAACTATCCAACGATTACAGGAATAGGTCTGCTGAATTTCAAAACTGTTTTCAAGGAAGTGATTCCCAACCCGGACGATCCCGAAAATCCCGACAGTGTTTTTATCCGGCAATACAAAGTAACCAGCATCTCTTTTAACAATAAAAGTTTTAGCGGCACCCTTCCCGATTTGTCGTTCGATGAACTAAAAACCTTTTATCTTAACCGCTGCAATCTGGAAGGGACTCTGCCTGTTTTCGACTTTCCGGTTTGTACCGAGATTGTTTTGAGTGGCAACAACCTGACCGGGGAAATTCCCGATTTTGATTTGCCTGAATTGGAAAAACTGGATTTGACTTCCAACAGCTTTTCCGGCCAGCTCAGGCTTTTTACAGGGATGCCCACCTTAAAAATTCTGAACGTAAGAAGTAACCAGCTAACCAGCATCGATCAGAATTTTGGAATGCCAAACCTGGAAACTTTTTATGCCAACGACAACAATTATTCAGGTACATTCCCCAGTTTTAACTGCCCAAAATTAAAAAGCCTGTACCTCTCCTATGAAAATTTTTCGGGAGAAATCCCTTCGGATATGATTCTTCCATTGTTAACAAGTTTGGAAATCAGAAATAACGGGTTCTCGGGCAGTTTACCCGATTTATATTTACCGTCGCTCACATACCTTGATGTGGCAAATAACAAGCTTTCCGGTGAAATTCCTGTTCTTTCCGGAATGCCTGTTTTGGAAACAGCTAATCTCGGATTTAATGAATTCACATCCATTGCTTCAGGGTTTCATCATCCAACGTTAAAAATCCTTTATATATGGGACTGCAAGCTTACAGGAGATTTACCCTCCATTAGCTTACCGCAGGGTGATATCCTCCAAATTTCGGGCAATAAACTATCCGGCAACATTCCTGAACTCAACTGCCCCAACCTAACTAGTCTCAGTTTGGCAGTAAATGAATTTACCGGTAGTATTCCCAATTTCAACATGCCAAAAATGGAGAACCTGCAACTCCACGAAAACAAGCTTTCGGGGGCGATTCCCAATTTTAATATGCCTGCATTGCGGTACCTCGATTTGCAGGACAACGAACTTACCGGAAATATTCCGGATTTTAATTTTCCGGAGTTAAGGGAACTGGAACTGCGCTCTAACAAACTGGAAGGCACTCTACCTGGTTTCAATTATCCGAACCTTGAAGAGCTGGATGTTACCGATAACAACTTATCAGGTCCCATTCCCGATTTCAATTTACCAAATCTTCAGTACCTTGAACTAAGTAACAACCATCTTTCAGGGCAACTGCCGGCCTTTCAGCTTCCGGCGCTCATCAATCTTATAGTGGCCAACAACAACCTTTCAGGAAACCTGCCCGACATGCACCTTCCTTCCGCTCAGGGAATTAACCTGGAGAACAATCAATTTTCAGGAGAAATACCCGAGTGGAATTTTTCTGAACTCAGAACGCTGCGTTTAAGCAACAACAAACTGAAGGGCGAGTTCAACAACCAGGGCCTGACCGGGCTTTCAACCTGCCTGATAAACAACAATGAAATTTCAGGGCTGGCACACCTCAAAAACAATTCACCCGGATTATACTATGTTACTGCTCATTTTAACAAACTTACATTTGAGGACCTTGAGCCCAATATGGATATTTCATTTTTTGAATACAGCAACCAGGACAGTGTGGAGCATCTGGCCACAATAAAAGGGAGTGAACTGACTCTTACCATAAAAGTAGGAGGAACCTCCAACAAATACCAATGGGCCAAAAAGAGAAACAACGGAAGCTGGGAAGACATACCCGGAGCTGCTTCCGACTCGGTAACCGTTCCACTGGAAAACAATACAAAATATACATGTAAAGTTACCAATACAATTGTTCCCTACCTCACGCTCTATTCAACAGAGGTCAAGGCCCCTTCGTGCATCACCCTGAAAAACTTACAGTTATGCGCCGAAGATAATCCCTGGGAAGAAAAAGATGAGAACGAATTAGGTACAACAGGGAAAGTAACAATAAATGAACTACTTATTTTTGAAGGAACCATTACCATCGATACGGTAAAACTTTCGGTGAAAGCAGAAGGTGAGTTTTACGTAAACGACATTCCCCTGCCGGGAGGAAGCACAGGGAAATATTCGTTTTGCAACGGAGAGTATGAACTGGCCTTACTGGGCGAAGAAGGAACTATAACCAGTTTTCTCGATTCCAATTTTGAAAAGCTTGGTCAACTGTTTGGGATTGATCTAAAGCTCTCGAAAATTGAACTTTTGGGAGGAAGAAGTGCCTCGGGAATTAAAATCGACTGCATGATTGGAATACCCGGAATTTCCGGGTCGTGCGGCGGTGGCGACAGTAAAACTGAAATTGAACTGGAAGGATTGACTTTCAGCAGCACCGGCATTTCGCTCGACGGAGTGGAAGTAACCGACCTGGGTATGTTCATCAACGGCTACTGCCTTAAACAACTGGTATTTAATTACGATTCAGAAAAAGACATCCTTATTTCAGGGGCGCAGGTTGAACTTCCGTTTGGCGAAATTGGCGGTGGGTTTAAACTGGCCCAGGGTTACCTCGACAGCATCGCCTGGAATCTGGAGGCTACCAAACCACCTTTTGTGTTGGGAACTACCACCATTGGCATTAAGGGCTTTTTCGGGCATATCTCAAGTATAACAGAGCCGGCTATTGAAGTGGAGTTGGGAGGTATATTTTCCGATATTACTTCCGACAATTTTTACCGGGTGACTGCCAGTGGAAAAACCATCTGGCCCTCATTTTTTGAAGTAAAAGGCGAAGGCGAATTCCTGAAACCTCCGTTCATCGATAAACCTTATCAGGTGAAAGGCGGCGTAGCCATGTCGTACGACCATCCGCTGAAAATGTTCGCTATTGATTTTCTGGAAGGAGGCATTGGAACCAACGATGGTGAAACGTGGCTGATTAGCGGAAACGGGCAACTGAAACTCAGCACCCGCTTCGATCCTCCCGTGCTTGCAGGTGAGGTTAACGGCTTGATGACTTTGCCGGAATTTGACAATAAATTTCCTTACGACTGGCTGAACAGTATGTTTTCTTTTCCCGTCGAAGCTGAGTCGAATGCAACATTTATCTGGGGGAAAATGCACACCCTTCATGGAAGTGCCCGGTTTCAGTCGGGAAGCTATGGCCCTTACAGCCTAAGGTATGTTATTGATTTAAGCAAAAGCTATGGTGAAGATGATTTTCTTTATTTTGAAACGAAAGTTGAAACAAAATCGGCCCGGTTAAAAAGCGGTTCAACTTCAAATACCCTGGCAGAAGATGTTAACATTCCCGAAAATGCCGATTTTGCTGTTATTGGCATCATGAGTGAAGCAACAGCTCCCGCATCGGTGCTTATTAATCCTTCAGGAAAGAATTTTACAGAATCCGCTGATGCAGATAATGTTCAATATTCTGTTTCAGAAGATGGGAAAAAAGCCTTTTGGACCCTTTTTGAACCTGTCGGGGGGATTTGGGAGGTGCAACTGCAAAATCCTGCCGAAACGGATTCCATCCTGCTTTTCGTTCAGCAAAAACTGCCCGGACTGGAAATTACCATGCACCAGAACGGAAAAAATATAACCCTTACCTGGGATCCGGCAGGATTCAATTCAGGCGAAAGTATTGTTATCCTGCTCGACGATAACCAGTCAGGGTTCGATGGTTTTGCTGTTGCTGAGGGTACGGCACAAACCGGTACTATCAGTTTCGAAATGAGCGACGACCTGAGCGCGTGCAGTTATTTTGTTTTTGCCCAGATAGCAGGCGATACACAAGTGGTTCAGGCTTATGCCGATGGTATGGCAAATAACCCTAAAGCGATTCTTGCTGCACCGGAAATTTTGAGCATCAACTATTCGGAAAGTACAGGAAAAACAATTATTTGGTACGAAGACAGTGATGACAGCAATGTAGCGGGCTATATTGTTGAAGTAACCGATGAAACAGGGAGTGACTCAACGTATGCAATTCTCAATCCGGGAGGAAGTTCAGTTACCCTGCACATTGAAAATCACGAAAATAAAACGGTAAAAATGACTTCGTTTAATGCTAACGGGCTAAAAGGGTGTCCAACAGCAAATCAGGATATTGTTACTTCGGTGAGTGAAATTCCGGCAGAGGTTTCCCCGGCGCAAAACCTGCTGTTCTACCCAAATCCAACCACCGGTAGGGGAACCATAGAATTTACACTAAGCGAAAGCACGTCGTGTGAATTACTAATAACAGATATTTTCGGACGTATGATTGCTCATCCGGTAAGTGAATACAGGATGGCTGGGTATTACAATGAAGAATGGAACTTTGGAAATGCTCCGGACGGAATGTATCTGGTAATTTTACGCACCAGACAGGGAGTGCAGTCGGAAAAAATTATTTTGACACGGTGATAAGAACAGAATAAAAAAGCGACCCCGCCAAAATTGGCGGGGTCGCTTTTTTCATATAGTCTTAAACTTAATTTCTACCTCATTAAAGGCCAAAAAGCACTTCGGCACCCCAGAAGAGTCCGAAAATAATTGCCACTCCGGCAATTGCACCAGCTGCCAGCGAAAGTAAAATATTCACCGGAAGTTTTTGTTTCTCATCATCAGAACTTGTTGTGATAACAATCTGATTTTGATTTACTCTTGTTTCCATAATTTTCAATTTTTGTTAAAAAAAGACATTAAAGTCTTCTGCAAAAGTAAGCATTTATACTGTGATGTGTTTTTTAACATGTTTTTTAACTTTTCTGTTAAATTGCTGTAAAATCACAAGTTACGTAAAAAACAGATTCTGTAGCAGATTAAGTATGTACTGACCATTAAAGTTATCAACAAACCTAAGTTAAATAAAAAGAGGCTGTCTCAAAAGGGCAGCCTCTTTAATTTGTTGATAATCAACAATC
>CAZLGT010000110.1:0-6564 GCA_964559175.1 uncultured Mariniphaga sp. | reverse complement strand
ATAGTAATAATCATCGCTGGTAATGAATTCAAAACTTCCGCCTTTTTCTTTATCCAGAATTTTTGCAAAAACCGAAGCCGAATCGAAAACCGGGAGGCAAAGCCATTCCAATGCCCCTGATTTTGAAATAAGTGCCGCACTTTTCCCATTTCCTATAATTCCGTAATCCAAATTTGTCATTATTATTTCTGCTTCTTTTTGTTTAACTTTGACAAATACGAGTTGTATTTGATTATATAATGGCGAACAAATATAGAAAAACTATGAGTCGATTTCTAATTATTTCAAACCGGTTACCGGTACAGATTAATATTGATGAAGAGAATGTGGAAGTAACCCCTAGTGTTGGCGGGCTGGCTACCGGAATGATTTCGGTGAGCAAATCGTTTGACAGCCTGTGGATTGGCTGGTCGGGGGTAGATAAAAACGAGTTGAACAGTAAACAGCAAAAGTTGGTTAACCAGGCTCTGAAGAAAGAGGAGTGTGTGGATGTGAATCTCACAAAGGAAGAAGTAGAGCTCTACTACGAAGGGTTCAGCAATAAAACCATCTGGCCGTTGTTCCACTATTTCAATCAGTTTGTGGAGTACGAAGAAGAACAGTGGCAGGCCTACAAAAGGGTTAACCAAAAGTTTGCCGATGTAATAGCCGAAAATATGGAGGGGGTTGACCGTATTTGGGTGCACGATTACCACCTGCTGCTTTTACCCCAAATGATAAAGGAAAAATTTCCGGATGTTACCATCGGATTTTTCCTGCACATCCCGTTTCCTTCCTACGAGCTTTTCCGCATTTTACCCTGGCGTAACGAAATTATTGAAGGAATGCTGGGGGCCGACTTGCTCGGATTTCATACGTTCGACTATGAACGTCATTTTATGAGTTCGGTGCGCCGGTTGCTGGGATACGATATTAATATCAACGAAATTAATATGCCTAAGCGGATTGTGAAAGTGGACAACTTCCCCATGGGAATCGATTACGACAAGTTTCATGATTCAGCTATGGAATCGCAGAAACGCTCGGTACGCGATAAATCGGAAGTTCGCAAAGAACTGGAACGCTACTATCTGCTTTATCCCGAAATGAAGTTTGTGCTTTCCATTGACCGGCTCGACTATACCAAAGGGCTGATTAACCGTTTGCAGGCATTCGAATATTTTTTACAGGAATACCCGCAATACCGCGATAAAGTGACTTTGGTGTTGCTGGCAGTCCCGTCGCGCATTGGAGTTGACCAATATCAGCAGATGAAAAGCGAAGTGGATGAAATTGTGGGACGGATTAACGGCGAATATTCAACAATTAACCGCACACCCATTTGGTATTTTTATCGCTCCATGCCTTTTGTAAATCTGGTTGATCTTTACAATTATTGCGAAATTGCATTGATTACGCCTGTCCGCGATGGAATGAACCTGGTGGCCAAAGAATTTATTGCTTCCAAAACCGATGGCCGGGGAGTGTTGATTTTGAGCGAAATGGCAGGCGCTTCCAAAGAAATGAGCGAGGCCCTCATTATTAATCCCAACGATAAAGCCCAAATTGCTGCCGCCATTAAAAAGGCCATTGAAATGCCTTTGGATGAGCAAGTTGAACGAAATACCATTTTGCAGAAACGTTTAAAACGTTATGACATTGAAAAATGGGCAACTGATTTCCTGAACGCTTTGGATCAGGTTCGCCAAAACGAACAAAATTACCTGGCAAAAAAATTAACACCATCTACGAAAGACAATATAGTAAAAGAAGTTTGCGCATCTGATAACCGGATTTTCTTCCTGGACTACGATGGCACACTTACCGGCTTTGAAGACAATCCGAAACATGCCCGTCCTGATAAAGAATTATATGATTTGCTGGATAATCTGGCTAAAAATCCAAAAAACAGGGTGGTACTTATCAGCGGCAGGGACAAGGATACTTTTGAGGAATGGTTTGGGGATAAATCCTATACGCTGATTGTGGAGCACGGGGTTTGGTACCGGTCAGCCGGTAGCGACTGGGAAATGATAGAACCGCTCGACGACTCGTGGAAGGAAAGCATCCGTTCTGCACTCGAATTTTATGTGGACCGTACGCCAGGCTCATTCATCGAAGAGAAAAATTACAGCCTTGTGTGGCATTACCGTAAATCGGACCCCGAGCTGGGTCACAATCGTGCCATCGAACTGAAAGATGAAATGACCAGTCTGGTTGCAAATCTCAACCTCGAAATACTGGAAGGAAATAAAGTGATTGAGATTAAAAACCGGGGCATAAACAAAGGCAGGGCTGCTTTGAAAGTGCTCTATGCACAGCCTGCCGATAAAATTCTGGCCATTGGCGACGACTGGACCGACGAATTTCTGTTTTCCGACCTGCCTGCCGAAGCCATTACCATTAAAGTAGGTATGGCAAAAACAGTTGCGGGCTACAAAGTGGAAAATTTTGAAGAAGTGCGCAGCCTGTTGCAAAAACTGGCGTGTGAAGAATAATTTATAAACATTAAATTTTAACTGAAAAACCGTCGGGCAGCCTGTTCGGCGTTTTTTTGTTAAACAAATTCTTCTATTTTTGCTGCAGAGAATTTCAAAAGTTGGTAACTATTTTAACCGGAATTTAATGCTTCGAAAGCTTTCCCTTTTTTCGTTGTTTCCCCTTTTTGTATTTTATATTGAAGATTGCCGGGCAGCGGTTTCTGCAGAGCCCGATTCACTGGCTTTTTTGCTGAACAATGTAAGAAAATTAATTTCCCATAATATCGAGGAGGCAGACAGCACGGCTAATTATGTGCTGGAAAAAAGTCTGATAGCCGGCAATGATTCATTAACAGCACGTTCATACTATCTTTTGGGAATAATCCACTACTATAAGGGCAACCATTTACTGTCTGCCGAATTTTACCGCAAAGGGCTGGAAACCAGTTTGGCGGTTGAAAATCAGGAGTTTGCCTCGGCTCTTTGGAACAATCTGGGAATCATTTACGAATATGAAAATGACTTTGAAAAAGCATTGGAGGCCTATTTGAATTCACTTCAATTGGCTGAAAACCTTGGCGATTCTTTAAGCATATTTCAGTCATATATCAACATAGGACTTCTTTATGTCTGGTTGTCAGATTATAAAGAATCTGAAGTGTACCTAAATAAAGCACTTGATTATTTTTACCAAACCGAAAATGACAATCATATTGGATTGTGCTATCATAACTTAGCCATCCTTTATACTAACTCCGGAAAACCAGAAAAAGTAATAGAAGCATATAATCAGGCTATCGAATACTACGGGAAAATAGAAAACCTGTTGGAACATAGTTCGGCAAGTCATGATAAAATTGATTTCCTGCTGGAAAACGAAAATTTTTCGGATGCAAAACAAGAGTTGGAAAAGGCAGCCCGATTAGTTGAAAAGGTTTCAAATCCGTATTCCAGGGGAAACTTTTATTTTCTTAAGGGAAAATATTCTTTTTTAGCCGAAAAGGATTACCCTGAAGCCGAAAAATATTTTTGGGAAGCATTAAGTCTGTTGGAAAGCAGCAATGCAAGAAAACAGCAACTTAATGCATACTTAATGCTTACAAAATTGTATGCAGCAACCGGAAATACAAACGAACATTCACAGGTTTTATCCAGGTACAATGAATTACTGCAACAAAACTCTAATGAAAAAACAAGCGGAAATATTGCCCAGCTGCGGACTCTGTATGAGGTGAATAAAAAGGAGAAACAGATTTTGGAACTAACCAACCAAAAGCAACAGCAAGCATTGCTAAAGGCTTATCTTATTATTGCTTTAATTGGGGCGGTGGTAATAGGGATGGTGTTGGTCTTTTTTCAAAACAGAAAAATACATTTAGGAAGGCAACGTGCTCTGGTATTGGAGAATGATAACATTCAAAGAATAACGCAAATTGAGAAAATCAATCTGGATAAACAGTTGCACGAGAAGGAATCGGTACGTTACCGCCTCGATTTGGAGAAAAAAGAACAGGAACTGGTTTTTCAAACGTTGAGGCAGGCAAACATTGAGCAATTAAACCAATCGATTAATGAAAAACTTAAAGTTTTTTCCAACCGGTTTTCCCGAAAAAAGGACAGAAAAGAGTTTTCAGCTGCCCTGAAAGAAATAACCCGCGAGGTATCACGTGATCCTTTATCTGACTTTGAACAAATGTTTGTACAAATGCATGGCGGGTTTTATGAAAAATTACTGAATATCTGTCCTGAACTTAGTCAAAGTGAACTGCAATTGTGCGCTTTGCTGCGTATGAACCTGCCATCGAAAGAAATAGCGAACCTGCTAAACCTGTCTGTCTCCACCATTGATCAACGACGGCATTCCATCAGGAAAAAGCTTGGATTAGACGGCCAGAAGAACCTGGTAAGCCATTTAATTTGTGTTTGATGGAACTAAAAAAAAGAATATGCATTCAATACAGATAAGTTAAAACTACTTAACCCATGGAAAATTTTGATTTGTCCGGTTTTACTTTACTTATTGCTGAAGACGACTATCATACTGTAGTGTATCTGAAAGAAACACTGAAAAAAAGTGGAATAAAAATTATTACTGCGCAAAACGGTAGGGAAGCGTTGGAGCTTGTTCAAAAAGGAACGCCCATCGATTTGATTTTTATGGATGTCATGATGCCCATGATGACTGGTTTTGAAGCTACCCGTAGAATTAAACAGGTAAACAATAAAATACCGGTAGTAATACTTACTGCTTACGTGGGCCAGGATTCCATCAGGCAGGCAGTTGCCAGCGGTTGTAACGATTATTTATCGAAACCCCTGAATTTGAAAGTTGTACAGGCCATTGCCCAAAAATGGCTGACTGGAAACGAAAGCTAAAACAAAAACTAACAAGCACTTACTTCATCTTCTGTATTTCTTCTTTTTTTATGTAAATTGTTTAAAGAAAGACAATTAAACGAATGTAAGTTAATTTGAACACCCTTGACAACTTCAGAATTATTCATTTAATCTATTTGTATTCAGATACATAAGACTAAATAAGAAGATAATCAGTAGATTTTTTTGTGTCAATTCTTATCATGATCCCGGATTTTGATTCTATAATTGAATCGCTTTTAAAGATGATTGATGCAGAAAGGACTGATTCATAAAAGACAAATTATTGTAGGAGGGAGTGTTGATACACTTGGTGGTAAAAACATTACTGCCTTGCAGGACACAGGTTATCAAGTGGTTTTTGCCTCGGATAGCAACGAAGTACAAGTTAAATGCACCGATTCAGCCGGCACTGTTGCAATTATAATTGATGGCGACATGGATGGATTTCTCTCTCATTCCGCATCGCTTAACAAACACAATTGCAAAGTTATTTCTCCAGTCCTCATTTTAATTTCAAAATTCAGGATTTCAGCTGTTGCCCTTGCCCTGCAGGAGGGGTTCGATGAGTTTTTTGCCAAGCCTGTTGGTGAAGATGAATTGCTGAGTGTGCTTAAAAAAGCAGATAAAAACAAAAAATCAATTAATCAAAAATCAATATCATGAAAAGAAATTTACTTTTATTATTACTGCTCGTTTCAACCTTTTGTTTTGGAACCAGCATACAAGGCTTTAACCGTGCGATGGAATCGAGTTCGATTAAAATAGCCATTGACGAAAACTCACCTCCAATATCCTGCCCAAATGATTTGTTAGTTTACGTCGATAAAGAAAGCTGCGGTGCGAATGTAAATTATTCTAATTTGCTATATGGAACTAGCGGTACTGACGAATTAAAGGATTGGACAATTCTTGAAACAAATGGTGACGGGTGGATAGCTTTACAGGAAGGTGAAGAATTTCTCAGCGATATAGAGGGTACACGATATCAAACATCCTATAGTCAAACAAGTTATGTTGCAATCAGAAAGTCGAAGGAGATTGATTTGCGGGCTGCCGGATATGAAGATTTCTTCCTGGATAATGCCCCGGCAATAAAAGTGGGAGAAAATGTTGTCTCAAGAGAATTAAATAACATTTATAACTTACCTGATCCTAGGGACTTTTATTACGTTTTGTATGAGCTGAGGGATGAAAATCATAATGTGATTGCATCTTATGCTTCGGGATCAAGAGAAAATCCAAATCGCGTAGGGTTAACCCCGATTACAGAAGAACATATTTTTACCGATTATGGCGAAGGAGTGCGATATGTTTATTTTGAACATGGAGGAATTGATGTCGGTTATTGGGGCGGACATTTTGGTGCAACATTCTATAATTGCCATATTACAATAGACGAACTACAATTTGTTGACGGAATTGCTTCCGGGGAATTTTTTCCGATAGGCACCACGACCAATGTTTTTGAAGTCTCTGATGAAAACGGGATTACAAATTCCTGTAGTTTTGAAGTTACTGTTCGCGAAACCATTTCTCCAACTGCCATTGCACAGGATGTAACCATTTATCTGGATGCCGATGGGCAGGCTTCAGTTGCTGCAGAACAGGTTGACAACGGTTCAACCGATAATTGCGAAATCGTTTCAATGACGTTATCTGAAACCAATTTTGCCTGTGAAAATTTAGGAGAAAACACAGTTACCCTCACTGTTGCAGATGCAAGCAA
>CAZLGT010000109.1:0-7153 GCA_964559175.1 uncultured Mariniphaga sp. | reverse complement strand
CCGCAGCCTCTACGATAAATTCAGGCCAAAATATGAAAAGGAGAGTTTCCAAATTAAGCAGAAACTCAATAAAACAGGCGGATATAAATCGAACCTAAAAAAAGTGATAGATTTTGCCACAGAAATATGTCTTAATCCCTTGATTTTGTGGGATAAATCTGATTTGTACAGTAAAAGAATATTTCAAAATCTAATTTTTCCTGAAGGAATTATCTATAATCGTGAATCCGACCAATATCGAACCTCCCGGATTAACTCATTTTTTTCTCTTATCCCGCAAATAGCAAGGGGTATAGAAGGACAAAAAAACGGGGATTCCATCAAATTTGATAAAATCCCCGCCTGGGTAGCCCCACCTGGAATCGAACCAGGATCTACAGTTTAGGAAACTGCTATTCTATCCGTTGAACTATGGGACCTTTTCATTTTCAGGTGTGCAAAAATAGGTAAAAACAGCAACCCCGGCAAATTCAAAAGCCTGATTATTTTTTCAAACCAAAATCAGTTTTTAAAATAAAATCCGTAGTTTTACACCCCTGATAAAAGAATTACTATGTACAGATCACCAATATACGGTAAAGAATGGCACTGGCGCAACGTGAAAATGGAAGCGCAGGATGCAAATATTAATAAACCCGATTAACCAGAAGAAGGGATTTGTTGTGATGCAGCAAATCCCTTTTTTGTTGAATAATAATTTATAAAACAATACATTATGACCAGACAAAAGAAGATTTTTCTTGAAGAGTCGGAAATGCCCAAACAGTGGTACAACCTTGCACCCGACCTTCCCAATCCGTTGAACCCGCCGCTGGGACCAGATGGGAAACCGATAACCCCTGAGATGCTGGCGCCGGTATTTCCCATGAATTTAATTGAACAGGAAGTGAGCCAGGAACGGTGGATTGATATTCCGGAAGAAATAAGGCAAATTCTTTTTCAGTGGAGACCAAGCCCATTAATTCGTGCTTACGAGCTGGAAGAAGCGCTGGGCACGCCTGCAAAAATCTATTACAAAAACGAAGGCGTTTCACCTGCCGGTAGTCATAAACCCAATACGGCCATTGCCCAGGCATGGTACAACAAACAGTTTGGTATTAAAAAGCTAACCACCGAAACCGGCGCCGGACAGTGGGGAAGTGCTTTGGCTTTTGCCTGCGCCCAGTTGGGTGGTATCGAATGCAAAGTTTATATGGTACGTGTCAGCTTCGATCAGAAACCGTTCCGCAAGATGATGATGAATACCTATGGCGCTACCTGCGTAGCCAGTCCCAGCATGGAAACCCAGGCTGGAAGAAACATTCTGGAAAAATATCCGGATACGCCGGGAAGTTTGGGGATTGCCATTTCGGAAGCCATTGAAGAAGCGGTAACCGACCCGAAAGGCGAAACACGCTACTCACTTGGGTCCGTATTGAACCATGTGATGCTGCATCAAACCATCATTGGCCTGGAAGCAAAAAAGCAGCTGGCCAAAGTGGGCATTAAAAACCCCGATGTTGTGATTGGCTGCTGTGGCGGCGGAAGCAACTTCGCAGGAATTTCATTCCCTTTTATGTACGACAAAATTCATGGCGCCGACATTCAGGTCATTGGAGCTGAGCCATTTAGTTGTCCTACATTGACCAAAGCACCGTTTATTTACGACCATGGCGATGTAGCTAAAATGACCCCGCTCCTGCCCATGTACAGCCTTGGCCACTCGTTTATTCCGGCGCCTATTCACGCCGGTGGGTTGCGCTACCACGGAATGGCGCCGCTGGTTAGCGCGGCATTAAAAGACGGGTTGATGGAAGCACAGGCCATCCACCAAAGCGAATGTTTCGAAGCCGGATTGCTGTTTTCCAAAACCGAAGGAATTATTCCTGCTCCTGAAACCACTCACGCCATTGCCTCGGCCATTCGCGAAGCCAAAAAAGCAAAAGAAGAAGGCAAGGAAAAAGTGATTCTGTTCAACTTCAGCGGTCACGGACTGATGGACCTGGTGGGTTACGACAAGTATATGACAGGTAAGCTTACAGATTACGAATACCCGGAATCGGAAATTGCCGTTAACCTGAAAGAACTGGAAGGTTATCCGCTGCCGAAATAATTTGTTTTAACCGCAAAGGCGCAGTGACGCAAAGAAATCAACCTTTGCACCTTCGCGCCTTTGCGGTTTTAATTTAAAAAAAACCAAACAACAGTTCGTCAGAAACTTCAGGATGTAAAATTCCCAGTTTTTGCCTGATGTTTTTATAAAAATGTCTTTCGCCCGAAAGCGATTCATTAAAATTTTTCCATTCCTTTTTGATAAAATAATCACCAGAACAATTTGATACTGTAATCCGCCCTTTTTCCACCTGCAATTCCACTTTCAGCTTTTTACCTTCTGTAAAAAATTCATTTTTGAAAGTGTACTTGGGCGAATAGCCGTAATTCCAATCCCAGGTGCTGAATTTTTTATCCACCAGTTTTTGAATGGCCCGGTTATCTTCTTCATTCAGTTCGTAAACCGAATTCGCTGATTTTTCAAGCTGAACTTCCAGTAAAAAAGAACTGAAATCATCTGCTTTCCATTGGTTTTTCAGAAAAGGTAAGATGTTGGTAACCACACTCCGGTTCGACTGCACCGCTTTTCCGTGGTATTTGCCGGGAATGACTTTTATGGACTGTCCCAGTGTTTCCAAATTTGAATTGAAAAGCAAAGTTCCATGGTGCAACACCCGGTTTTTGAAAACATGTTCGGCATTTCCCGAAATTTTTTTGCCTTCCACCAGTAAATCATTCCGGCCCGAAGTGGTTGCCGTAACTTCAAGTTTGGCCAGTGCATTTACAACCGGTCCGGTAAAAAGTTTAAATGAAATTTCTGCCGGACTGCTCACATTTTTGATGTATGCAAAATTCACATTTCCGGCATCGTGAAAAACCGTTCCTCCACCCGAAATGCGCCGGGCAACGGTAATCCCGTTTTTATGCACAAACGGATAATTAATTTCTGCCAAAGCATTTTGGTGTTTGCCCACAACCACTGTATTTTCGCTTTGCCAGAGCATAAAAATATCTTCCGAAAAATTTTTCATTAAATACTCTTCGGCTGCCAGGCAAAAGTATGCGTCATTATTTTTTAATTGAATGCAGAGCATAATCTTTTTCGTCTAAAACATATTGAATTTCATTCTGCAAAATAACTCGATTTTTTTATTCCAACAGCTATCCTTTGCTTATTGCCGTTGGATTCATCCAACGGTTTAAAGCAAGCTGTATTCAAATAAAGGCTTTAGCCGCATGTGGAAGAATGTGGCTGAAGCCTTCTCATTTTATAGATTATTACTAATCCGTCGGATAAATCCGACGGCAATTCAATTAAAACTCCACAATAATCCCAATTGTAGGAAGAACAGTTCCTGAAGTATTGGCAACCCTGCGAAACTGGTAGCGTGTGCCGTTGTCGGTCAAAATAAAATTGCCGTTTTCGTCGGTGTTCCTTACGATTATATCCTGTTGTTCAGCCTGGAAATTGTAGAGGTTTTGAATATCGATATAAAATTTCATGGTAATTTTATCGAGGTAAAACGTTTTATCCACCCGCACATCCAATTGGTGGAATGCAGAAAATCGTTCCGAGTTTAGCCGCGCAAAATCGAAATACGGGCTTCCCGACAGATTCCATGCTTCTACCAGCGAACTGCGCTCCAAATCGTATGGTGTATAAGGCAAACCGCCCACAAAGCGCCATCGGCCGCCCACACGCCAGTCGTTTTTCAGTTCGGTGGTCGAGGTTACATTCAGCAAATGTTTGGAATCCCAACCTGTTGGAATATATTCATTGGAACCGTTCAGAAATTCGCTGCGCACCCAGGTGTAAGACAAATTCAGGTTAAAACCGCTGGTTGCGTTTACCCGTGCCTGAAATTCGGCGCCATACGCACGGCCTTCCGATTCGGAAACCACTTCTTCATCGCCCAGAACGCCATAATCAGCCCCTTTGTTGGCAAGGCTAATCTGGTCTTTTACTGAAAACGGGTAATCCTTGTATCCTTTCCAAAATCCTTCAACTGTAAAAAGTACAGTCTGCCGTGGCCGGTATTCCAAACCGCCAATCAGGTGGTCAGCCATAATGTATTTCAGGTTATTCTCTTTGTTTACCAAAATGTCGTTTTGCTTAAAGCCCAGCGAAGTAAAGGGTGGCAACTGATAGTATCTGCCGGTATTGAAGTTCAGGCTCCACTGGGGCGTTAAACTGTACGATGCCGAAAACCGCGGAGACAATTGTTCCAGCAGGTTGTTCATGCTCGGGGAATAATTGTTGGCATCGGCTCTGATGCCCAGCGAGAGCGACAACCGTTCGTTAAAAATGCTTTTACTTCCCTGTGCAAAAAGCCCCCATTTCACCAGGTTTAGCGAGGTGTTGTAGTCCACATTTACAATGCCGTCGCCATAAAAACGAAGTTGTTGTGTGGAATTGGTGTAGGTAACCAAATCGACGTTGGCCCCGAAATTCAGCCTGTATCCGTCAAAACGACTTGAATTTTCCAGTCGCAGTTTGTTTTCAATCTCTTCGGAAATATAATCCAGAATCTTGTTTTCTTCAGAGCTGTCGTCGTTGTCAAAATATTTGTAAGCCCCGTTATTCAGGTGACTTCGACTCAAAACCACGGTTTGAAAGCTGTTGTCGCGGAAATGTTTGTAAACAGCTCCCAGCGTATAATTCCATTGTTCATTTACCGGAATGCTGCTTAAAATAAAACTTTGCTGCTCATCCGGTTCTTCAATTCCCAAATTCAGGTCGAACACATCCACCGCTCCGAGTCCAATGAAAGTAATTTCATTTTTTTTGTCGATTCGTGAGCGTACTTTAAACTGGAAGTCGGTAAAATTGGGCAGAAAGGGCAGTTCGAGCACACTGAACAAAAATTGCAGGTAGGAGCGGCGTGCGGAAAACACAAACGTGGTTTTCTCCCCGATGGGCCCGTCGAGTGTGGCTGCCACTTCCGAAGCGCCCAGCGTTCCCTGAAATTTGAGCTTTTCACTGTTCCCGTCAATCTGATTAAACTCAAGAACTCCGCTCAGCGCATTTCCGCGGTTGGCGGGGAAAGCCCCGGAATAATAATTCACTTCACGCAGAAAATCGGCATTGATGATTCCCACCGGTCCGCCCGAAGCGCCTTGTGTGGCAAAATGATTGATAAACGGTACTTCCACCCCGTCGAGGTAAAAGCGGCTTTCGGATGGTCCACCTCCGCGAATTATAACATCATTGCGGTAAGCCGGTGTTGACTGAACTCCCGGGAAGGACTGAATTACCTTGGAAATATCGCGGTTGGCGCCGGGGCTTTTTTCAATTTCGCCAATTCCAATGCTACGCAACGACACCGGGCTTTCTTCGGTTTTGCGAAATGGCGACGCCGTAACGGTTACTTCTTCAATCTGTTCCCGCTGCTCTTCCATCTGTATTTCAACAGAATTCACACGGGCGGTACTCACCTCAACTTCTGAAGAAACAGCCCTGCGGTAACCCACAAAGGATGCTTCCACGCGCACAAAGCCGGGAGTGAGGCCGGTGAGCACAAAATTCCCGTCCATATCGGTAATCGTTCCAATGGCGGTACCGGAAACAATTACATTTACAAAAGGCAGCGGTTCATTATTCACCGCATCCACTATGCGACCTTTCAGGGATGCATTTTGGGCAAAAGCGATGACTGGCAGTGTAAATATGAGCAAGATAATATGAATGATTCTCATGGTTTTCTTTTTTATGAATTGGGATTATATATTATTTCAATCGTACAATTATTTTATGTGCAATCTCTTTGGCTGTGGTCAGGGTTGTCAAATCGGTAAAGAGCACTCCGTTTGCTCCGGTGGGATGACTGTGCCCGATGGGATTCAGGTGGTATTCCGTTTCCGAATCGGTTGGGTCAGCAGTAACGGCGTAAACCAGCGCTGGCTGTAACGAACCGAAGTAGTTTATGTCGCCTTCAAATTTGTTGTTGGTCCAGAACTCGTTGGCATCCCAGGCCTGGTTGATTTCAAGCAGCACCCTGAATTTTTTTCCCTCTGAGTAACTTGTAGCTGTTTCCAATCTGAAATTACTTCGCGGTGTAGCAGATGTAATCGCATCGGGCACTTCGGTTTCAGGTGAAGGAATAAATAAACCGTCGGGCGCCTGTATGTTGCGTTTGTGCGCCCAGTGGGGCAGGGTAGCCGGCCGGCGGGCATCTCCCGGTTCGTTTTTCCATTTTCCAGGTTCAACTTCACTAAATCCGAAGCGTCCTTTGGCAACATAACCGGTCACATATAATGTTTCAATGTAATTCCCTTCCAGGTCTTCGGTCCAAACGGCAAACGACGGATGATTAAACGCCTTGCCTTTTTGGAATTCGATTTCCAGCTCACGAACAGCGTTTTCAGGTGAGGTGCGGATGACAATGGTTTCCGTTTCCATCCCCCGTTGTGATGCACAGCTCATAAGTATAAAGAGCGGAAGCATTCTTAATAAACTTAATTTCATAACAGATAAAAATTGGTTGATATTTTGTTTTAATTTTTTATTTGAAAGATAAACAAAAACTTTCAGGAAAAGTTCATGCATTGCATTAATTTATATTTTAGCAGAAAATTGGTGTAAAATGAGGGTGGTAATTCAAAAAGTTTCGGAAGCAAAAGTTACGGTTGACGGAAAAACCGTTTCTTCTATTGGGAAAGGATTGCTTGTTCTTTTAGGCATTGAAGATGCCGATACGGAAGAAGATATTGACTGGCTGGCCAAAAAAATAGTACAGTTGCGCATTTTTAACGACGAAAACGGGGTGATGAACCGCTCGGTGCAGGATGCAGGCGGCGATATGATTGTGGTGAGCCAGTTTACCTTGCATGCCAATACTAAAAAGGGAAACCGTCCTTCGTACATACGCGCCTCGAAACCCGATTTTGCCGTGCCGTTGTACGAAAAATTCATTGCCAAAACCGAAGCAGTGCTGGGCAAAAAAGTGGGAACCGGAATTTTCGGCGCCATGATGGACGTTTCGCTGGTGAACGACGGGCCGGTGACCATTTTTATTGATTCGAAACAAAGGGATTTCTAAATTATGAATAACGAGATTACACTTTCCAAAGCCCAGCAAATGGTTGACCAGTGGATTAAAACCGTTGGTGTGCGCTATTTCAG
>CAZLGT010000108.1:0-7179 GCA_964559175.1 uncultured Mariniphaga sp. | reverse complement strand
ATCCGGCAACTGCTGCTCCGGCAGCTAATTTCTTCAGGAATGATCGTCTGTTTTTTTTCATAATTTTTAAAGCTTTTGCACAAATTTATATAATTCCGACAGATTCTCCAACAGCGGTTCCAGCAGGTCGAGACTGAGCATATTGGCGCCGTCGGATTTTGCCTCAGCCGGATTGGGATGCGTTTCAATAAAAATACCGTCAACTCCTACTGCAATTCCTGCCCGGGCAATGGTTTCAATAAGTTCGGGTTGGCCGCCGGTTACGCCACTTGCCTGGTTGGGTTGCTGCAGCGAGTGGGTAATGTCGAGCACAACCGGTACTTCCATTTTTTGCATTTCAGGAATTCCCCGGTAATCAACAATCAAATCCTGGTAACCAAAGGTCGTTCCCCTTTCGGTTAAAATGATGTTTTGATTGCCGCTTTCTCTCACTTTGTTCACGGCAAACTGCATGGCAGAGGCCGATAAAAACTGACCTTTTTTGATGTTCACCACTTTCCCGGTTTGAGCCGCTGCCACCAGAATATCGGTTTGGCGACATAGAAAAGCCGGAATTTGAAGGACGTCCACAAATCTAGCTGCCAGCGCTGCTTCTTCCGCCGAATGAATATCGGTAACGGTGGGAATCTGGAATGTTTCTCCGACTTTCTGTAGAATTTTCAGTGCTTTTTCATCTCCAATCCCGGTAAACGAATCCAGCCGCGACCGGTTGGCTTTCCGGTAAGAACCTTTAAAAATGGTTGGGATTTTCAGCCTGTCGGTGATTTTAACAATTTTTTCCGCAATTTCCAAAGCCAGTTTTTCTCCCTCAATGGCACAAGGCCCTGCAATCAGAAACAGGTTTTCCGTTTGGGTGTATTTCAGTTTTTTAATATCCGGCAACATATTTTCTGTAGTTTTTCACAAAAATAGGAAAAAGAAGCACTGTGCTTTCCCGCTTTGGCAAAGAAAAGTGCAAAAAAAAACTAACAGCGGCAAAACCGGTAACAACAGGATAGTTTTTTAGGCGCAAATTTCTTCATTTGAAATCGCTTTTTTCTATTTTTATCAAAATATGCAAACCGGTTTCCGGCTAAAACTTTTTGTTATGAAACATTATTTTTTGCTTTCACTTTTTGGGTTTTTTATTTTTTCCTTCTCTTCGGCAAAAATAAACCCTACAAAACTTACGTGCGAATATCTTGAAAATCCAGCCGTTGTGGATGTTGAAAAACCCCGCCTGGCCTGGATAAATAGTGCTGATGATGGCGAAAGAGGCCAGTTTCAGTCGGCTTACCAGGTTCGGGTTGCCAGTTCGAAAGATAAACTGGAATCGCCGGATTTGTGGGACAGCAAAAAGGTGGATAGCAATCAATCAATCCGGGTTGAATACAATGGAAAAATATTGAAATCGCGACAGGAGTGCTGGTGGCAGGTTCGGGTTTGGGATAAAAACGGTGAGGTTTCCGAATGGAGCGAACCGGCATTCTGGAGGATGGGTTTATTGAATGCTTCCGAATGGAAAGCCACCTGGATTGGCGCACCGTGGGAGGGTGAAAATGCACTTCCGAAACCGATGAACCCGAATGAGCCGCTGCCGCAAGAGCTTCCTCCGCCTGCACCGCTTTTGCGAAAAGATTTCAGAATTGAAAAGGAAATAGAAGAAGCAGTGGCCTTTGTTACCGGCCTTGGTTATTTTGAAATGTACCTCAACGGCGAAAAAGTAGGCGACGATGTGTTGGTGCCTAATCAAACCAATTATGGGAAACGCGACAATCTGATGGAACAAAATATTCCGCTTCCCGACGATTTCAGGGAATACAAAGTGATGTATCTTGCCTACGATGTGAAAAACCAGCTAAAAAAGGGTTCCAATGCAGTTGGTGGCATTCTTGGAAACGGGTTTTACAATCCGGCAAAATACTGGGCCGAAGGATACGGAACACCGCGGTTTTTGCTTCAGATGTACATCACCTACACCGACGGGTCGGAAGAGGTGATTGTAAGCGACCAAACCTGGAAAGCTTCTAAAAGTCCGATACTCATGGATATGGTTTTTTACGGCGAACATTACGATGCACGTTTGGAGCAGCCCGGCTGGTGCACTGCCGGATTTGATGATTCGGAATGGGAAACAGCGGCAGTAAGAAAAGCACCTGAAGGAAAACTGGTTGCACATACAGCTCATCCCGATAAAGTAATGGAAAAGCTGAAACCTGTCCGCATTGAAAGAATGTACAACGGAAATTACAAAGTCGATTTTGGCGAAGAGGTTTCCGGCTGGGTCAGGCTGAGCGATGTGGAAGGACCGGAGGGCCATAAAATTGAAATCAAATACCTGAGCAATTCCTACTCGGGTGATAACTCCTACATTTTCAGCGGAAAAGGTAAGGAAAACTATGCAGCGCGGTTTAACTGGTTTATTTTCAGGGAAGTTGAAGTGTTGAACTGGCCGGGAGTTTTGGCTCCTGAAAACATCACTGCCGAAGTGGTTTATACCCAGGTGGAAGAATCGGCTGTTTTTGAAACATCGAATCAGATGTTCAACCAAATCAATAAAATATGGAGAAGAAGTCAGACCGACAACATGCACGGCGGCATTGCCAGCGATTGTCCACACCGTGAGCGCTCGGCTTATACCGGCGACGGCCAGGTGGCCTGCGTGACCGTTATGCACAATTACAATGCAAAGAATTTTTACCACAAATGGATTCAGGACATCATTGGCGCTCAAATTGTTGAAACCGGATACGTGCCCAACGGAGCACCCTGGCAGCCGGGTTGCGGCGGGGGGGTAGCCTGGGGAGCAGCCATCAGCATCATGCCGTGGGAGTTTTACCTTCATTACGGTTCCACAGATATTCTGGAAGATTCCTATCCGGCTATGAAGGAGTATATCAGGTACATGCAAACCTGGCTGGATGACGATGGCATCATGTTTTCGCAACGTGTAGGGCGCGACGGAAATGTGTTGCGGTGGTTCAACCTGGGTGAATGGGTAACTCCCGGCGACTTGCCACCCGATGATTTGGTGCACACTTTTTATTTCTGGCGGTGTGCCGAAATAACTGCAAAAACTGCTGAAGTTTTGGGAGAAATTGCGGAGTCAAAAAAATACGCAGCATTGGCAGAAGCAACCCGGCAGGCATTTTACAAACGGTTTTACAATGCTGAAAAAGGAACGTACGGACCGGCAGGCGCCAATATTTTTGCTTTGAGAATGGGAATTCCTGACAATCAGTATGATAAAGTGATAAAAGCACTTAAATCAGACATTAAAAACAATAACGGACATCTGGACACCGGCATTTTCGGCACCCAGTTTTTCTTCGAGGTTTTATCGGAAAACGGGATGCACGATTTGGCCTACGAAGCCATGAATAAAAAGGAAGAACCCGGCTACGGGCGATGGCTTACCCTGGGTGCAACCACCACGTGGGAGCATTGGAATACCGGTGGTTCGCACAACCACCCGATGTTTGGCGGCGGTCTGGTTTGGTATTACCGCAAGCTGGCCGGAATGAATACTGATCCTGCTGAACCCGGTTACCGCCACATTATTTTCCGTCCGCAGCCGGTTGACGGCATTACGTTTACAAAATATTTCAACAATACATCGTACGGCAACGCCGGAATTCACTGGGAAAAAGAGGGAGATGAATTTTCAATGGATATTACCGTTCCGGTGGGATGCCGAGCTACAGTTTATGTACCTGCAAAACCTGGTCAAAGAATTCTGGATAGCGAAAAAGAAATTGAAAAATCCGAGTATGTCCGTTTGCTCGGGGATGAAGAGGGATACCGTATTTTTGAAGTAAAAAGTGGAAAATATGCATTTCGGGTACTTTAAAAGTAAAGCCCGATGTGAAAATTTTTACATCTTTGACGCATGAATTAAACTTTGTTTATCAGAAATCGTATGAAAAAACCGAAAAAACCTGTTGTTTCAAAGAAGGTACTGCTGCCTTTTATTTTAATTACCAGTTTGTTTTCGTTGTGGGGATTTGCCAACGATATTACCAATCCCCTGGTGGCCGCTTTTCAAACCGTAATGGAAATTTCCAATGTAAAAGCCGCCATGGTTCAGTTTGCATTTTACGGCGGATATGCCACCATGGCCATTCCTGCTGCATTGTTTGTGAAAAGATTCAGCTACAAAAAAGGAATTTTAATGGGGCTGGCGCTTTATGCGGTGGGTGCGTTGTTGTTTTTTCCGGCAGCTCAGTTCGAGTTTTTCGGTTTTTTTCTTGGTTCGCTTTACATTTTAACTTTTGGGCTGGCGTTTCTGGAAACCACAGCCAACCCGTATATTCTTTCGATGGGCGATCCGGAGACGGCCACCCGGCGGTTAAACCTGGCCCAGTCATTCAATCCGTTGGGTTCTATTTTGGGAATGTTTGTGGCCTCCAATTTTATTTTGGCGGCTCTGGAATCGGATAAACGGGATGCCGCCGGAGAATTGATTTTCACAACGCTTGGTGAAGCTGAGAAGGCTGCCATCCGCACCCACGACCTGGCCGTTATTCGTGACCCCTACATTGTTCTGGGATTTGTGGTTATTGTCATGTTTATCATCATTGCCGTATCGAAAATGCCCAAAAGGGAAGGTGCTGAGCATACCATCAAAAATGCTGATTCTTTCAAACGGTTGTTTAAGAACAGAAAATACATGGAGGGAG
Organism: uncultured Mariniphaga sp.; assembly: GCA_964559175.1. Classification (GTDB taxonomy): domain Bacteria; phylum Bacteroidota; class Bacteroidia; order Bacteroidales; family Prolixibacteraceae; genus Mariniphaga. The sequence goes on along the minus strand of CAZLGT010000108.1, from coordinate 2,521 downwards.
TGATTGCACAGGTTTTTTATGTGGGTGTGCAAATCATGTGCTGGACGTTTATCATTCATTATGCCGATAACCTGGGAATTCCAAAAGCACAGGCTCAGAAGTACAACATTATTGCAATGGCTATCTTCATCACGAGTCGCTTTACCAGTACTTTTTTGATGAGATACCTGAATTCGCGGCTGTTGTTAACTGTTTTTGCCATTGGCGGAATGATTACCATTTCAGGTGTTATTTTCATTCAGGGAATGGCTGGTTTATATTGCCTTGTGGCTACTTCAGCGTTCATGTCGCTGATGTTTCCAACCATTTACGGCATTGCCCTCGAAGGTTTGGGCGACGATGCTACCATTGGCGCTGCCGGGCTTGTAATGGCTATTGTAGGCGGCGCTTTAATGCCACCCCTTCAGGGTGCCATTATCGATCTGGGCACAGTTGGTCCAATGCCGGCAGTGAATTTTTCATTTGTTTTGCCGTTCATCTGTTTTGTGATAATTGCCATTTACGGTTACCGTACCCTCAAAGTTCATCCGAAACTGGTTTTTAAATAAAAAATGAAATTCGTAACAATCAAAGAATCACATTATCTGGCCGATTTAACTGTATTGAAAAGCCGGCTGGAATCGGAGGGTATCACATGCCGTCTGAAAAATGAACTGACAACCCAGGTTTTGAATCACATCCCGGCATTTACAGTTGAATTGCAGGTGCCGGAATCGGAACTGGAACGGGTTCGGGAAATTTTAGTTGAAACCGGTGAGCTTTCAGATTCAAAAACCAAACTTGTTTGCCCCGCTTGTGGTTCCGAAAAAATAAAACTGAAACTGAGTTTGAGAAAAAGAATTCAGGTGTTTTTTGCAGCGATTTCTGCGGCCCTTTTTATGGGGAACCTCCCGTTGGATAAGGTTTTAAAAAATACCAGGTACAGATGTTCGGATTGTAGAAATGGATTTGATATTATTTAAAGGAAAAGAGGGAAGTATTTGTAAATGTTCTTTCTGTGCAAGATACGAATTTGCAAATGACTTGTCTGCAATAATTATCACTCTGCAAGTTTGTTAATTAATTCTTCCTCAGTTAGATATTCTCCTGATTCTTCCTGCAGTATTGCATTTGCCAGAGCAACGTCTTCTTTTTCTTCGGAAGAAAGGATTTTTGCCCGGATATTTAATTTTTTTGCCAATTCAACCAGCAGCCTGATGTCGGAAGAATTTTTACTTTCCAAAATGATTGCTTTCATCTCAATTCTCTTTTATTTCCCAAAATTAATACATTAAACGTACTTTTGGAGCATGTAACCTGTAAATTTAGAATTTGGAGAACATCCGAAAAATCATCCACATCGACATGGATGCCTTTTACGCATCGGTGGAGCAGCTCGACAACCCGGAGTTGAGAGGCAAACCGGTTGCGGTTGGCGGTTCGCGTGAAAGGGGAGTGGTGGCAGCAGCCAGTTACGAAGCCCGTAAATTCGGGGTGCGCTCGGCCTTATCATCGAAAGTAGCCAAACGCAAATGCCCCGGTTTGATTTTTGTCAAACCCCGCTTTACCCGCTACAAGGTAATTTCAAACCAAATAAGGGAAATTTTTTTTGAATATACCGATTTGGTGGAACCGCTTTCACTTGACGAGGCTTACATGGATGTAACATACGCCAAAAAAGGAAAACCTTCGGCTACGTTAATTGCACAGGAAATCAGAAAACGGATTTTTGAGGAAACGAAACTCACCGCTTCTGCCGGTGTTTCCTATAACAAATTTCTGGCTAAAGTGGCTTCCGACGTGAACAAACCCAACGGAATTTTTGTCATCACGCCCGATAAAGCACAGGAGTTTATCGACAACCTGGAAGTCCGCAAATTTTTTGGAATTGGAAAAGTGACTGCCGAAAAACTAAATAAAACGGGAATCTGGTTTGGCCGCGATTTAAAACAAATCGACCGTTTTGAAATGGTTCGGCTTTTTGGGAAATCGGGGAATTACTATTACGAAATCTGCCGCGGTATTGACCATCGACCGGTGGAGCCATCCCGCAAACGAAAATCGGTTGGCGCCGAACAAACGTTTTCAACCGACCTGTTCAGTGAAAAGGAGTTGGCAACCGAACTGCTCCAGATTACAGAAATACTTTGGGAACGTTACGAACGATCGAATGCAAAAGCTAAAACCCTTACATTGAAATACAAATACGCCGATTTTGAACAGCACACCCGCAGCAAAACCATTCCCGGCTGGTTTTCCACCAAAAATGAACTGGAAGCAGAAGCAAAAGGATTGCTTCAATCTGAAAAATTCACCAAAGGAATTCGTCTGCTGGGATTAACCCTTTCCAATTTTCAGCATGAGGAGAGAAAGGAACCTGTGCAACTTACAATCGAGTTTTAGATGGTTGTATCGGGTCCAGCGGATTCCGATCCGCTGATTAAGAAAATGAGCGGATCGGAATCCGCTCCACCCGAAATGAGCGGTTCGGAGACCGCTCCACCCAAAATGCGCGATTCGGAAATCACGCCACCCGAATTGG
>CAZLGT010000107.1:0-7456 GCA_964559175.1 uncultured Mariniphaga sp. | reverse complement strand
ATTTCCGAAGAAGTTTTCAATGAACTCGATGCTGAAGTGAAAGCGGTGTTTATGCTTCAGAAACCGGCAAAAGTTAAGGGAATTAACCGGCTGGTTTTACTGTATATTTATAATGAAGAAATAAAAATGTCAAAAATTCAGAAACAATGAAGATTAATGAAACAATTATCAGGGAGACTGAAAAGTTTGTTACGGGTCTTCTGAAGAATGAAACTCCGGAAACATATTCGTATCACACACTTGATCATACGCTGGAGGTGGTAAAAAACGCCGTTTTTATCGGCACCAAAGAAAACTTGCAGGAAGATGAAATGAGCATACTGCGGGTGGCAGCCTGGTTTCACGATGTGGGTTACATTAAAACCTACAAAGGACATGAGAAAGAGAGTGCCGCAATAGCTGCCGAATTTCTTGAAAGCCAGGGTGTGGATGAAAATATCTGTGCTTCTGTCGCCGAAAGTATTTTGGCAACTGCGATTCCCCGGAATCCCGAAAGCCGGATAGCCAGGGTACTTTGCGAAGCCGATTTTATGCACCTGGCTCAGGAAAACTATTTTGAACAGGCGAAAAAACTAAGGCAGGAACAAAAAAATGCAGGCATTCGTAAATTGAAAAAAACCGAATTCGACAAGGAGTCGATCAAATTATTTGAAGAGCATCGCTGGCACACAACCTATTGCAAAAACAATCTGGATGAACCAAAGCAGAAAAATCTTGAAATATTGAAGGAGCGCATCGCCAAACGGGCCACCAAAGCGAAAATGAAAGCTGCCAAATCGAAAAGCTATTCACGCGGTGTGGATTCCATGTTTAAACTGACTGCCCGCAACCAGATTAACCTGAGCCACATTGCCGATAATAAATCCAATATTCTCATTTCGCTGAACGGGATCATCATTTCACTGGCGCTGGCTACCCTTGTGAGTAAATTTAAGCAGGAGCCCGTCATAATTGTACCTACCATCATTTTCATCCTGTTCAGTTTGTCCACCATTGTGCTGGCTATACTTTCCACCCGGCCAAATATATCTTCGGGCAAATTTACGCGGGAAGACATAAAGCAAAAGAAAGTAAATCTGATTTTTTTTGGAAACTTTTATAACATGGCCCTGGAAGAATATGAATGGGCCGTTGCTGAAATGATTAACGACGACCCTTATCTCTATTCCACACTCACCAAAGATCAGTATTCATTGGGAAAAGTGCTGGCAAAAAAATACCACTTGCTGCGCTGGGCCTACAATGTGTTTATGGTTGGACTTGTAATTAGTGTGGGCGCATTTCTCTTCGTGTTTATATAAATTTTTTAAGGTTAGATGACAATTAAAAGGATTAAGGCAATTTGCAATGAAAACAAAAAGGAAACTGGAATTTATCCAAACAGAGGTTGAAAAAATCATCAGTAAAGCAGAAAAGCTGGAACCCGAATATGCTGACAGCTTGTCTGCCGTGCACCCGGTTTATCACGAAAGTGCGCTAAATCTGTTGCATTATCTGGCTTTCCGGAGTTTTAACATCGGCGAATTGCAGCAGCGCCTCCGGTACCTTGGGTTGCCCGACCTGGCCAACATTGAAGGACACGTGATAACCAGTCTGCAAACCATTCAGACCATCATTCACAAGCTACTGGATAGCAACGATGCACTGTCGCATAAAAGCGGCATCAGCATTAGACGCAGCGAAAAACTGCTGCGCAAAAATACCAGGCGGTTGTTTGGAAATAAATCGAATAAACGGAGGACCCGGATTATGGTTACATTGCCTTCGGAGGCGGCTGAAACCTATCAGTTGGTGAACCAGTTGATGCAAAACGGGATGAACAGCGCCCGTATCAACTGTGCCCACGATGACGAACCGGCCTGGACTGCGATGATTGAAAACGTGAAAAGGGCCGGTAAAAATGTGAAACGAAAATGCATAATAATGATGGACCTGGGCGGTCCTAAACTGCGAACCGGCCCCATGCAACCCGGCCCGCAGGTTGTGCACATCAAACCGCAGCGCGATTCGCTCGGAACAGTGGTGCAGCCTGCCCGGATCTGGATTGCTCCTCCCGATGTTCCGCCACCCGGAAACAATGCCGACGCAATTATTCCGGTGAGCAATTCATTTATTGAAAAAATCAGACGGGGGAATGACCTTTTGTTTACCGATTCGCGGGGTAAAAGTTGCCGGATGGAAATTATCCGAAAGCAAGGTAAAGGCAGATGGGGACTTTGTTCTGATTCAGCATACATTACCACCGGCACAGAGCTGGTTTTGCATAAAGTGAAAGAAACCGGTAAAGAAAAAAATTACGTGGCTGAATTGCTTTCTTCAGAACAGTTTATTACCCTGCATATTGGCGACACTCTTTTGCTTCACAGTGCGCCTCTGGCCGGAGAACCTGCCCGCTACGATTCGCAGGGAAATCTGGTCAATCCGGCACACATTTCCTGCACGCTGCCCGAAATATTTCAATTTGTAAAAGCGGGTGAACCTCTTTACCTGAACGATGGAAAAATTGAGGGAGTGGTTGAAAAAGTGCGGCGCGATGAGATGGAAATCACCATCACTTATGCCTCGGCATCCGGCAGCAAGCTAAAAGCCGATAAAGGCATCAATTTCCCGGAAACAGACATGGTACAAAGCGGATTAACCGAAAAAGACAGGGATGACCTTCCTTTTGTTGCCCGGAATGCCGATGTCGTCAACCTCTCTTTTGTAAACCAGGCATCTGATGTAAAAGCCCTGCAGCAGGAACTGGAAAAATACGAGGCCTCTACAGGAATTGTATTGAAGATTGAAACCCGGAATGGATTTAAAAACCTGCCTGAAATTCTTTTACAAGCCATGCAAACTTATCCGGTGGGCATAATGGTGGCGCGGGGTGATTTGGCCATTGAAACCGGCTGGGAAAATTTCGCCACCATTCAGGAAGAGATTATGCGCTTGGGCGAAGCTGCTCATATCCCGGTTATCTGGGCTACCCAGGTTCTCGAGTCTCTGGCAAAAAAAGGAGTGCCCACCCGTTCTGAAATTACCGATGCCGCTTTGTCACAACGGGCCGAATGTGTCATGCTCAACAAAGGTCCATACATTGAAAAAGCGTTAAAAACACTGAATGAAATATTGGTGAAAATGCAAAACCACCAGAAAAAACGGCAAACTATGTTACCCCGGTTAAAGCACAGTGATGGATTGAGCCTGCTGTATGCTGAACCGGAAGCTTTAACGAAAGATATTTAATATATGAATGCTGAAGAATTTTAAATATCTGATAATTGGTTTTTTCAGTTTATTCTTCGGGTTGGTTAATGCCCAGGAAGAAAGTGTACACAGTATCTTTGTTACGGGAAATACCTTTGGAAGGAATACTGAGATGGAGCTTTTTAACCAATGGAAAAACCAGGCCGGCATGCAGAAAAATTTTGCTGTTTTACTGGCTGGTAATGCTGTTGATGCGGAAACCGGAAAATTTCCCGGTGAATTGTTGCTGAATGAGAAACATCCGTTGCTGATAGCACCCGGAAAAACCGAATGGGCGGGCGGTTCCCGCAAAGGAAAAGATTTTATTAAACAGTTGACAGACGAGCTGGCGGTGAAATACCGGAATCCGGTATTTTATCCCGATGAAGCTTGTCCCGGTCCAACTGAAGTGGTTCTCTCAGATAACCTGGTGGTGATTTTGATTGACACCTGGTGGTGGGTGCATAAATACGACCGCCGTTTTAACAAATGCGATATTGAAAACCGGGGCGATGTGCTCATTCAGATTGAAGATGCCATCCGCCGGCATTACGCCGGAAAACATGTGGTGGTAGCCGGGCATCATTCCCTGAAAAGTTTTGGAAACACCAGCGGTTTTTTTTCTGCCGAACAATGGCTGCTGCAATTGCCCTATACTTTTTACCGCAAACTTCCCGGCACCCGGTACGATAACCAGCACCCCGATTTTAAAAGTTTCCGGAGTGGATTGCTTTCAGTATTAAAGAAATACCCCGATGTGGTGTATCTTTCTGCCGGAGAAGCCAGTTTGCAGTATTTTCAACACGAAAACACCCATTTTGTCATTTCCGGTTCGTGGCAAAACCGGGAGTATGTAAGGAAAGATTTGCCGGAATTCGGGTCGGACGAGAAGGGTTTTGCACAACTCACTTTCTCATCCGAAGGAAGATGCCACCTTTCTTTTTATAATGCAGATGAAGTTCTTTTTAGAAAAATTCTTTACGAAAAAAAGTTTTCGGCAGATAAGCCCGAAACTATAATTACAGGGCAGTTTCCCGACAGTGTGGAAGCAGTTGCAAGCGCAAAATACAACATTTCTGAATCGGCTTACTTTTGGATGGGCCAAAATTACCGGGATGTTTGGGCTACTCCGGTGAAAGCGCCGGTATTTGACATCAATACAAAAAAAGGCGGACTAAAAATTTTAAAGCGTGGCGGAGGACAGCAAACCTTTTCATTACGACTTGAAGATAAAGATGGAAGACAGTATGTTTTGCGCTCTGTTGACAAATATGTGGAAGGCGCAGTGCCGGAAGAGCTGCACAAAACGTTTGCCGTGGATTTGGTGCAGGACCAGATTTCAGCCTCCAATCCATATGCTGCGATGGTAGTGGCGGCACTGGCCGGGGTTGCAGGTGTTTTTCATACCAATCCGGAAGTGCTATATGTGCCCGACGACCCGCGGTTCGGAATTTACCGCCGCGACGTGGCCGGTAAATTGTTTTTGTTTGAGGAACGCCCCGATGACGACCGCAGCGATGTGGCGAGCTTTGGGCGTTCGGAAAACATCATTTCCACTGCGAAGGTGATAGAAAAAACCACCGCTTCTTCCAATCATTTAGTGGATGAAGATGCGGTGCTGCGCGCCCGCCTGTTCGACATTGTAATAAACGACTGGGACCGGCACGATGACCAGTGGCGGTGGGCCGGTTTTGAACGCAACGGTCAAACGGTTTACAAACCCATTCCGCGCGACCGCGACCAGGCATTTTTTGTGAATGAAGGCGTTATTCCCTGGATTGCCGCCCGCAAGTGGCTGCTGCCCAAAATTCAGGGGTTTACTGAGTACACCGAAAACATGGAAGGCCAGTCATTTAACGCCCGTTATTTCGACCGTTCCTTTCTTAACCAAAGCAGTTGGGACGAGTGGCATCGGCAAATCGATTCGCTGCGGATTTTGCTCTCTTCTGAAAAAACAGATTCGGCTATGCATGCCTTTCCCAAAGAAGTTTATCCGCTTTGGGGGCCAAAAACAGCTCGTATTTTACAAGCCCGCCTCGAAAACCTGAAACCCATGGCCCGCAAGCTTTATTTGTCGCTGGCAAAAGAGGTGAGTATCACCGGCACGGAGGAGTCTGATTATTTTGAAATCATTGCGCCTTCAGACTCGGTACTCAAGATTTCGGGTTATGAACAGAAGAAAAACGGGCAAAAAGGCCGTAGGTTTTATCATCGCACTTTTTACGCCTCCGAAACCGGGAAAATACACCTGTACGGGTTAGCCGGAGAAGACCAGTTCGAAATTAAGGGGAATCATCTTTCAAAAATTGAGTTGAATATTATCGGCGGAGACAACAAAGATGAAATCGTTTCAATCGAAGGTTTAAAGCGCAATAATATTTTTGTTTATGGTGACGGAAACACAGAGATTTCACCTGACCGTTCTGTCAGGTTAAAAAAACGGTTTGACACAAAAGCGCTGGAGTACGACAGGGAACACTTTGAATACGACGTGGTTTATCCGGGTATTTTTTCCGGGTACAACTCAGATGACGGTATTTTTGTGGGAGGTGGTCCGGTTTTTACCAGGTATTCCAGATACCGGCAGCAGCGATATGAAATTTTGGGAAATTACGCTATTTCCACAAGCGCTTTTAACATGCGTTTTGATGCGCAGCAAAGTTTCCCGTTACGGCGGGTGGAAATCAACTTCAGTTCGCAATACAATTCTCCGGAATATGCCGGAAACTATTTTGGCATGGGAAACGAAACGGAATGGGAGGTTCCGCGTTCAGAAAAAGAATATTACCGCCTGCGCATGAGCCGGTTTTATACGGAACTCGATTTTGTAAAGTGGCTGGATGTCGCCAGAATTCACAAAGCCGGTCCGGGACTGTTTTACAGTTTTACCGATGCAGAACAAACCGCCGGGCGTTTCATTGCTATGCCTGAAAACGGATTGACAGCCGACGACCTGGCAACTCATGCTTATACCGGTGCTTATTTTAAATATGAACTAAACACTTTGGCCGGCATGGAAAGAAAGACCGAGGAGGAGTTTGCAGGCAGCAACACTTTTCCCACCCGCGGAATGCACCTGAAAACCCGGGCCGGTTACTTTGCCGGGCTAAATGAGGATACAGAAAATTTTCTGAAACTTTCGGGTGATTGGGTGAGTTACTTTAGCTTTTCGCAACGGCCCCGCGTAGTGTATGCCCTGCGTATCGGGGGTGAAAAACTGTTTGGCGATTATGCCTTCCACGAAGCGGCGACCCTGGGGCGCACCGAAAACCTGCGCGGATACAGGGAAACCCGGTTTTACGGAGATGCTTCGCTTTACCTGAATGCAGAGGTGCGCATTCGGATGAAGCAGTTCCAAACCTATCTGCTCAACGGCACGGCAGGTGTGCTTTTGTTCAGCGATACGGGCCGGGTGTGGTTCGATGGTGAAAACTCGAAAAAGTGGCACAACGGAACCGGTTTCGGCCTGTGGTTTTCTCCTTTCGATATGGCTGTGTTAAGCGTTTCGTATGCCGCAAGCGCCGACGACCGGTTGTTTAATTTTAAGGTGAATTACCAGTTTTAGTATGAATGATTTAACACGCAAAATCACGAAGACGCGAAGGTTTTATCTGGCTTTTCAGCATATTGTTTTGCTGATACTGATTATTTTACCGGAGATGACAACGTTTGCCAATCCGAAAATATATTTAATTCGCCATGCGGCGGTTGATTTGGGAAAGCCGGGCTGGGGGACTTCGAAAAATTCGGCACAATACAAGGAAGCTTACAATTTTGCGGGAATTGAAACTTTCAATCCGCAGGAGATTTTACAAAAAATTAAAAATTATGAAAATTTGGACACCGTGTTTTGCAGTCCGCAACCCAGGGCACAGGAAACGGCACTGATACTTTTTGGTGAAAATGTTGTATTAAAAACCGACAGTGTATTAACCGAACTCGATTACCCGGTGGTGAAGGTACCCGTTATACAGTTTCCGGTTAAGGGATGGCTTTTTATTTCGCGGGTTACCTGGATGGCCGGGATAAACCGGGGAGAAATAACAGGCTACAAAGAACGTCTTGATGAACTGAATACCTTTTCGGATGAACTGGTAAAATTTGCATACCGGAATGGCCAGGCTGTGGTGGTGGCACATGGCATGGTAAATCGCGAATTGGTAAAAATCTTAAAAAATCATGGCTGGGAATATTGCGAAAACGGAAAAGACGGATATGGAAACCTTTC
>CAZLGT010000106.1:0-8000 GCA_964559175.1 uncultured Mariniphaga sp. | reverse complement strand
CCCCTGGGGCGATTTCGATTGGCAAAAATTACGTCACCTGGAAAAACAAGAGGTGCATATCCGGTTTATGTCGTGCCCCATACGAAAATATGAACCTGCCTGGGAAGAAGAGTTTTACATTAAAGTAATAACCGACCTCGATGGTTACCGTTATTTCGTAAAAATTGAAAAAACGGAAGACGGGGCTCCCGAAAACGGATTTGATGAAGTTTCAGGCGCGGATGAACTGATTTTGCCTGAACGCTCGTTAAGTGAAGTGAATGCAGAAATAAACAAACTGAAAAACGAGGCTGATGCGCTGACCCATGAATTGCATCAGATTGCATATTTCTGCAAGCCGATGCTGAATAAATACCACGACGAAATACAACAGGAGCTTGCCGAACAAAATGCCCTGCTGCAAACCACCGAAGAAGTGGAAGGCAAAGTAAGATTGCTGGAAGGCTGGGTTCCTGAAACCAAAAAGGTAGATCTTGATAATTATTTGGAAGAAAACCAGATACTTTATACTTCTGAAAAACCGGAAGGAGAAGAGAAAGTACCCATTTTGTTGAAAAACAACCGGTTTTCCCGTCTTTACGAAGTTATTGGCGGTTTGTACGAGTTGCCCAATCATAAAGAGCTCGACCTGGTGCCGTTTTTTGCACCATTTTACATGATGTTTTTTGGCTTTTCATTGGGCGATGCAGGTTATGGACTACTCATTATTGCTTTGGCCGAAATTTTTAAACGAAAAAAACCGGCTCTTCGCTCCATCCTTAGCCTGGCCCAATGGCTTGGGTTAGCAACAGTTATTTTTGGAATGCTTACCGGAACTTTCTTTGGCATCGATTTAATTAATGCCGATATTCCGTGGCTCGAGCGCTTTAAAGCTTATATGATTGATACCAATCAATTGTTTAATCTTGCAATTATTCTGGGAGGTATCCAAATCCTTTTCGGAATGGTACTTAAGGTAATCAACATATCACGGGTAAAGGGTTTTACCTATTCCCTTTCAACAATTGGATGGCTTATTCTCATTTTTGGTTTGGGAACTGTATTCGGATTAAAAACCGCTGACGTTATTTCACCAAAAGGAGCCGGTATTGCCCAGTATGTTGTTTTGATTTTGTCCGGGGTGTTCATTTTGTTGTTAAATAATCCGAAGCGAAATATATTGATTAATTTTGGTGCCGGATTATGGGATGTTTACAGCATGGGTACCAGTCTGTTGGGAGATATTCTCTCCTACATACGGTTATTTGCGCTGGGAGTCTCCAGTGCCATTTTGGGGTTAGTGTTCAACAGCATGGCCCTTACCATGAAACCAGACCATGTAATACTGGGGCCGTTGGTAATGATCATCATTTTAGTAATCGGACACAGTATTACCATATTTATGGCCGGACTGGGCGCCTTCGTGCACCCCATCCGTTTAACTTTTGTAGAATTTTATAAAAATGCCGGATTTACCGGCGGGGGCAAGGCTTATACACCATTTGCAGAGCCGGCTTCAGAAAAAACAGAATAAATAAATAAGTAATAACATTTAAAATAAATCGAGAATGGAACCTATTGTTTTAGCTTACATTGGAATTGGATTAATGGTCGGCCTTTCAGGGGTTGGCAGTGCGTTTGGAACTTCAATAGCAGGTAATGCGGCTGTTGGAGCTATGAAAAAGAATAACGAAGCGTTTGGTAGCTACATCCTGCTTACAGCCTTGCCGGGAAGCCAGGGATTGTACGGTTTTGCCGGTTACTTCCTGCTCGACAGCTTTGGCTTGTTGCAATCAGGTATTAGTTGGTTAGTTGCGGGCTCAGTTTTCGGAGCCGGTTTTGCCCTTGGTTTGGTGGGTTTACTTTCATCAATCCGTCAGGGACAGGTGTGCGCCAACGGTATTGCCGCTGTCGGTTCAGGGCACGATGTGGCAGGAAAAACACTTATCCTCGCTGTATTCCCCGAACTTTATGCGATTATCGCACTGGCTGCTACTTTCCTTATCGGAAGTGCAGTTGCCGCTTAAAGTATAATATTCTAAAACATTTCAATTTTTTTGTGGAAAATAAACTTTTTCCTCAGAAAAATGGTTTTAAAAGTATCCGTTGTCAACCGTTTGGCAATGGATATTTTTTTGGTTAAAAACAATACGAAATGAAAAAACTTTTATTGGTTATTATTTTGGGAATTCTTTTTATGGGTTGTGGTACCGGGAAAAAGCAAAATACTGCTTCAGAGGAAGAAAAAAACAGGGTTCCGGATATGCACACCTCACAGATTGCACTTGATTTTTGGGGAACTTATAAAGGAATTGTTCCTTGTGCCGATTGCGAGGGAATTGAAACAACCATTGAGTTAAAGGCTGATGAGACCTTTGAAGTTCAAACCGTTTACCTGGGAAAAAGTGATGAGGTATTCTCTTATTCAGGGCATTACCACTGGAGCGATGATGGCCGGAGCATACACCTGCACGGCATTGAAAATGGCCCTTCCTATTATTTTGTTGGCGAAAATCAATTGATTCAGCTCGATATGGAAGGTAACCGGATTACAGGTGAACTGGCGGAAAAATATGTGTTAAAAAAGGTGGAATAAATCAGGGACTCCACGGCAACCTGAAGTCGGAGCCACCCGAACCGGAATATTTGCTGGTTTTTCCCAATGGAAAAATTATCTCTGCCATTACTTTAGAAACAATGCCTTTCGCATGGTTCCTGATACCATCGTCATTGTAATTATGAACTGCATCCAAAACGGCATAATTTACGATATCTATGTTATATGAAATGCCCAGATGCCACTTGTCAGGGTTCCCAAGTTTCGTTCCCAGCCCTAAAACTACTTGTCCTACAGCCGGCGGTGGCTGATTTCCGGTTCCTTTTTCAAATACCACCGAATGCCCGGCACCCGGTGGCCTTGTTTGGTAACTCAGCTGCGAGCCCATATAAACAACACCGCCTCCACCCTCAATAAAAGGATCGACACGAAATCCGCTGACGAATTTTCCGGGAATTTCCTTAAAGTAATATCTTATAATTCCCGAAACAGAACCGGTTAAAGTTCTGTATTCCACAGGCCAATCGTACAAGGTTCCTTTTAGAGAGGCATGATTTCCATTGGCAGAAAAATGAGGCGCCTCACTGGACCCGGTAAAAAAATAAGAACTAAACCTGATGGCAGGCTCAAAATGGCCACCAATACTTTTTCCAATTTTTATATCTGCGGCCCATCCGGGTTGATGGTTAAATTCATTTTTCAGAGGAACAAAATCCTTCGATATTTCCCCGGTAAGGACTGCCATCCCTGCCGACCCGGAAACAAACCATTTATTTCGTTTGTTTAGAGAGGATTGTGAAAATAATTGAGCCGCAGAAATGAGCAAAATTATAAATACAAATGCTACAGATATGGTTGATCTTATGATTAGGTTCATGTATTATTTAAAAAACTTCAGTAAAGTTTGAAATTATTTCAATTGCCACAAAGATAATTTTTCCTTTTTGTTATAAAACCTTTTTAGTTACTAAATGTGCTTCTTTTGTACCGCACCCGGTTTTCCGAAACCCGTTGGAAAATTTTATCTTTGCAGTTCAGAAAAGGAAACCGATATGTCACTGATAATTGAAGAGAAAGACCTTGAAAAGTTTATTATGGTAGGCGACCGGGTGCTGGTAAAACCCAAAACACCTTCCAACAAAACCAAAACTGGTTTGTACCTGCCGCCAACTGTGCAGGAAAGTGAAAAAGTGCAAACCGGTTACATTGTAAAAGTAGGGCCGGGGTATCCGATCCCTGCAGTTACGGAAGAAGACGAAGCCTGGAAACAAAAACAGGATAATGTAAGGTACGTTCCGTTGCAGGCCCGCAGGGGCGACCTGGCTGTTTACCTCAGCAAAAGTGGTTTCGAAATAGAATTCAATAGCGAAAAATACATCATCCTCCCGCACTCCGCCATCCTGATGATTATCCGCGATGAAAACCTGATGAAATAATGTTTTGATGTTGAGCTGGTGACTCCCCGTCACCTGCTCAATATAGGAACAACGTGTTGGATTAATTGCTCAATAATCTGGAAACTGCATCAAATCACATTCACCAGCTGACCCAAAAGTCAGCAGGTGAATCCCCTGAAGTTTTGGGGAGGAAAGGAACCGTTCTCTCCGAAAAAGAACGGTTCCCTTTATTATCGTGGGGACATCAGAAATGCCGAACAATGCCTTGCCCATGCCATGGGGACGCCAGAAACGCTGAACAATATCATGCCCATGGGCGTGGGGACATCAGAAACGACAAACAATATCTTGCCCATGCTGTAAGGACATTAGAAACTGGAAACATTTATCTGCCCAAGGCGCTTGAGGATATTGTAAATAAGTGAGTTAACTGTTTTTGGAGATTTTGCCGGGTTCAGGAGAAAAAATCGGGCAGTTTCTGTTTGGTTGGTGTGATTCTTTAACAAAAGATTCCTATTTTTAAACCTTCAAAACCAACATCTATGAATAACCACTGGATAATACCTCGGAAAACAGAAAATCAATCTGAAAATGTTTTTAACAGTAAAGTTGGGTTACACACCCAAATTGACGGTGTATCCCAACCTGATAATAGAGAAATAACCCAACTTATGGGGTTGCATAGACGTTACCAACAAGGTTGATAAAGAAACAAATACCATAAAACAAACAATTATGAAATCAATTGTAAATTCCATCTTAATTTTAATGACCTTTTCATTTTTGGTTTTTTCTTGCTCAAATGACTCAAGTCCTTACAATGTTTTGAATCAATATCTTGATGCAACTTTCAACATGGAATATGAATCTGCTTATTCAAAATTATCGAATGAGGATAAATCTATTAAAAGTTTACAAGAATTTTTAGCTGAAAATGACAAAGGCGAATTTGGGTTTTTAGCAAGAACAATGGCAGATAAATCCAGCTTTAAAATTATTGAAATTGAAAAAGATAAAAACAAAATAAAAGCAATTGTTGAGCTAACTATTCCTGACGGAAAAAAAATTGCAGGAGAACTAATAGTTTCCTTATTCTCTAAAATGTTTAGTGACGATTTTGATGAAGAAGAAATGGCTTCAAAAGTGGAGGAAAAATATAAAGATGAAGAAATTCCAATGACCACGGAAATAGATACTATGAATCTGGTTAAAGACGAAGATGGTTGGAAGGTTTATCTTAATTGGAAAACGGAGAAATTAAAAAAGGAGAAAGAAGAAAAAATTGAGAAGCTACTTTCTGAGGCTGAAGAATTAAGAAAAGAGAAAAAACTTCATGGTGCGCTTGACAAGTATGAACAAGTTTTGGAGTTAGATTCAAAAATGGTAGATGCAATAGAGGGCAAGGAAGAAACAAATGGAGAAATTGAACTCTTTAAGGAAAAACAAGCCTATATTGAAAACATCCAACTATATGAACTAAAATCGAAATATTACGAAACCTACTTTGACGGAAAGGTTCCTGGAGTAACTTTTAAACTAAAAAACAATGGAAGCAGGACACTCAAAAGGGTTGAGGTTACAGTTTATTTTAAAGATAGTGATGGCAATATAATTTTTGAAGAAGATTATCTGCCTGTATTAGTATCGAAATACTCTTTTAATAACAATAAGCCTTTAAAACCAAACTACGTTTGGAGTTTGGGGGACAAATTTTACAAGGCAGAAAAAGTACCATCAGAATGGAAAGTTGGTTCTGTTTCTGCGAAAATTACTGACATAGAATTCGAATAAATCATGAAAGAATCATACGACAAATCAATCAAGCTTCGCTGCATTACTTGTGGTGATACCGATTTTCAATTTAATGATGAAAAAACTTGGGTAAAATGCAATCGTTGTGGAAAGGAATATATGGGAGGTTATGATGAGCTTGTAGAATTAAATCAAAAGGAAATTAACGATGAATTGGATGGTACCAAAGAAGAGATTACCAAAGATTTGAAAGGCGATTTAACGAAAATGATGAAAGATGCATTTAAAGGCAATAAAAATATCAAATTCAAAGGATAATGGAAATTGCAGGTTTTGTTTTATCAATATTAGCTCTCTTTTTCTCAGCTTTAATTTATATCACACATGACAAAAAAATTAAGCAACAATCAAAATTGCTTAACGAATATCAGCTTGAAAGAATTGAAAAAGAAAAGGAAGCGCAAAAGAAAGCGTTAATTGAAGCATTTGTTGTAAAAGGACAAAAGGGAAATAGAACAATTAAAGTTTACAATAAAGGACAAAGCATAGCAAAAAATGTAAATGTGATTATACCAGAAAATGATGGTTATCATATTTTTAACAACCCATGTCCAATGGACATAAAACCTCAAAAAAGCATAGAAATAAAATTAGGAGCTTTACTGGAGGGACATCCAGACAAAATCGACATTAAATTTGAATGGAGTGATAATTATAAAATGAATAATATTGAAAATCAAACAATTCAAATATAATATTGAGAACAAAACCCAGTTGGTAACATTGTGCAAATTTCATCCCGGCTTTGGCGGTAAATTCATATATTTCATATCGCTAAATGTTTTGTATTTTATTGACAATCAATCAAAACGCATCCGGGCCGAAAACTTGCACTTGCCCGTTAACAGCAAGGTTGAAAAGAGAGAATCATGAGAAATCAAATAAAATTTAAGCAATATTCAGTAGCCTACAATTTAGCCAAAGAACTTTATCAAAAGAAAATTACACAACGACAAGCTTTAAATAAAGTGCAAGATGTAGGCATGGGTGTTGAATCAGCAAAAATGTACTTTCGGGCTTTTGAACGTTTAGTAAACGGAGAATTATTTAACAGAACGATTAATGCCCCGGCTTTAAATTATTATTTAGAGAAAATATATTCTGAATACGGAAAAGCAGGGTTAGAAAATGCCCTGACTGCATTGAACAAGCATATTGAATACAATGAGAATCGCCCAAAAGGTAGTGTTATGATTAAGGTTAGAAAAATACATAAAAAGTATTTGCAATTCCTTAATGATAAAACTGATAAAATTTTAGTTGAGGAGGACGATGAAAAACATTTTCCTGAGGGTAAAGAATATTTCAAACCTCATAGAAAAAGAGAACGCAACAAAAAGCTTGTTCGAATAGCTAAAGAACAATATTTAAAAAATGACCCAAGTTTAAAGTGTCAAGTTTGTGGTTTTTCTTTTTCCGAATTCTTCGGACAAGTGGGAATAGGATTTATAGAAGCTCATCACATCATTCCTATTTCAAAATTAAAGAAAGAGACAGTAACCAAAGTCGAAGACATAGCGCTCGTTTGCTCTAATTGCCATAGAATGCTACATCGCAGAAAAGCAGAAAAAAATTCAATTAAAAAATTAAGAAAATTGATAGAACAACAAAAGTCAAATCATTAACAAAGTGCTAATGACTTTTGACCTTTAAAATATGAACTAATGAAAAAATTAAGTAAAACAAATCAGAACGATGTCAAAAAATTAATGCCGCTACTTGTTGAAATTGAAAAAATTGTTGGTTCTTCATTTTACAATGGGAATATTCAAAATTATGGACCAGGTGGATTTTATGAGGGAGAGGGACGTGATATTAGATATCCAGTAACTGTTATAAAAGACGGTGAGAAAGAAAAAATTAGTAAATATTATCAGTGCGACAGCTATGACTCTAAGGTACTTGCAACTGGAAGATATCGTTTAGGAGCAAATGAATTGTATGTTTTCTCAGCCGCTTTCGAGATTGTAAAATATTTGCATGAGAATTTTGATTTGGATATTACAAAAATAAAGAGAAAGGTAAATAAGGCAAAAAAGGATGTTTAAAACCCAGCCGCTAATAAATAGGACTCTGAGCGGTCTGCAAGACCAAGTCCCGAGTACTCGGGATTGAACTACACCCGTCGGCTGGCGGGTTCCGGGCTATGTACTTAATGAAGGTTTTTAATATTTTTTGAAGAAAAGGTTTTGAAGTGTTTTTTGACGTATTGCAGGTTTTTGTGCTTTTCCTTTCGGTTTAAAAATAAAGGATAG
>CAZLGT010000105.1:0-8180 GCA_964559175.1 uncultured Mariniphaga sp. | reverse complement strand
TCGGGCAGTGCGGCAGCATCAAAAGAGGTTGTCAGACGCTGGCCTTCAGCCGGGGTAAAAGCCGTCTCCATGCGGTTTTCGTAGTCGTTGTTGAACCAATACTCGTAAGCTACCATGTTGTTCGCCGTAAGAGGAGCAAGTGTTTTACGATAAAAAATATCGCTCTGGGTTATGCTGTATGTTCCCTGCTCATCTTTAAATCGAATATTAAACACATTAACACCTTCGGGCAGTGCGGCAGCATCAAAAGAGGTTGTCAGACGCTGGCCTTCAGCCGGGGTAAAAGCCGTCTCCATGCGGTTTTCGTAGTCGTTGTTGAACCAATACTCGTAAGCAGTCAGGTCAGGAGGGCCATCCAACAAATTATCGTCTTTATAAAAGTAAATGGTAGTGGGACTGCTGTAAAAACCAAAATTGTCTTTTGTTCTGAAACTGATGGTATTCAATCCATTGTTGAGATTAGAAATATCGAGGTCTTCAACGGTTTGAAACTGGCTGGCAGGCGTTAATGCCCTGCCGGTTCGGTTTTCAAAATCGTCGTTAAACCAGTACTCAAAATACGTTAGCTGCTTGTTTTCAGGAATATGCAAAAAAGTTTTGCTTTGCATGCTGCTGTAGAATCCATTATCACCTTTGTACCGGATATGAAAAACATGAATGCCGGCAGTCAATTGTGAAACATCTATATCTGCTGAGAATTGGTGTTGTAAATCAGGAGCAAAAGCAATTTGCTGCCTTCCTGCATAATCGTCATCGAACCAGTATTCGCATACCGATAATTCGTTTAAAGTATGTTTGATAAAGTTTCTTGTGTAACTGCTGCTGAAAATTCCGTTTTCATCTTTATAGCGAATGGTAAACCGGTTCAATCCTTCGGGCAGGTGCGAAACATCGATGTCGTCTGTCAGAGAATGCTCCTCGCCTGCCGGAACTGAAATCTTCTGCCGGTCGTCATAATCGCTGTTAAACCAGTATTCGTAACCGGTAAGATTGGTCTGAGAAAACCCTCCTGCCGACAGAAAGATGAAAAGGATTATTTGATAAATCTTTTTCATAATTCTGTTATTGAGCGATTGCGTTAATTTCGATGTGTAATTTTCCGTCGGGAGTTGTAACAGGACTTATATTTACTGTGTTAAAATGCGGATTTGAGGGAATAGCGCCCTCTTTGTACGGAAAATCACCGCCATAAATGCCTACTTGAGACCCGTCAACACCAAGGTATGTTTCGGGTGACTGTAAGTGATAGTCGTGTTCATAACTGAAGAGATAGCCACTTTGTTCAGTAAAAATGGTTTCATGGGCTATACCAACTTCATTCTCTGAACTTGCCGGTGATGTTCCAAGATTGGGGTCTGCATGTACAAAAAGGTTGTTGTTTACCTGGTTCGAAGAGCCATAAATGCATTTATTACCACTTTGCAAAAAGATATTGTTGTTGCAAATATTGTTATCACCATGAATACTGTAGTAAGAACCAACACCGGTATAATTATACATAATAATATTATTTGCAATGGTATTGCCGTATGTGTTTTTTATTTGGTCAACAATAATCGAATTTTTCACATTGGCATTTACAGCATTATCTAATAAGATTTCCCTGTTAATTACACAATTAATTATTGCAAGATTGTTTGAAGGGTTAGTACCTGAAGTGCCCCGAACAAATATATCGTACAAAATTGTGCAATATCGAATTAATACATCATCAACACTTTCGTCAGTATCGAAATAAATGCTGTTGGCAATATCAACCCCTTCAAGACGGAAACCATCGGCATTCTCCGACAAGTTTACCGCATTACTGATGATTGTTTTGGTTTTATCAGCGGTATAATCTGAATAATGTCCTACTCCAAAAATGATTAATCCTTTATCGAACGAAGCCGGTGCAGTAAACCCGCCACCCGAAAGGTAAATCGTATCGCCCGAAGCCGATGCCGTGTAAGCGCTTTCGAGTGCTGTGGTGCCTTCAAACATCTGAACTCCCGATGCACTATGCAACATGGCATATTGTGCATTTACCGTCAAGGTTAGTGTTATTGCTATGATGGTATATATAATTCGTTTCATCTTTTTAAATTTTAATGGTTTTTGCTTTATTAACGTGTTTGTGCTTTCACGCCAATTTGTATTTGCAGCTGCCCCTGGTCATCGGTTTCTGCCCCGATATTTTTCAGGTAAATATGTGGATTTGAAGGCACGGCACCTTCTTTATAGGGGAACAATCCTCCGTAAATTCCCACTTGTGCTCCATCGGTGCCCAAATAGGTTTCGGGCGATTGCAAGTGATAATTATGCGTGTAATCAAATACATTTCCGGTTTGGTTTACAAAAATGGTTTCAACTGCCACTCCGGTGTGGTTGTCCGATGCGATAGGTGTTGTACCCCAAAATGGAGTTTCCTTTGGCGTTAGGTTATTTCTCAGAATATTGCTGTTCCCCATAATTTCTCTATCCCTTATCCGTAAAAAAATATTGTTTTCTATGGTGTTGTTATTGCCATAAATAGTGTACCTATAAGTAGAAACTGAATAATTATTTAAAAAGAAAATGTTGTTTTTAAACAAATTTCCGTTCGTATCGTAGATGTCGGTATTAAACAACGAATTAAAAATTCCTGCATTTTGTGCATTGGTCAGGCGGACTGTTCCTGTTACCACAGAATTTGTCACAACCAGATTTAACGCCGGATTGCTTTGGTCTCCGCGAATGTTGAGTTCGCCCTGAATGCGGCAATATTTAATCATGATATGATTTACGGCATGGTTCGATGTAGTTGATAAACCGCCAAGTATGTCAACTCCTTCGAAATGAATACTGTCGGCATTATCGGAAAGGTTGATATAGCCGTTAAGAATAGTTGTGCTTGTGGCAGCTGCAGAGTCGGCGTAATGACCAGCTCCGAAAATCAACAGTTTTTTGTCAATGGTAATACTGTTCGTAATAAACCCTCCACCGGGGAGGTAAAGTGTGTCGCCGCTTGTGGCTGCATTCACTGCTTCAACAAAACCGTTGGAGCCCGTAAAAAACTGAACATCGGAGGAAGAGTGCAGTGCCACTTTCTGCGCAGAAAGGCTTGAAACAAAACCTGTGCACAACAAAACCAAAATTAATTTTTTCATCGTATGATTTTTTAAAAGGTTTGTCAATTGATTTTTCATTCAGGGAACGAAATTACAGATAAGAGGATATTCTATATGTTCAAATCGTAAATTCGATGTTCAAATCGTAAATTTTTTATGCAAACCTTCTACTTCCCTATATCAGAAAGTAATACTATGAAAAAAAGACAAAGCCAGTAAAATACCGGTAAACTGGCTGTAAAACCTTCCCGGCCAGCCGGCATTTTTAACAAACAGGTATTAAAATCAACACATATAGCCCGGTTGTTTACTTCACCACAATTTTCTGACTGAACTGCCTGCTTTCATTCACCGCCTTAACAATATACATTCCGCTGGTTATGCCGGGTAAATCAATCAAAACCTCCGGGTCGGCGGTGGTTTGGTAGAAAATCATCTGCCCGGTGGAGTTGAACAGCATCACCTGCGTTTCTTCGGTCAGGTGACTGAATTTTACCCTGAACACCCCGCTGTTGGGGTTCGGGTAAACCAGCATGGTTTGCGGTCCTTCAACGGCTGTCTCTGCTACAGGTACCACCGCTACTGCTTTTTCTTCGTTCTTTTGTTCCTGATTTTCCTGCTGCTGGGCCACAATTGCAGCAGGTGCTTCAACGCAATAATCGCCGGTGGTGGTGATGCGTGCATGTACATAACTGCCCTCCTGTGCATGGAAGCCCGCTTTGAAAAGTATGGATTGCCCGGCAATAAAATTGGCCGAGCCGCCGGATTCAACAATTACCTCGGTGCCGTCGCCGGCAACCGTAATGTTATTGGTGGCGTTGAAGCAGTCGGAGTCGCCGGAAGTAAGGGTGGAAGATACCTGGAAATTAACTGGAACCTGTGAAGTTTGTTCTGCTGTAATCAGGACATCGTCCACCGCCCAGTAATAATCCCAGCTTCCGGTATAGTTCCATTTGAAACGAACATCAGACTGACCTTCCAAAACCGAAGTTAAATCCACGCTGTAACCCTCTGCATTTGATGTGCTGTTTGTCCAGGATTGCAGGTCGGTCCAGGTATCCCCACCATTGGTGGTGTAGGAAAAAGTGCCTGAACTAGCCGAATATTGCTGAAAATAATGCTCAAACTGAACCGAAATGTTTGTATATCCGGTAAAATCGAAAACCGGAGAAACCAGATCGCTGTTTTGTGAGTTTCCTGAACCGTAACTATCACTGTCGAGGATGGCAAAACCGTTATTTGCTGTCGAAGAATTCAAAGTTATACCGCCGGGATTATTAAAATGCCACACCTGTCCGTTACCCTGGTAATCAACTACCTGCCAACACTCAGGAGTACTGCCCGAATTGAATTGTTCGCTGTAAGGAAACAGACTTAACTGGTCGCATAGTGTGGTTGCCGTAGCGGTAACTCCCGGGGAGTATGTTCCTGAATTATTTGACCATGCCTTGTAAAAACAGGGAGTAGAAGAAGGCAGTCCTGAATGGGAATAACCGGTTGCCGTACCATAATACAAAACTGTTGCTCCTCCCGGAAGTGTCTCTCCTTCAGAATAGGTTACTCCGTTGGTTGGATTTCCGGCAACAGGATCCTCAGAAAATGCAATCAAAACAGGGTTACCGTTATTCAGGAACCAGGATAAATCAATTTGGGACTGACTGATTGCAACGGCATTGAACAGGCCCGGGTCATCAGATCCCTCACGGTAGTTTGATACCACCGTCTTCATTTCGCGCAGGGTTCGGGCATTATCGGCATCAACCGCATCGCCGGTGGGCATTCCCTGATAACTGATATTGGGGTCGGAGAAGTAGGGAACTCTTGTATGTTTGACACCATCACTAAAGTAATCACCCGACTCATAAGTCATAACAGAACAGTATTTTCCGTTGTCGGTGCCTGTCCAGCGCCAACCGGCCGACCATTCATTCTCTGTCCAGTTCCACCAGGATGTTGGTCCCGGCTGCGTAGTCTGTTCTTTATGATGATGCGCCCCCATATTGTGGCCGATTTCATGAATCACAGTGTAAGTCCGGCTGGCCTGCTGAACCCGCGTTAATGAGAAGGCATAACCTGGTGACCCGGATGAATTATTTAACAACCATCCCAAACCGCCGGTAAAGTCGGTTTCTTCAAGTAAAACAACCACATCGGCGCCATAAGCATCGCGCCAGGTATGTACCTCGTCCATATACCCATCGCTATTATAAGTGAGATTATGCAAATCATCGTTGCTGTGCATCTCTACATAATCAACTTCTGCCGAATGCACCAGATTAAGTACAATATGGGTGTTGCTGTTATCCAATGCAAGCTGGGACATGTTCATTACAGCTGCAATGGTATTGTTAATTCCACCTTCTCTGGCCGCAGCCCAGACTGCAGCAGCAGGGGTGTAAACAATCATCAGATCAATAACTACCGGACCTTCATCACCCGTAAAGGAGGGAGAATCAGCAGCCGTTTTTTTTTCAGAAGAAGCGCTTTTTAATTTCAGATCGCTGTTGCTTTTGCTCCCTTTATCCTCTTCCTCTTCATTTTTGCGCGGTGGAATTAGAGCAGGGCTTTCCTCAATATAGTCTCTTTTACTTTTGTCCACCTCAAATAAAAAATGTTTTTGGTTTGCCGGATTATATTCCACCCGGAACGACTTATTTTTTTCCGGAATTTCAATGGTAATCAGCGATTTTCCATTATCGGAAGATATAAACACCCAGGCATATTCATATCCTGTTATCTTCGCCCTATATGATAGATTCCCATTAATTTCCATGGCCTTTTCAACTATGGCAAGGTATTCTTCCCCGGGGAAGAGCTCCATTTTTAAGGTGTCGTTCAATGCAATATTGCCCTTTTTCTGCAACACAGGATTGACCGTTAATGCCCGGTAACGCTTTGCATAGTCAGGACGGTTTATGGTTAAACTCTTTAAATCCTCATCTCCCGTTTCAGCAGCATTGCCAATGCTCAATGAGAAAGAATTTTGCCCAAAAGTTATCCATGTGGTAAAAATTAAACAAAATAGAAGGACAGCTTTCCTGCGCATAAATGACACCTTAAGATTAAAAGAATATGCGGCCAAAGTAAATAAAATATTTTTTGCTCCTGCTTCACTTTTGCTGATTTTACGGGTAAAGAATCATTATTTTTTCAGTGAAAAGGAAGCTCACTCCGATTGCCACGATGAATGATATGAAACGCATGCTGTTAAGAACTTTTCGCCGCATAAGAGAAATATGAAAAAGAAAAACCATACTTTTCAGGAATTTTAAAATCATTTTGCAATGAACAAATTCACAGCCTGCATGGCCGTTTTTCTGGTGTTCTTCATTTCCAATGCTTTTGGACAAACAAATGTGGTAAAGGCAGGTTTTTCCGATGCTTTTCTGGGAAATTTCAACCTGAATTATGAAAGGTCCGTAAACCAGCATCAATCCATATCCTTTAAATTTGGATACATGAAACCCACACTGAGTCCGTTCATCAGCGAAACAGCCATTACGCCATCGGCTTATACACTTGAAAAGAGCAAAGGCGGCATGAATGCTTCGGTGGATTACCGGTTCTACATGGGCCAAAATGAACCTTTGCAGGGATTTTACATTGCTCCATACGTGCGCTGGCTAAACCAAAAAATGGATTATGCCGATGAGATAGACGGCAGAATTTTTGACGTCGATTTCAGGTTGAATACACTGGGGGCGGGCGCACAACTGGGATACCAGCTTTTGATTGCAGAGCGTATTTCACTGGACTTCTACTTCTTTGGCGCCGGAATCGATTATCACATGATTCATTTCAAATATCAACTGAAGCAACAGGACCCCGGATTTGATTACGGAAGCATCAAAAGCGAAGTGAGCGACGTTTTTAAAAATATTAACTATCTGCACAAAAAACTAAAGTTCGATAAAGAAGACGATCATCTCACCACCCGGCTACCCTTTCTCTTTCCGGGGTTCAGGGCTGGAATTAATCTGGGTATCGCATTTTAAAATGCCTGACTGATGTTATGATTATTGTTTTCGTTTTATACCTGGTTGTTCTGATTGCAATTACGGACTGGTTTCTTATGCCTGGAGCGGAATAGGGGCATCATTCGGACCGGCCATTATTTTGCTGGTTTTCTGGAAAAACTTTTCCCGCGCCGGCGCTTTTGCCAGTCTGATTACCGGTACTGTTTCAGCCGTGGTCTGGAAAACCTGGCTCGTCGATCCCACCGGTATTTCCGAACGGCTTGCCAGTTACCTGCTTGCATTCAGCATGGCCATTCTGTTCAGCCTTCTCTTTCCTGAAAAAAGAAACACCACCTAAAAATCAATTCTCTACACCCTACTCCATCCGCACAATTCTCGGATAAAACTCCCCCAAAACCTCCACCAAATCTTTCTGATGCTTCATCACCTCGTGAATGTTCTTATATGCAAACGGCGATTCGTCGATTCCACCGCCCAGCAATTCAACACCTTGTTCCGTCAGGTATTTTTTCATCTGGCTTTCGGTGAAAGTTTGTTTGGCCACATTGCGTGACATCAGGCGACCGGCGCCATGTGAAGCTGAATTCAGGGCATCTTCATTTCCTTTTCCGGTGACAATAAACGCCGGCGATGCCATGGTGCCGGGAATAATTCCAACATCGCCGACTCCTGCCGGCGTGGCGCCTTTCCGGTGAATGATGATTTCCTCACCGGTGTCCAGTGTTTCTTTCCAGGCGAAGTTGTGGTGATTTTCAATTATGACCAGTGGTTTTTCGCCAAACGCTTTTGCCAGCCGGCGGTGAATAATGCGATGGTTGACATGAGAATAGTCGCCGGCAAGGTTCTTTGCCGCCCAGTACTCCTGCCCTTCCTCCGAATCGAGCTCCAGCCAGGCCAGATGTGCCGCCTCGCCTGAAAGCTCCAGTTTATCTTTGGCAATGCGGGTGTAGTGTTTACACACTTCGGAACCAAAATTGCGGGAACCCGAGTGGCTCAAAACGGCAAAATATTCACCGGGGTGAAGTCCAACCCATTCAGAAAAAGCCTGAATTTTCACAAAACCCACATCCACAAAATGGTTTCCATGGCCCGATGTTCCCAACTGGTTGGCAAA
>CAZLGT010000104.1:0-8242 GCA_964559175.1 uncultured Mariniphaga sp. | reverse complement strand
CCTCTCAGAAATCAACAAAGTTGGTACACCTTGCTTTTTTAATGCTTTATTTCTATTCAAAATTTTAAAGAACGCTTTCTTTATTCCCATAAAAAATCAGCACCTTTATTCCCAATGCTGACTTCCCTGGTTTTTTATATGTATCCGGCAGATTTCCGACAAGGGCTTTAACCCCTCTTCTTTCCACCGTAACTTTTGTTCCCTTTCTTTCGGGGCGACAAAGGTAGTAACTCTTTTGTTCCTGCCAAAAAAATATGACACTTTTTTTGCTTTTTTTCCCCGAAAATAAATCCCGGATTTTTTTTACGCTTACCCTTTCCCATGTCTCTTAAACATTCGGGTAAACCCATCCGTTACTCCCCTGCATCTTCTCAATGAACCCCGCTGCTCTAAGCGGCTGCAAATGTAAAAGCTCTTTTAATTGTGACAAAGTTTTTTGGAAGTTTTTTTAAACAAAATATGTTGCAAAACATAAACACCTGAATGACAACACCAAAATAAGCAGGCCAATGTTAAGTAAAATGTGAAGCAGACCACTATGGAAGGAAACATACAATGTTAAGCGTACACAATAATATATGGTTCAGCCAGTATATGTTTTGGATTTTATTCCAAAAATACTTCAATAACCGGAATTTCAACATTGGGTTTATTCACCGGCAACCGCAGATTCAGGTCATTTTCTGTATCTATACTTCCCTGCATATGATGCCCATAGGGAGCAGTTATATTTATTTCAGAAGCATCATGCAGGAACTGGGCATATTTTACCTTTCCTTTATATCCGGGCAATCTGAAATTGGTTATGGGATAATCGAGTAAATGAATATAGAGACGACTGGTTTCCGGATTGTAAGTTAATATAGAATGGTCCGGTACTTCAAACTCTTCCGGTGCCTGCGTACAGCCATAAATAGAGCGGCTGTTAACTTCCATCCACTCTCCCATTCCGGCCAAAGCTTTATCGGCGCGGTAGTCAAATGTTCCGCGGGCAGTTGGGCCTACATTTAATAGCAGGTTACCGCCTTTGCTTACCGACTCGATAAGCAGCACCAAAAGTTGTTTATTGTCTTTCCAGGTGTGCTCGTCGCGGTAATAGCCCCACGAGCCGGAAAAGGTCTGGCAGGTTTCCCAGGGGATTTTTTTGCCGTCAATTTCAGGCCAGCTTTGCACTTTAAACTGTTCCGGTGTGGTGAAATCCCATCCTCCCCGGTAGTCCTTCAAATCGGCACGGTCGTTTACAATAATTTCAGGCTGAAGCTCCCTCACCATTTTCATCAGTTCCACCGAACCCCAGTCGTCGCGGCCTTTACCAAACTCGCCGGGAAAGGAATAGTCAAGCCAGAGAATGTCTATTTTTCCGTATTTGGTCAGGATTTCTCTTACTTGATTTTTCAAGTATTCGCGGTAAACAGCCATATCGCGGCCTTCGTTCAGTTTATCATATTCTTCCTGCGTATTGGCGCTTTGGGGATGAACCCGGTCGATTGTATAATGCGGGTGATGCCAGTCGATAAGCGAATAGTAGAAACCAATTCCAAGCCCTTCGGCCCGGAAAGCTTCTACCCATTCTTTAATAATATCCTTTCCGTAAGGGGTATTCATTATATTATAATCGGTATAATCCGACTCGAACATACAAAAGCCTTCGTGGTGCTTGCTGGTAATCACGGCATACTTCATTCCGGCAGCTTTTGCCTTTTTGGCCCATTCAGCTGGGTTGAACAAATCGGGATTAAACAGCTCGAAATACTTCTGGTAGTCTTCGTCCGAAATCCGCTCACGTTTTTTCACCCACTCGTGGCGGGCAGCCTGGGCGTACAATCCCCAGTGGATAAACATTCCAAACCGGGCGTCGGTCCACCATTGAAGCCGTTCGGTTTTTTCTTCTTCGGTTTCGTCCCAGATTTTTTGCTGGGAAAAGGCGGGTTGACTAAGAATGGCCGCCAACATTAAAAAAAGCAGTAGTTGTTTCATTTTAAATTGATTTTAAAATCATTTGAAAAAAGGAATATATTTTAAACAAATGAGCGATTCGCGCCACAGGCATCGCTTTGCGGGAAATCGCTCCACCTTATTCTGTAAAAATGCCAAATTCAGCAATTCCTACCCGCCCGTTTTCTTCGGCTGCTGAAAGAGCCCTCAATTTAATAAATCGTCCGGCAATGGGCTCAAATTTCTTTTCCTGCCAAACAGGACTGTTTTTAATGTTTGAAAATTCTCCCTCGGAAACTGGATTTCCCCAGTTTTTTCCATCTTCACTCACATAAAATTCGTAATTGAAAATAATGCCCGGATTCCATCGGCCCTGATCGGGTAAATAGTTAAATCCGGTTAAATTCAGCTTTTCTCCCAAATCGATTACAATATCCACCGGCGGTTTATGGTCGATATTCCAGGCTGTATTTTCATTCCCGTCGAAAATGTTTTCAGTTTCTTTGATTAAAGCAAAGTCTCCGGCAACTTTCCAGTTTTCTTTCACAACATCAAACTCCATTATAGTAGTCGAACTGGTTTCCCCTGAATTTGGATCGACTACCATTGCTTTTACAGAACCTTTTTCTTTCCAAATAAACTCTTCTTCGTAAAGCGATGAATTTACAGAAGGTTCCGAGCCATCGAGTGTATAGTAAATATTCAGGCCTTCATCAAAAGCTTTCATCGAAACCAACCCACTTTTATCCCTGCGAACTTCCGGTTCCACCAAAACTTTCGGTGCATGGTAAACCTCAATATTAGAAATTACCGGTGAAGCTTTTGCATCTTCAATAGTAAGCCGGAGTTTTGTGGCAGTAACATTAGGGAAACGTAAAATCCGCTTTCGTCCAATTGTAGTTTCATTGGCGATTAGTTGCCAGTTATCGTCAACCAAAGCTTCGAGTTTGAATTTTTTTACACGCTGGCCCAACCGAATATCTTCCTGAACCAGAAACCGGTTCATTTCGGTGGGCTGTTTAAAATTGATTTCGAGAGACGATTCTATTATATTATCGTCGGTAGCCCAGTAAGTGTCGGTATCTCCATCAGTAACATTTCCGGCTTTGTATTTTCTGGAATTTCCCCTGATGTTGGTGGCCGTTACCCGTTTCCCCCGTGCCAGGTCGTTTGCAAAATCAGCTTTGATGGCTTCGGCCAGTTTCATCACCTGTTCCACATCCTTTTCATGAATCAACCCCCGGGTATCCACCGGAAAATTGAGCAGAAAAGAAGCATTTCTTCCGATCGAGTTATAATAAATATCGAGTAGATGCGGCAAAGTTTTCACCTTATGATCTTCGGAAGGATGATAATACCAGCCCGGACGAATGGACACATCTGCCTCGGCAGGCACCCAGTGGGTACCGTCCTCGTGGCCCGAGCGCAGTTCGGTGTAGTTGGGCGACCCCGGGTAAAACTCGTCGCGACGCAAAGGCGCCCAGTTGGTGGTGTTGGCCCAGCCTTCTTCATTCCCCACCCAGCGTACATCGGGGCCTGCATCGCTGAACAGGCAAGCCATGGGCTGAAGTTCCCGAACTATTTTATATGTATTCTCCCAGTCGTAATAGGTTTCGCGGTCGATGCGGCGTTCCTCGTTAGCTCCACCGTACCATCCGGTGCCACCATTTGCACCGTCGAACCAAACCTCAAATACTTCACCATAATTGGTCAGCAACTCGCGCAGTTGGTTCCTGAAATAGGACAGGTATTCAGGTTTTCCGTAATCGGGATGGTTCCTGTCCCACGGAGAGAGATACACCCCGAATTTCAAACCGTATTCCCGGCAGGCATCTGCCAGTTCCTGCACCACATCGCCTTTGCCGTTTTTCCAGGGTGAATTTTTCACCGAGTGTTCGGTGTATTCCGAAGGCCACAGGCAAAAACCATCGTGGTGTTTGGCCGTGAGGATGATGCCTTTCATTCCGGCATCTTTACAAACCCGGGCCCACTGCCGGCAGTCCAGTTCAGTTGGATTAAACAACTCCGGACTCTCGTCGCCAAAACCCCATTCCATATTGGTAAATGTGTTCATATTGAAATGCACAAAGGCATAATACTCCAGTTCGTGCCAAGCCAACTGGCGTTCTGAAGGCAACGGATGAACAGCCTCAGGAGGTGGTGGAGCGGAACATGAATAGAGCAACCCTGCAAAAAAGAAAACGAACAGATTCTTCATTTTATACATGTTAATTTTTTCCAGAACGCCTAAATTAAGCAGAAAAGATCAAATCCTAAACCCAATGAGGTCAAAATTGCACCGGCAATCCAGAACAATTTTACTCTTGTTTAAAATCCTTTTAAAAAGTAAAAAAGACTTGTAAATCCTTATTTTACCACTTTGAAAAACCTTGTCCCATTTTGAAACAATTTACAAAAAAACACTAAACACATAAAACATTGTAAAACAATAATTTAAATCAAAAGGCACATTCATTGAAGATGCCAGTGAATTACAGAAAAATGGATTGAACAAATAAAAATGAGTTGTATGGACGCAACAGCACCGAAAAAAAAGTTGGATTTTATGAAATTTTGCCATAACTTGTATGGCGCAAAAGCGAGGGTTTTTGAATTCTCCGGGAAGATAAAAAAAGTATGGGCGCTTTCTAGTTTCTTCTCACCCGGACTTTCATCAATCCACTCTGCATGATATAACGGTGTTTCCTGTTTTACTTAAATCAGGAAGCAATTGCAATATAAATACAATGTATAAAGTGTTAAACAATTAATACAAAAGAATATGAAAAGTTACCTGAAAGTAAGCAAACACCCACAATACTGGGTTTTGTTCACCGTATTGTTTTTTATGACCACTGCACTTCAATCTTCGGCACAAACCATTGAAAGGCTGGAGGAAAAAATAGCCGTTCAATCTGCTGATGCACAACGACTAAACAATCTGACAACAGGCGTTCACGCCTCTGTGTACATTGAAAACGGAAGCATTAAATCCTTTGGGAATGGCCCTGTGGTTATTGCCAATGTTGCACCCGGTGATTTCTCTGTAATGTACAATGAAAACCCGGTTTTTGGCAGCATCGAATTACTGAAAATCAACATTTCAAACCAGGCTGAACTTCAAAACAGGCTAAACCTGGAGAAAATGCAGGGATTTGAAAACCTTTCTTTTATTATAATTACATTTATGTATGACACCTGCGGCAATAATTCCGAGAATTGTATTCCTGCCCTGGTGGAAAACCTTATACCGGGCCTTTCAGATAATTTGGTTACGGTATGTTATAAACTTTCTATTCCCAATTAGCAAACAGTTTAAACTCCACGATTATGAATAAGCTTTACTCTTCAATTAGAAAAAACAGAAACGAAATTACAGGAGCTATCCTGATGTTGCTGTTTGTGCTGCCTTTTTCGGCCAGCACACAGGTACGGGTAGATTTTACCCAACGAACTTCGCAATATACACCGTCTAAAACCATTTATAATATTAAAGGTGATTTCCAAATGATTGGAAACACCAACATGACGCTGCAGAATTATACCGATAATGGAAACAACAGCAGCACAATGGTTTATGTGGATATTGACGGAGATACCAATACCTTGAACTCTTCGTCGGCAACACTGAACTTTCCGTTGGAAAACCCGGATATGCAGCCGGAATGTTCAAACATAATATATGCCGGTTTGTACTGGACCGGCAGGGCACACGACGGAACGAGCCCGAATACCTTTGAAGTTACCAAAGATGTTCCGGGTAATACGCCAATATCAGTCAATAACGACCAAACCGTTGCAGATGGCAATTCAATTACATATACAAATTACGTTATGAACGTAACGAGAGGAGGAAGTTTTAATAATCGAATTATCACCTACTCTTTTTCACCAACAGATGGAAATGGGAATACAGTTGAGTTTGTATATTCCCATAACTCGGGCAATCAAACACTTACCGTTTCAGTCAATGGAGGACCGGCCTCGACTGTACCCACATCCTCTATTAATGCTGATAATGCCTACTTGTCAACTCCGTACGTAATTTTTTCAGAAACTGGAGGTGTGACACTTTCAGTTAACAGGTTTTACAGGAATGGCAGTAATTCGCAAGCTGGAGATGTGCGCGCCTATACAAATACAACAGGTCAATATTATCCTCTGGTACCGCTAACCAAAACTTTAGACAAAAGCGTCGTACATCTAAAGCATGAAGATGCACCTGGCTACACAACTGTTAGTGCCAACGATGCCAGTTTTACGCAAAATATTTATTATCCCACAAACAGCGACGGTTACATGTACTCTGCTTATGCTGAAGTTACTGATTATGTTCGCCAATACGGACTGGGAGAATACTTTGTAGCCGACATTGCCCTGAGAGAAGGCTCCGGGGGCGGAACCGGATACTACGGTGGCTGGGGAATGATAGTAGTGTATGAAAACTCGAAAATGAAATGGCGTGATGTAACCATTTTCGACGGACATGCTTATGTTCAGGGAAGCACAACGATAAATCACACCCTTGAAGTGTCTGGTTTTAACACAGTTCAAAACGGTGCTGTAAATATGAAATTGGGGCTGATGGCTGGCGAGGGAGACCGCTCTATTGAGGGAGACTATTTCGACATCAGGAACCATGAAGATGACGCCTGGGTTCGGCTTTCACACGGAGGAAACAGTGCAGCCAACTTTTTCAACAGCTCTGTTTTTACGGGGGGAAATGTCCGCAATCCGGAAATCCTTAACAACACCGGTCTCGACATTGCCATGTTCGATGTCCCCAACGAAGAGAATTCAGTAATAACAAACAACCAAACCGAAACCTCTTTCCGGTATGGTTCAACACAAGATACCTATGTCATTTTCTGCATTGCTATGGCAGTGGATGCTTATATTCCGGAACCGGAAGGACTGAACCTGGTGACATACGTTGACGGTGTACCAATCACACCCGGAAATATTCCCGATATTTTACCGGGACAAGAGATTACATACGACCTTGAAATCAGGAACATTGGAACCGAGGCTATTGAAGACGCGGTAATTACTATTCCTATTCCTTATACTGCTGACTTTGTTAGCACAAGCGGAACTTATTATCAAGGGCTTTCAGGCGGGCAACCCTACTATGATGCCAGTGCAGGTGCAACCGGCGCAATTATCTGGGAAATTGGAGATCTTCCGCTTATAAATCCTCCCACCACCCTGCTAGCCGATTTAACCTTTAAACTGAAGGTAACCGAAGATTGCTTCATTTTGGCCAATCCCAACTGCCAACCACATGTTACCATCGATGGTTCCATTAGTGGTGTAGGCGTAGAATCAAGAACCCCTTTCTCTGACGTCAGGTTCATTCAGGGACACGAAATGGATGGAGTTTGCGAAGGAGAACCCATTTACGACCCATTGTCACTTTTAATTGATGCAGCAGATTATGTCAATGATAATTGTGATGACGGGGATTATTCAACACGTGCTTTATATTATTGTAATGTGGAAGGAACAACCATTCCGTTTACAGATGTTTATGGATTCTTCCCGGCAGGATCACGTTTTTACGACGAATATCCACCCGACGATAATTCAACAGAATATACCAATTCCACAGGGTTCCCGAATACAGAGGGAACTTCAACCTACTATGCAGTACCTCCGGGAATTACCGATTGCTACTGGGCGTTTACAATTACGGTAGATGTGATTGAATCCACTCCCGATACCGAACCTGTGGAGTATTGTATTGGAGACCAGGCCGCTCCCTTAACGGCAACACCTTCAGATCCTTCCTATATTCTGTTCTATTATACCACGGAAACCGGAGGAGTAGCCACAACCACTGCGCCTACACCTTCCACAACAACAGAAAGCACCACAAGCTACTGGGTAGCCGAAGGGCTTTCAGCACAGTGCATCAGCCCAAACCGGGCAGAGATTGTTGTTTCGGTAATAGAATGCTGTTCACTGGAGTCTGCAAATGCAAATGTTACCAGTGAGATTGATTGTAATGGTGGAACTGCCACAGTTGAAATTACAGCAGTTGGAGGAAATCTGCCATTAACTTATAATTTGGATACATATTCCAACAGTACAGGTATTTTTACAGGAATTTCTGCCGGAACATATAGCTGGAGTGTTTATGAAACAGGGGAATGTGATCCGATAACGGGGAGTATTACCGTTTCAGAACCAACTGCAATTTCTGCTTCCGCTGCCGTGGACAACAATGTTAGCTGCAACGGCGGTACTGACGGACAGATTACTGTTACTGCCAGCGGCGGAACAGGTACCCTGCAATACAGCATCG
>CAZLGT010000103.1:0-8561 GCA_964559175.1 uncultured Mariniphaga sp. | reverse complement strand
ATCGCCTTATAGTTTAAATGTTTCTTCTATTTTCTTCACAGAACCTTCGAGAAGAATAATAGCTTTTGCATTCAGAATTTGGTAAGTATTTAATTCAGAAGCAATTACAACCGAAACATCCTGTAAATTTCTGGACGACAAATATATATTATTATTTTCGGCTGGTAAAACGAAAAGTGACTTTTTATCAGCAATTTGCAGATTACTTTTTATTGCCACCATTTCATTTGTTTTCGGAGCTTCCAGGTTAAAATCTTCCATAACCAGAATACTGTTCTCGCGGGCTTTGTATGTTAGTGCCGATTTACGGGCCAGCAGTTTTACTTTTTTATTGAGCTTAAACTCGTAACTTCTGGGGCGTGGCCCAAAAACGGTACCACCACCTTTGAAGATGGGCGATTTGATATCTCCGGCACGTGCTGTACCTGTTCCCTTTTGTCTTTTAATTTTCCGGGTACTTCCGGTAACTTCGGAGCGTTCTTTTGCTTTGTGCGTGCCCTGGCGTTTGTTTGCCATATATTGTTTTACGTCGAGGTAAATGGCATGGTCGCTGGGTTCAACGCCAAAAATCCGGTCGTTCAAGGTTACCTTGCGTCCGGTTTCTTTTCCTTCTTTATTCAGTACACTTAGTTCCATTGTTTCCTAATAATTAAATATGAACCTTTGGCGCCAGGCACTGAACCTTTCACCACTAACAAATTCTTTTCAGGAATCACTTTCATTACCATCAGGTTTTCGATGGTTACTGTATCGTTACCGGTTCTTCCGGCCATGCGCATACCTTTAAATACGCGGCTTGGCCACGACGATGCACCAATTGAACCCGGTGCACGCAACCTGTTGTGCTGTCCGTGGGTTGCATCGTTTACCCCACGGAAATTGTAACGTTTTACAACTCCCTGAAACCCTTTCCCTTTTGAAATTCCAACCACATCCACATAATCCAGTTCGTGGAAAATATCGACGGTGACCGAGTCACCCAGTTGGTACTTTTCCTGGTAGGTGTTTTTAAACTCAACTACTTCGCGTTTCGGTGTAATTCCGGCCTTTTTAAAATGCCCGAATTCTGCTTTTGTGGCTCTTTTTTCTTTTTTGTCGCCATAAGCAAGTTGTAACGCATCGTAGCCTTCTTTTTCCTGGGTCTTCACCTGTGTTACTACACAGGGACCGGCTTCAATCACAGTGCATGGGATGTTTTTCCCCTCAACACTGAATACGGATGTCATTCCGATTTTTTTTCCAATAATACCAGCCATTTCGACTACTTTTTTAAATTATCAAACTTTAATTTCTACTTCAACGCCACTGGGTAATTCCAGCTTCATTAAGGCGTCGATGGTTTTTGCCGTTGAACTGTAAATGTCGATCAAACGTTTATAAGATGACAACTGAAACTGTTCCCTTGATTTTTTATTTACAAAGGTTGAACGCAAAACAGTAAATACCCTTTTGTGAGTGGGCAGCGGAATAGGACCGCTAACCACTGCACCAGTAGTTTTCACTGTTTTAACGATCTTCTCAGCCGACTTGTCAACCAGATTGTGATCGTACGATTTCAGTTTAATTCTGATCTTTTGGCTCATTTTGAGAACTCTGTTAAAATTATTTATAATAAATCAACTCTTCCCTGTACATTTTCCAGCACTTTCTCTGCCAGATTCCGAGGTACTTCCTGGTAGTGGCTAAACTCCATCGATGAAGTCGCCCTTCCGGAAGATAATGTCCGCAACACGGTTACATAACCAAACTGCTCGGCCAGTGGTACTTTAGCATGAATAACACGGGCGTTTCCCTTGCTCATCATTCCGGTAACATCACCTCTGCGGCGATTCAGGTCACCGATAATTTCTCCCATGTATTCTTCGGGAGTAACAATCTCCAGTTTCATGATGGGCTCGAGCAATTGAGGGCCGGCTTTTGAGGCAGCATGCCTGAAAGCCTGGCGGGCACAAATTTCGAATGACAACTGGTCGGAGTCCACTGCATGGTAGGAACCATCGAGCAGTGTAACTTTTAAGCTGTCAACCGGAAAACCGGCCAACGGACCATTGGTCATGGCATTTGCAAATCCTTTCTGAACCGAAGGAATGTATTCGCGCGGAATATTTCCTCCTTTTACCTGGTCGATAAATTCCAGACCGGGTTTTCCGTCTTCGGCAGGTTCAATTTTTACTACAATATCGGCAAATTTACCACGGCCACCGGTTTGTTTTTTAAACACCTCACGTAAATCAACCGGTTTACTTATCGCTTCTTTATAAGCCAC
The DNA here is from genome assembly GCA_964559175.1 of uncultured Mariniphaga sp. Taxonomy (GTDB): domain Bacteria; phylum Bacteroidota; class Bacteroidia; order Bacteroidales; family Prolixibacteraceae; genus Mariniphaga. Next base: position 6,295 of record CAZLGT010000103.1, on the reverse strand, counting down.
CTGGGGAGCTCCCTGATTGCATTCCACATTGAATTCCCTTCTGAGGCGGTCAACAATAATTTCGAGGTGCAATTCACCCATTCCGCGAATTACGGTTTGACCTGAATCATGGTCGGTGTTAACCTGAAATGTGGGGTCTTCTTCCGCCAGTTTCGAAAGACCATTGGATAAACGGTCGAGGTCTTTTTGCGATTTTGGTTCAACGGCAATTCCAATAACGGGTTCCGGAAAATCCATGCTTTCCAGCTCAATGGGATGTTTTACATCGCAAAGGGTATCGCCGGTACGGATGTCCTTAAAACCAACGGCAGCGCAAATATCACCCGCTTCAATAACATCTTTCGGGTTTTGCTTGTTCGAGTGCATTTGGTACAACCGCGAAATCCGTTCTTTTTTACCGGTGCGGGTATTCAATACCTGAGAACCAGCTTCAATTTTTCCCGAATAAACACGCATATATGCCAAACGGCCCACAAACGGGTCGGTGGCAATTTTAAACGCCAGTGCTGCCAGAGGTTCATCCACATTGGCCGTACGTTTAACTTCTTTATTGATTACAGGGTTTATACCTGTTATGTCGCCATTATCGAGCGGACTTGGCAGGAATGCACAAACAGCATCGAGCAAACGCTGAACACCCTTATTTTTAAAGGATGAACCACACATCAAAGGAATAATAACTCCCTCGATGGTTGCCTTACGAATAACTGAAAGCATCTCTTCCTTGGTAATCGAGTCCGGATCATCGAAATACCGTTCAAGCAGTGCATCGTCCACCTCGGCAACCGATTCCACCAGTTTACCACGCCATTCTTCAGCCAGTTCCATCAAATCAGCAGGAATTTCCTCCAGGCTGTAGTTTGTACCCATGGTTTCATCTTCGTACCAACGTACAGCCTTCATTTCAATCAGGTCGATAATTCCTTCGAATTTCTCTTCAGCACCAATTGGAATTTGAACAGGAACCGGATTAGCACCTAATTTTTCTCTAATTTCGTTATAAACGTTAAAGAAATCTGCACCCTGACGGTCCATTTTATTTATGAAAGCGATGCGCGGAACCCCGTATTTTTCTGCCTGACGCCAAACCGTTTCCGATTGGGCTTCAACACCTCCAACGGCGCAAAAAAGGGCAACCGTTCCGTCGAGAATCCGAAGCGAACGTTCTACTTCCACAGTAAAATCGACGTGTCCGGGAGTATCGATGATGTTGATTTTATGTTCCTGATCTTTGTATTTCCAGAATGTAGTAGTTGCAGCCGAAGTAATTGTGATACCCCGTTCCTGCTCCTGCTCCATCCAGTCCATTGTTGCGGCACCATCGTGCACTTCACCAAGGCGATGGGTCAAACCGGTATAGAACAATATTCGTTCTGTCGTGGTTGTTTTCCCTGCATCGATGTGTGCCATGATGCCAATATTTCTTGTATTTTTCAGATCTTGCTTAGCCATATTCTTTTTTACCAATTATCTAATCCAAACCATTTAACCATTTCCTGTGACTAATCTAAAATCTGAAATGAGCAAAAGCACGGTTTGCTTCCGCCATACGGTGTGTATCTTCTTTCTTTTTGAATGCTCCACCTTCGCTGTTGAAAGCAGCGACGATTTCTGCAGCCAGTTTATCTGCCATGGATTTTCCTGAGCGCTTGCGGGCAAATGAAATCAGGTTTTTCATACTGATGGCGGTTTTTCTTTCAGCCCTGATTTCCATAGGAACCTGGAAGGTAGCACCACCTACACGCCGACTTTTAACTTCCACTGCAGGAGTAATGTTTTCGAGGGCTTTTTTCCAGACTTCAAGTGGTGAAAGTTCCGTGTCTTTTACACGTTTTTCTACAATCTCGAGTGTGTCGTAAAAAATGGAATAAGCTACCGACTTTTTACCGTCCCTCATTAAATCGTTGACAAACCGGGTTACCAAAGTATCGTTAAACTTTGGGTCCGGCAGAAGAATTCGCTTCTTTGGTTTTGTCTTTCTCATTTTAAATTCTTTTAGTGTTATTTAAATCGGTTGCCCTAAGGCGGTCTTCAGTTCATCTCCGGAAGACTTGAGAGATTTCCTTACTCAACCAAACCACTGTAAATAACGAGTTTACAATTAATTTTTAACTTTTATTTTTTCGGTCTTTTGGCGCCATATTTTGAACGGCGCTGCAGACGACCTTCAACACCTGCTGTATCGAGTGCACCACGCACCAGGTGGTAACGTACACCGGGAAGGTCTTTTACCCTTCCGCCGCGCACCAGTACAATGGAGTGTTCCTGAAGGTTGTGTCCTTCTCCCGGAATGTAGGCGTTAACCTCTTTTCCGTTGGTAAGCCTCACCCTGGCTACTTTACGCATAGCCGAGTTTGGTTTTTTTGGTGTGGTTGTGTAAACACGTACACATACCCCACGCCTCTGCGGGCATGAATCAAGGGCAGGAGATTTGCTCTTCTCCACCTTGCTTTGTCTTCCTTTTCTAACTAACTGTTGAATCGTTGGCATAAATACCTGTTTTTTATTTAATTAATATCAAGTCCGAAAAACGGACTGCAAAAGTATGTTAAATTTCACTAAAAACAATGGTTTTCAGCGGTAAAAATGGGTTTACCCCTGAAAAACGGCACGCAAAAGTACTAATTTTAAAAAAAGGACAAACCTTTTCTATCTTTTTTTTCAAAAAATTAAGATTGGAAAGTGAAATGGGTGAATGATTTACAACCGTTCTCTGATAACCGAAACCAATGGGTCAATCAACCGCTCGATGAGTCTTCGGTCTTTGGTTACAATTTCGGCCACTCCCTGCATCTCCTGGTTAAACGGAAGTTCGCGGCTGTAGTTGGTTACCAAATTGTTTACCAGATCAATTTCGGCAGTGTAAAAAGCACCCTGGTCAGTGTTGACGGGTACTTTTGAGATATTGGCTACCCGGCCTTCTACCAAACCAAATTCCATGTGCGGATAATTATCGAGCTTTATGTTTACACGCTGGCCCACTTCAACTTTACCCGCGCCTGCGATGGGTACAACTGCCCGGCCAATAATGATTTGTTCTTTTTCAGGAACAACTGTAAATACAACGTTCCCTGAATTTACAAACTGATTGGGGCTCCAGAAACTGGTAAAGGTAATCTGCCCCGAAATGGGTGTTTTCAAAATAAACAACTGTTCCCATTCTTTAAGCTGATTCACAAGATTGTCGTAACGTTCTTTTAACAGCGCCAGCGATTGACTGCCGGCTTCGGCTTTCAAAACTTCCTGTTCCTGAATTTGTTGCTGCAGATTGTTCATGGTAATTTGGGTGTTGGCCAGATTGGTCATGGCATTTTGGTAGGCGTACTTTTGTTTCAGCATGGCCGCTTTCGATTTTTCGTAATCCACTTCCGACATAATTTGCTGGCGGTAAAGGGTAGAATCGCGATAAAACTGGTTAAAAGCCAGCTCATAATCCTGCCGAAGCACGCTGATTTGTTCCCTCAGCCGTTCGAAATAGTTCCGGTAATCAACTACCTGTTTTTGGAGCGATTCAATACGTTGGTTGAACGGATTGAAATTGAGAAATGTCTGATAACTCCTGAGCTGGCTGACAAACGATGAAAAATAGGCATGGTATTGTCCCAGGCTGTAATTTTCGGAAAACGAAATCTCATTAAACTTTTCAGGATTTTCGAACCAGGTTTCAACAGAATCAAGTTTGGCAAGCAACCGGTAAGCATCATTGTAATTGGCCGGGTTTTCAATCAATCCTAAAATTGCTCCTGCTCCTACCTGTTGGTTGTTTGTCACAAAAAGCTGATCAAGCTTACCGTTTGATTTGGCCACTATCTGCACCGGTGGATTTCCCGAAACGATGGTCACACGGGACGAAATCAAATCTGGATATTTATAGAAATAACTGCCGGCCAGCAAAACCATCACTACCATCAACATGATGGTAATTCCCCAGCGGATAATCCAGCGCGGCGGCGTTCCCAGGATTTCCTGCACCTCGTCGGAACGGATTTCTATTTGTTCGTTTTTTGTCAAAATACCTTTTTACTTATTTAAACGCTGACAGGTTTTGCAAACGCTGTCAGGTTGTACTTTCAATACAATAATACTGAATATTTTATGTTTCAATAATCTCACCCTCTCATATTCCCATCTTCAAACCTCCCCATATTCTCATTTTCTCTTTTTTCAATTTCCCAGCTCCAACTGATTCTTCACCAGTTCGTAATACGCACCTTTTTTGGCAGCCAGTTCGTTGTGGGTTCCGGTTTCCACAATTTCGCCCTTGTCGAGCACGACAATTAAATCGGCATTTTTTACGGTGCTCAGCCGGTGGGCAACAGTTACCACGGTGCGGCCCTCAAAAAATCCGGCCAGGTTTTCCATAATCACTTTTTCGTTGTTGGCATCGAGGGCGTTGGTGGCCTCGTCGAAAAAAAGAAAGCGCGGGTCTTTATAAACCGCCCGGGCAATTAAAATCCGTTGTTTCTGGCCCTGGCTCAGGCCGGTTCCCTCCTGCCCTATTTTGGTGTTGTACCGCAGTGGCAGGCTTTCGATGTATTCGCCAATGTTTGCAATTTCCACCGCCCGGCGCAGTTTTTCGCGGTCGGGATAATCGTCGGCCACGGCAATGTTGCTGGCAATGCTGTCTGAAAAAATGAATCCGTCCTGCATGACCACGCCGCAGTTGCTGCGCCACATTTCCATGTTGAACTGTTGCAGGCCAATGCCGCCGATTTCAATTTTCCCCTCGTAAGGCGGATAAAACCCGAGCATCAGTTTAATGAGCGTGGTTTTACCGCTACCGCTGGCGCCCACAATGGCGGTTACCTTGTTTCCAGGAATAGTTAACTGAATATTATTCAGCACTCGCGGCGACTTGGGCCCTTCGTAATGGAAGGAAACAGCTGACATGGAAATATCTTTCCGCTCAGGCAGTTCGTAATTTTTTTGTATTTCAGAATTTTCTTCATCGTCGTGCTGATGGATTTCTCCCAAACGTTCTAAACTGATTTTGGCATCCTGCCCGGCCTGGATAAAACCGATAAATTCGTTAATCGGCCCGTTCAACTGACCTATTATATATTGTATGGCCATCATCATCCCCAGCGTCATGTTTCCTTCCACCACACCTTTGGCGGCAATAAATGAAATGAGGATGTTTTTTATCTGGTTGATAAGCATCGACCCGGCCATCTGATTCTGGTTCAGCATCAGCCCGCGCACACTTACCCGGAACAGTTTGGCCTGAATGCGTTCCCACTCCCACCGTTTTTGTTTTTCGCAGTTGTTCAGCTTAATTTCCTGCATGCCGGTAATTAACTGATAAACGTTGCTCTGGTTGGCCGATGCCACGTTAAACCGTTTGTAATCTATCTCTTTTCTTTTTTTCAGGAATAACAAAATCCACAGCACATACAACGCACTGCCCACATAAAAAATGAGGAGTATCGCCCAGTCGTAGTAAGCCATTACAAAACTGTAGATGACAAAAATGAAAATGCCGAACGACATGCTCACCAGGTTGCCGGTGAGGAAACTCTGAATGCGCTGGTTGTCGTCGATGCGCTGACGAAGATCGCCGATGAGTTTTGTGTCGAAAAAGCGGATGGGCAGTTTCATCAGTTTGATGAGAAAATCGGAGATGAGCGAAATGCTCACCCGGGTACTGGTGTGCAGCATAATCCAGCTCCTGATAAAACCCACAGCGGTTTGGCTCACAGTTAATACCAACTGCGCAATAAGCACCAAAACAATAAAGCTGAGGTTGTTGGTGGTGATACCCACATCCACAATGGCCTGCGTAAGGAACGGAAAAATGAGGCTGAGGATACTGCCGGTGAGAAAACCAAGCAGCAACTGGGTAATCAGTTTTTTATACGGTTTCAGATAGGAGAACAGATACCGGAAACCGGTTTTGTTCACTTTTTCGCCTTCTTCCACATAAAAATCGGATGTAGGTTCCATAAGCAGGGCGATTCCTGCCGGTTCGCCGTCCTGTTGCGTGGAAGCCCAGTATTTTACAAACTCCTCGCGGCTGTATTTTAACAAACCATGCGCCGGGTCCGAAACATAAAACTCCGGTTTGTTTCCCCGTTTTTTAATTTTATAAAGTACAACAAAGTGATTCTGTGTCCAGTGGATGATGGCCGGAAGCGGCGCTTCCATAAGTTGTTCGAGGGTTACGCGCACGCCCTGGGTTCGGAACCCTATTTTTTCGGCGGCATCGGAAATGGTAAGCAGCGACACCCCTTCGCGGGTTTTCCAGGTGAGTTCCCGCAATGTTTCCAGGTTATAGTGCTTCCCAAAATATTTGGCC
>CAZLGT010000102.1:0-9352 GCA_964559175.1 uncultured Mariniphaga sp. | reverse complement strand
AAGAAGATTTCTATGAATAATGGATTAAGAAAAAAGCAGTTTTTAGAGGTGCCCTAAACCTTAAAAACAAAGTGATATGGCAACGAATTATTATTATCAGGTGGACGAATTTGTTACAACTTTTGGCAAAGACCCTGGAAAAAATAAACCATTCTCACACACTGAATTTTTCAGGCATAACGATTTACATGAGGCCCGTAAATGCGCATTTGAATATTATAAACAAAGGTTGAATGGATTTGAAAAAAATGGTGGGTACTTTTTACCGTTTGCATCTCCTGAAAATTTTGTTGAAGGTAAAAATTCCAATTATTCAATAACCTTATACTTAGTAGAAGTTGGAGAAACCGTCGGCGAAATTTTTCACCCCATAGCAGGAGAAGATACTGACGAGGTAAGGGAAAGTCTTGAACTGGAAAAAATGGTGCTCAACTTGTATAAATAGCTGTTTCTTTTTTTGTCCTTTTATAAATGTGCTTTTCAAATAACCTTTGCAACGCTTAATGTAAATTTTAATGTAATGGCAGAAAAAATTAAAGTTCCGCAAAAACAAAAGAAAACCCGCAATTTCACAATTCGGTTTTCCGACAGCGAACGCGCTAAACTGGATGAGTTTTGCGCCAGTAAAAACACCACATTAACAGCTTTAATCCGATTCAGTTTAGAAACAGTGATGGAAAGGGCAAAGTAATGAGCAGCGCACCCATGACCATAAAAAGACCTGATCCGGATGTTGGTTCTGAAAGCCAAAGAGAAAACTATCTTGTTTTTTGGTATTCTGAACTGGCAAATAAAAACGGAGATGTCAAATGGAAAATTGACCACCGCAAATTTATTGGGTTCATCCACGAAAAAGGGTATCGACGGTTTGATATTGGCAAAGATTACATCTTCATTTTAATCCAGGAAAAGGTAATTGATGAAATTCCGGTAACACGTATCCAGGATGAAGTGATGGATTACATCGTTAACCTGGATAACGAATTTCTGGAAAGCGAAGGTAAAGGAATATCACGGGTTGAACTTTTATCGAAGTTCTACACTTCACCAGCCATTTTTTTCAATGAAAGAAAATTAACCATGCTGGGACCAGAGCCGGGATTAAACTTTAACAGCGACACCAAAGAAGCATCCTTTATATATTACAGTAATGGATTTGTAAAGTGTACTGCAGAGGGATACGAGCTTCATCCCTACAAACAAATGGAAGGATACATTTTCAAAAAGCAGTTGAAGGAACGAAAGTTCAAGAAACATTCTGATGATGGGATGTTCAACCAGTTTGTTTTTAATATTTCAGGAAAAAATGAGCAGCGTTTTCTGGCACTCCGCACCATGATAGGATACTTGCTTCATGGATTCTTTGAAACCAAAATGAAAGCTGTAAATCTTACCGATTCAAGTATCAGCGATGTTGCCGAAGGCAGAACGGGCAAAACATTGCTGGGCCATGCCATTAGTCACATTAAAAATGTGTGTGAAATTTCGGGAAAAGATTTTGACCCGGCCAATAAACACAAATACGCAGCGGCCAGTCTCGACACGCAAATTGTTTTTCTTAACGACCTCCGGAAAAAATTCAACTTCGAGAGTTTGTTTAATGACATTTCCGATGCTATAACAGTTGACCGTAAAAACCTGCAGCCCTTTACAATTCGGGCAAAAATGCTTATTTCAGCAAACGACACGTTCAGGGTTGAAGGTGCCAGCGCCAAAGACCGGGTAATTGAATTTGAACTGGCAGAACATTACAGTGCCGACTATTCACCCATGAATGAATTTGGGGTTTGGTTCTTTACTGATTGGACTGAGGATGACTGGCTGTCATTCGACAATTTTATGATGGAATGTATTTCCCTGTACTTTCAGCACGGAGTAATTGAGGCTGAACAAATCAACCTGGAAAAACGGAAGAAAATTCAGCACACGAACATCGACTTCGTCAGCTTCATGGACGAAAAAGTTGAGAATGGAGAAATAAGGAGAGGTATTGATATTGACAAACAAGAGCTTCACGAACAATTTCTGAATAATTTCCCTGAGTATAAAGAGGACCGGTGGCTAAAACGTTCAGGAAACTTTACCAAATACCTGAAAATTTATGCCAGCTATTCATCCGAACTCAAAGGGAAAATTTCAGAAAGAAGGTCCAACGGTCTAAACTTAATCAGGTTTGAAAATGCAAAAAAAGAAGAACCACAATTGCCGTTCTGAAAAAAACAAGTGTATCCACCAATATTTTTAAATTTTAATGCACTTAATGCACTTTTGAATATAAAAAACTAAAAATGAATAATTTAGAAAGTACACAAATGAAAAACACTGTATGCACTGAATGCACTGTATGCACTGATTTTTTCCCGAAAAAGTGCATACTTTTTCCCCAAAGTGCATTGAAGTGCATTGATGTTTTTGTGAATGTACTTTGTAACTCACTGATTGAAATTGATTTAAACTGAAAAGTGCGTAAAGTGCCCAAAAAAACAACTTATTGGCTGACAATAAAAGAGAAAATATGAAAAGGGAAACAAATATTAAACAAAAGTTCAGTTTCTTCAAGGCGCCGGTAACCAATGTTACACCTTACCGGGATATTACCCTTTTGGATGCATACCGGGTAATTACCGGCAAATATTACAAACCGCAAACTCTTAAATTGAGGTCTCTTTCCGATAAGCAGGAGAACCGCCGGTATAAATCTACTCATTTCCCTTATTGCACGTTCAGCGGGACCTTCACCCGGCGCAATGAAGATGCTTTAATTAAACATTCCAATTATATCGCCCTGGACTTTGACCACATCGAAGATATCCAAACCCTGAAACTGCAATTACTTAAAGACCCCTATTTTCAAACTGAACTCTTATTTGTTTCTCCGAATGGTGCCGGCCTGAAATGGATTGTCAGCATCGATGTTACCGGCAAATATTCACATGCAGACTGGTTCCAGGCTATTTACAATTACATCCGCGAAACTTACAGCATCGAGATTGACAAATCCTGCAGGGACATTGCAAGAGCTTCATTTCTCTGTTACGATCCGGAGGCATTTATTCACCCTAAATATTTGGTACAATGAAACTACGTTTTGAAGTGGAAATATGGCTGTTCGAGCGCCGGAAATTTAACCCGGATAAATGGCTGAAAAAACAAAAACCGCAAAAACAGGTACAGGAGCCAGCAACTGATGAGATGAAAGGTCCGGTAAGAATTCAACACGAAGTTGAAGTTATTACCAGGCGGATCGAGAATTCCCGATTGGACTTAACCTGCAGTTATACTGACTGGCTAAAACTGGGTTTTGCCTTCGCAGATGAATTCGGACCTGCCGGCAGGAGCTATTTTCATAGAATATCAAAATTTCACCCGGAATATGACCCGAACAAATGTGATGAGCAGTTTGAAAAATGTCTCAAACGCGGCAAATCGGGAGTAACAATTAAATCTTTTTTTCAGGCGGCCCGCGATGCAGGTGTAAATGTCAGAGTGTAACCGATAAAAAAAATACAATGAAAACACAAAAGGTTTCAGACGAAAAATTGATTGAGCAGGCCATTAAATTTTATAAGGAAACCTGCAAAAAGGAAAATGTGGATCCCGGGGAACCAGACCCCAGCGTCTGCCAGGTGAGCAATAAAAAAATTTACCTGGTAAATGAAGCACAAGGATTTGCGATCATCCGAATTCACCACGGAAAATTGTATTTCAAACTAAATGGTACCGATTACAATTGCCAAATAAATGCAATTGAAAAACGAACATAAAATTTATAATAATGGAAAATTTAAAATTGCTCAGAGAACACGCAAAAATGCTGGGCAACCAGATTGCCGAGTTACGCCAGCAGGAAAAGGCAGTATTAACCCTGGCAAAAAAGAAAAGTCTGCAGGCACATATTGACGAGCTATCACAAGCCCGCAAAGAACTATTAAAATACATAAGAACAAGCAATCCACACGATTATGAGTTTCCTTACCTTCTTCTAAAAAAAACATGGGAGCCTGAACCAGAACCAGAACCTGAATCCGATCCGGAACCGATACCTGAACCAGAACCAGAACCTGAATCCGATCCGGAGCCTGATCCGGAACCGGAAACGATCCCTGAACCTGAGCAGCAACTTAAGCAAAAGCCAGCCCAACCGATAAGCCTGTCTTATAGTTTGAACGTAAGCCCGGCAACTGCTCAGGCATCCGCCAACCCCATCCTTTCATTTTGGCAAATGTTTGCCGGTTTTTTCAGGTTTATTTTTCAAACCCTAAAAAAATACTTTTATGACTGAATTAGAGTTCCACAAACAACGTTTACCCTTGCTCACTCCCATCATTGAAGGATTTATCTTTTATTGCAGGTATGTTGACCTTGAATTGTCGTTTATCGACAGTGAGAACAAAGAACGTGTAGATGAACTATTGGATAGTAAAAAAGAAGTTCAGCAACTATTAAAAACCTACTCCAATACATTTAAAAGAAGTGAAGACTTTTTAAAAAATAATAATGTAGATTTAGATTATTCATGGCTAAGGTTGACCCAACAGCAATGGATTGATAATGAAGCATGGGAAAACAAATTTGTTAAGCCATACTTGAAAAAGAGAAACCCAATTACAAATTTTTTCAAATCACTTAAAATCAAAAATCATGGTAAAAGTTAGAGATTCACCAACTAATTTTTGTCAGGTCCGCCACCTGGTACCCGGCAAAAGAAGTAATAAAAAAAGCCCTGTCAATACAGAGCTTTCTGATTCCTTCTGCCTCTTGCGAGTATAAAAAATATTTCATCAAATTTAAAGAAATTTAAAATGGAAACAAAAATTGAAACTCAAATTGTTGAACTCGAAAATGGTGTTAAACTTGCACCCGCTGCAATTCAAAACCTCTATTTTCTCCAAAACGGAATTTTACCCGAAGAAACTTGTCCGCCGGGAGTAAATAAAGGAGTCGAAATTTATGCTGAATATATCCGGGATGCAATGGATTATATTCTGCAAGATACTGATTCAAGTAACGCTGCCCAGTGCAAATCAGCGGTTTTTGTATTGGGCCGGTTATCTGCCATTGCAGATATGATTAAATCATTCAGGGTATTGTCCGAATTTGAATTAAGAATGCTGCAATTGAGAGATATGAACAAACAGTAACTTTCATAAGTTAATACAAAGCCATGATTAACAACCGTAAACATTGTCCTTTACATCAAAGAACCTGGTACCTATATTTGGCACCAGGTTTTTTATTTTAATGATATGGAGAAAGAAACACAACACGAAGCGCCCATCCTGAGCGAACTAATTACGTTCAGGGTGCCGGTTTATATTCACAGGCAGGTTCACACCATTGCCGAACAGCGACAGCAGACAGTTAGCGAATACATGAGAGGCGTAGTAAACAATAAGTTAAAAAGGCAGAAAACATGACGGGCAGGCCCATCATATTTCCTGTTTTTCTGCCTTTCCGGCTGCCTTTCGGAATAGGACGGGCTTGGGCAGGGAGAGACTTGGAGCCGTTCTTTTTTTATTTTCCATCTTTTTTGAATGAAGAACAAGAATAGTAATTAGCTGAAAAACAACAATTAAAGGCATATTCTGAGATTTAAGATAAAAAAATAATTGACAATAGAAATTTTGAAATGAGCATACCTGAAATCATAAAACTCGAACTGAAAACTTTCAAACCAAAGTTAAAACTCCAATTAGGGGAACTGGTTTATGATTGCCAGGACGAAAAACAAAAAAATTTAATGGTAATAACCGGCTTTTTGCCGCTTGATTACCTGAACGGAGTTGAAGCAGATTATTGTTGCAAGTGGCTAACAAACCAGGGCCACCTCAGAGACAGAATTTTTTTAGAAAAAGAACTATTAAAAGCAAAACAATGAGCATACCAGAAGACTTAAGACTTATAAAAGACATTGAAAAACCATTTTTGAAATATAAAATTGGGCAAACGGTTTTTTTGAAAACGGATACCGAACACTTGTATCCGATGATGATCGTAAACTACGAACTTGACGACTATAATTGCAACGACTATGAATGTCGATGGCTTAACGGCCAGGGCAAACCTGAATATGAATCTTTTCCTGAAGAATGTTTAATCCAAAAATCAAAAAACAATGGCAACAAGTTACAACCGACGGATTAATTTATACATTAACGGGCGAGAGGTTCAGAATAATATCAAGTCCATCACGTCTGAATTCCATAAATCCCGTAATGAATTGGCCAAAATGACACGCGGAACGGCGGAATATGATCAGCAACTCAAAAAGGTTGGCCAGTTAAAAAGTGTGATGGATGAACACAACGCAAAAATCCGGAAATCTTCACAGGAATGGAATAAAAGTACCACAGCAGTTAAGCAACATGAAGGGACTGTTGGAAAACTTATTGGTGCCGCTAAAAATTTATTGCCCGCTTTCGGTTTTGCAGCCATCTCTGCAGCGGCAATTAAAGCATTCGGGAAAATAAAATCGTCAACCGATACCCTGGGCACCCAGTGGGATGTTTTTATGGGAGGAATGAAGGGCGCGACCGATGAATTTTTCAGGACCATAGCCGCCGGCGACTGGAGCAATTTTTTAACCAATATGAAAGAGGCCATTCGTGTTGGCCGCGAATATCAAATCATTTTAGACGACCTGCAGGCCAAAAACAGGGCGCTTTCACTTATTGAGGCTGATTACCGGATGGAAATCCTCGAGACAGAAGATATTGCCCGGAATGTGAGCTTGTCCGATGACGTACGGAAAGAAGCAGCCGAACGACGGATCGCAATTGAGGAGGAACTGGCAGAAAAACGCACGAAGATTGCCAGGCAAACCTATGAAGCTGAATTGATGCTAACCACGCAACAAACCAGGTTAAGCAAGGATCGTTTGCTGGAAATAATGAAGGATATCGATTCGGAAACGAAGGCCCGGGCCATTGCCTATAATGAACAGGTTCGTCAATACGAATCGCTGCAATTTATAATAAGGCAACAAAGTGTGGGCGGTTCGCCCGAGCTGTTTAAAGCAAGGCAGGAGGAGCTGCAGCGGTTGAAAACCGAAATCGACGGTGCATCCGAAGCCGTAAAGCTTTACGCCGAAGCCTTAACCGGCACAGGAAAAACAACGGATGAACAATTGGATAAAATGGTTGCAGCCTACAAAGGTTTAAAAGATGCAGAGGTTTCCACCTTGCAAAATACTACCACAGTCCGCCGCCGGCTTTACACGTTGTTGAAAGATGAAGGGAAACAAACCGAATCGAACCTGAAAAACAACCAGGAATCTATTGAAAAACTTTCTGAATTTCTGACCCTTTCAGCCGAACAGCAGCAGGAAGCTATACGGGCCTATTTTTCCGAAGCCGGCGAAGGTGCGTTTGAGGCGTTTATGGACGCCATCGAAAAAAAGGCACAGGAAAAACAGGTTGATGTTGGAGCAGCCCTCAAATACAAAAATGAGGAACGCGAAACAGAAGACCCTGCCCTGGATTATGCCCTGGAAGAATACCGCGAAAGCATCGACTTTAAACTGGCACTAAATGAATCGATGTATCAGCAGGGACTAATTGGCGAACAGCAGTACCAGGACCAGCTTACCGAAATAACCAGGCAGGCCGAAGAAGAACGTTTCAGCATTAAACAGGGCAAACTTGAACAGCTCAAACAAATAACTGACATGGCCGCTAATGTGGTTATGTCCTTAATGGACCTTGAACTGGAAAAGGCCGGAGACAATGAGGAAAAGAAAAAAGAAATTCGTAAAAAATACGCTGATCTGAACTTTGCCGTAAGTGCAGCCAGTATTATAGCATCTACCGCAGCAGGCGTAATGAAAGCATTTGAGCAAACAGGTGTTGGTGGTTTTATCCTTGGTGCTTTAATTGGAGCGGCAGGTTTGGTTCAATTGGGTATTGCCAACGCGCAACGCGAAAAGGTAAAAGGTTTTTCATCCGGAGGGTTCACCGGCCCAGGGGGAAAATACGAACCGGCCGGAATTGTACATGCAGGGGAATACATTGTTCCGCAAGAAGGAACCCGGAACCAGCGAATTAAACCCTTAATTGATGCCATTGAAATCAACCGCCGCGCCGGTAAACTGGCAAATGTTAATATGCCTGCCATCTTAGAATCCATTCCCCAAAAAGGGTATGCTGCAGGTGGGTATGTTTCGGAAAATACACAATCAACCACGGGAAAACCAGTTACCGATTTTGGCTATATCGACACAAAAACCGGCCAACTGGTAGCTGATGCTGTTATGCAACTTAAAGATGAAATCAACCGGTTTCAGCGATGGAAACCCAAAGTTTATACAGAAATGATTAAGAAAGACCTCGATACACTGGCAGATATCGAAAGAAGCAGAAGATTTTAATTTTTAAATTATAATACAATGAGCAAAAAAGAATTCACGCCCATCCAAATTGGCAAGCCAGACCCACGAAGGGAACGGGAAATTATTAAAGCATATCAGAATATGCTAAACGCAGCTGTTAGCCTGCAAATGGCAAATGAATACTGCTTGAAAGAAGATGGCGAAGGTTTTGGTCTTGATTTTTTCTTTGAATCGCTTAAAGAAGATACTGCCAAATTCATCCGTCGAAAATTTGTTGAAATCAACAACGTTAGCATTCCAGGAATTTCGACAGAACGACTGAAAGAAAGCGATCTGCTCGACATTAAGGAGCTGGATCATGCGATTGAAGAGAGAAAAAACTTTGATAAAGCATGGGCCGCAGTTGAAGCTACCCGGTTTATTTATCCGCTACGCAAACTTTACGTGAACGATGAAATAGGTTTTGACCTCACAAAGGACTTTCATCAACAGGTGCAATATAAAATTGGCCGTTTCACCCAAAGTAAACAGCAAAATTTCATTCTTGAAAAAATGCAGGAATTATGTAAGATTTTAAACGAACTGAGCGAAATTCAAATTCTTTTTCCCAAAAAAGGACCCACAGAAATTGATATTCTGGCAGATTTTGTTGAAATCGATAAAACCAACGAAGATGAACCGTTCCAGGTTTCAGATATTTTGTTTTATAAGCGCCGGTTAAGAGCCTTTCGCGAAAAGTCTAATTTTCTGAAAGAACCAAAAACCTTTGCCGATTTTATTGCCTGATATTTTTAAAAAAAATAAACTTGGTCTGAACCGCCAGGATGTTAGTCCGACCCACCTGTTTGTTACGTAACGGGTGGGTTTTTTGTATTATATCAGCAATTCAATCCCTTTCTTTCTCTTTTAAAAGCTCTTTAAGCAAAAACAACCCGCTGAAAATCAGCGAGTTATTTAATTGAAAAGCTCCCCAGGTAGGACTTGAACCTACGACCTACGGATTAACAGTCCGCCGCTCTAACCAAC
>CAZLGT010000101.1:0-9738 GCA_964559175.1 uncultured Mariniphaga sp. | reverse complement strand
GAGCAACGGGAAAACGACCATCAGGGTTACCGCCAGAGGCGGTTTCGTTCAACATGTCTATATGTTCAACTTCTGTTCCAGAAAAAAAAACGGCATACATTTCAAAAAACGGCAGGGACTAAATATCAATGCCATATTGATTTATTTTGTTATAAAGTGTTTTTCTGTCAATTCCGAGGTTTCGGGCAGCTTTCGATTTGTTGTAGCCGGCATTTTCAATGGCTTTAACAATGATTTCCTTTTCGGCTCCCGACGCAGCATTTTTCAGGGATGACAGTCGATTATTTTCTTCCGGCGTTTTATGTTGTGTATGCTGAACCTCCGGGAAATACACAATCTCGGCAGGCAGGGTTTCCGGGGTAAGTATTTCGTCCTGTGCCAGTAAAACGGCCCGTTTCACCACATTTTTCAGTTCCCTGATGTTTCCCGGCCACTCGTAACGTTCAAAAACCCGCCGGGTTTCTTCCGCAATACCTTTTACCCTGGTTCCAAGCTCCAGGTTGGCAGCTTCGCGAAAATGGCCGGCAAAAAACAGAACATCTTCTGGTCGTTCGCGCAAGGGAGGAAGTACAATCTTGAACTCATTGATTCGGTGCAGCAAATCTTCCCTGAATCGGTTCTGCTCAACCATCTGGCTCAGGTTTTCGTTGGTAGCTGCAATAACCCGCACATCTACCTTCACTGGTTTGTTTTCGCCAATGCGGGTAACGGTTTTTTCCTGAAGGGTGCGCAGCAACTGCACCTGGGTGGCATAACTCAGGTTTCCGATTTCATCGAGAAACAGGGTGCCGCCACTGGCTTGCTGAAAAACACCGGTTTTATTATTAACTGCTCCTGTAAACGAGCCTTTTATGTGACCGAACAATTCACTTCCCGCCAGCTCTTTGGGAATAGCACCACAGTCAACGGCCACAAACGGTTTATGGCTGCGTTTACTGTACCGGTGAATAAAACGGGCCACATACTCCTTGCCCGTTCCGGTTTCGCCCTCAATGAGTACCGCAATGCCGGTTGGCGCCACCTTTTCGGCAAATTTTACTGCCCTGTGAAATGCAGGACTTTCCCCCATCAGAAAATCGTGGGGAAACCCGGCTGAAGACTCCTCATTTTTTCTGCCGGCAAGTTTGGTTGCCAGGCTTATAATTTCTTCGGGCTGAAGGGGTTTTGTCAAATAATCGGAAGCGCCTTGTTTCATCAGTTTTACCGCCATGCGCACATCGGCATAGGCCGTAATAATAACCACCGGAATGCGGGAGTCCATGCGTTTAACTTCCCGCAAAATTTCAAGGCCATCTTTATCGGGCAGTCTGAAATCGCACAACACCAAATCGAATGGCTGTTTCCTCAACAGGTTAAGTCCGGCATTGCCCGAGAAGGCAATTTCAGCGTTGAAACCTTTGTTGGAAAGTTGTTTCTGAATTGCTTTGCAGATAAAAATATCGTCGTCGATGATAAGAATTTTTGCCATTGCACTTTTTTGCTGTTGAACAAAATTAGCCAATTTTCACAAAATCAGCTATCTCCATCCGGAATTTTGGCATTTTCTGCTGCCTGAATGATTTTCATTATCTCTTCCTGCACCTGGGAGGACAATTCACCTGCCGCATCATACTCCTTATTGCGAAGCGTCATATTTTCAATTTTCTCCAAATTGCCGGCAACGGCAAACAGTCCGAAATACCGAAACGAAGGGATGGCTTTATGAGCCGTTTTTCCCACACGTATCCAATCCTCATTCTGAACTCCCTCACGAAAACCATTAACTGCATCTTTAGCTCCGGCAATGAAAGTATTTAGCATCTGGTTAAAAAAGGCCAAATCGCCGCCGGCTGTCTGCATCAGCTGAGAAGTATTGAACACAGAACTTTCCTGTTCTGCTGCATTTTTCGGCTCCGCAAGGGTTTCCACCAGGCTTTCATGGGTTTGTTCAAGGCCGAGCAGCGAACAAATCTTACTGTATAGTTTCTCTTCTTTAAAAGGCTTTAGAATATAATCGTCGAATCCGCTGCTCAGGTAGTTCTGGATATCGTGTTCCATAACATTGGCTGTAACGGCCAGCATTTTGGTGTGGTGGTTTACATTTTTGCTGTTGCCCTTCACCCTTTGTATTACCTCCACACCCGACAACCCCGGCATGTGGATGTCGAGCAAAACCGCATCAAAAAGCGTATCATTCAGAAGCTGTAATGCCTCAATACCGTCAGTCGCCAGTTCAAACTCAACGCTCCAGTCCTTTAAAATCGATTCAGCAAGCAAAATGTTGTTTTCATCGTCATCGGCATATAAAATACGCTTGCCGTTGAGCAGGTCGAAGCCGGAGCCAAAGGATTTTTCCTCGGGCACAGTTAGTCCCTCCCGTGTTTTCTCAAACGGAATAACAACAGTAAACTCGGAGCCTTTGCCCGGTTCGCTATCCACATGAAGCCTGCCGCCAAGCAAATCCACCAGTTTGCGCACAATGGTAAGTCCCAGCCCGGCCCCTTTGCGTTTTTTCTCATTCCCCTGGTTCAACTGTGCAAACTCGTCGAAAATATTTTTTAAATCCTCCCTGGGAATTCCAATTCCCGTATCGTGAACCTGAAACCTCAGAAACACGGACTTACGCATCATTTTCTCGTTGGAAACGCGAATACTGGCTTCCCCCTCGTCGGTAAATTTTATGGCGTTACCTGCAAGATTCATTAAAATCTGTTTCAGCCGGAAAGGGTCGCCCAGCAAAACTTCCGGAACGCCGGGATCGATATGGTAACGAATCTTAAGTCCTTTTTCCCTGGCACGGAACAACAGCGATTCGTGCACGTTCTGAACCAGTTCATGGGCATTAAACGGCACTTTTTCAATGTAAACCTTCCCCATGCCGAGTTTAAACAGAAACAACACCTCGTTGACCACCGAAAGCAGGTGTCCCGACGACTGATTGATTAACCGGCTGAATTTTTTCTGTTTGGGTGTTAAATCGGTTTTTTCGAGCAGACCGGTAAACCCGATGATGGCATTCAGCGGGGTCCGGATCTCGTGACTCATGTTGGCCAGAAACACCGACTTGGCCCGGTCGGCTTCTTCTGCCTGGCGGCGGGCGTTTATCAGGTTTTTCTCCACCTCCTTTTCCTTGGTTACGTTCTGTAAAATAAGTGCGCCTCCCACTACCCGGCTGTCAAACCCAAAAACCGGCGTGGCACTCACAAAATACACATTCCCTTTTATGCGCACTTCGCCTTCCGATACTTTTCCGTCGAGGGCATTGCGGTAAAACGGGAACAACCGCTTACGGGTTTTTTCATCGTAAACCCCGAACAGGGTTTTTCCCGGGAAATCGGCATTGGTAAGCCCAAGCCGTTCCTTTTCGCGGCCACCAGCCAGCACATGTGTAAACTGGTTATCAAACAGATACACATCCATTCCCGGAAGGTTTTCAATTAAAATTTCCCGGTAATCTTCAAGGTCGGATGGTGTTTGACTGAAAAATACCATGCCGGCAGCCACGGCCTCAACACCTTGACCGAATGATACTTTTTCGAGTAGAAAATAAACCGGTAGCAAAAGCCCGTTTTTTGAGATTATTTCAGAAGCAAATGACTGTGGTTCGCGTGTTTCCAGCAACTTTTCTGTTTTTTGACGAAACCGTTCGTACTCCTTTGGTTCAAAAAAACGGCTCATCTCGGGCAGGCTGTCGCTTTTGGCACGTCCGAAAATATTTTCGTAAGCTCCCACAAAACGAACCACCTGGTATTGCCGGTTAAAAAAGAAAAGTGCATCCTGTTTCAGGCCGCGGCCCGGGTCATCGGGCGACCAGGCAAATCCTGCCAGGCGGGCGGTTTTTATCTGGTGGCTCAGCACCTCCAGCGAGCGATCGAGTTCGGTAAGCTTCTCCAAATCAACTTCACCCCCCTTCAAACCCGAAATGAGTTTGCTGATTTGATCCAACTGCCTGTTCAAGTATTCGTTCATGGCTTAAAGGTAATAAGGAAAAGTGATCTGCGATTTTGAGAAACACTTTCATTTCAGAACAGATCATTTTTCAACTATACAGTTTCATTCTTGTCTATTCCGGCCTGCCTTAGAATTGCAAACAAGGTTCCGGCAGGCAAATCTTTTTTGTGCATGGGTAAAACTACCCGTTTGTTTTCATTTTTGTTTAACCAAACTTGATGGCTTCCCTTAACACGGTCCAAAACAAAGCCCTTTTTTGCAAGTAACTTTGCCAGTTTCCTGGATGTTAATGACGGGAAATTGCTCATACCGCCGCGTTAAAGGTTAATGCATATTCAAGGGTCTTCGATTCATCAGGCACCTTTTCATTATTGGCCAACATACTCTCGATATAAACTTCAATGGCTTCCTTTGCCATTTCAATAGCATGATCAACATCTTCACCCCATGTTACACAACCTGGTAGTGTGGGCACTGTGACAGTATATCCGCCCTCCGGCTCCGGATTTAAAAGCAGCCTGTATGTTAATTGTTTCATTGTTGTTATTTATTTCAATAATAAAGAATATCAACCTCAAAGATAAAAAATGTTGAGAATTAACGTTCCTCCCTAAAAGGATTAATAATACCACCCTGCCAATAAAAGATATTTTTGTACTTTTGTCCTCTTGTTTCAGAAAACAAAAAACAGGAAAGTTGAAGAAACATTTAATAACAGCGGTAAGACACCTTACAGATTCTACATTTGTATTGCAACTGGAACGAAAAGATTTACCTTTTCAAACCGGGCAGTTTGTCATTTTGCGACGTCCGGGCACTATCGACCAGCGGGAATACACGATTTACAGCGGCGAACAGAACGATTTTCTGGAAGTACTTGTGCGCGAAGTAACCGACGGAAAAATCACTCCAACGCTAAAAAAAATGCATCCCGGCGTTGAGCTGGAAGTGGACGGTCCGTTTGGTTTTTTCCGGTTTCAGCCCACCATGTTTCCCACGCAAAAATTCCTGTTTGTGGCCACCGGTACCGGAATCAGCCCGTTTCACAGTTTTGTAAAAACCTACCCTGAACTTAATTACAAGCTGGTTCATGGTGTGCGCTACGGCGAGGAAGCCTACGAGCACGGCCATTTTAAAAAAGAAAAAGTTACCCTTTGCACAACCGGCGACAAAACAGGCGATTTTAACGGCAGAGTAACCGATTATTTATACAACCAGAAATTGGATAAAGACACCCAGTGCTTTTTGTGCGGCAACAGTGAAATGATTCACGAAGCATTTGACATACTTACCGGCATAGGAATTCCGGTGCAAAATATTTATACTGAAGTTTATTTTTAAGAAATGAAATACCATTTAATCACATTGGGATGCCAGATGAACCTCTCCGACAGCGAGCGGGTAATTTCTGTGCTTGACGAGGCTGGTTACACCTGGACCGACAATGAAGAAGAAGCCGGACTGATTGGCATTCTGGCCTGCTCGGTGCGGCAAAAAGCCATCGATAAAGTCTATTCACGCATTCACAAATGGAACAAGTGGAAAAATCATAAAAACCTCATCACTTTTATTTCAGGTTGCATTCTTCCCAACGACCATGAGAAGTTTCTGAAACTTTTCGACATCACGTTTCAGATGAAAGACTTGCCGACACTGCCTGAAATGATTAGTAAGTATGGCATTACCACGCCTGTTCACCTGAAAACGGGAATCGACCCGCATAACGAAAACATCGAAGAATTCTGGAATGTAAAACCTTCGTACCAGTCGGATTTTGAAGCGTACATCCCCATTCAGAACGGCTGCGACAAATTTTGCAGTTTCTGTGCCGTTCCGTTTACCCGTGGCCGCGAGGTGAGCCGTCCGTCAAAAGACATTCTGGCCGAAGTGGTGCTGCTGGTTTCGCAGGGTTACAAATCCATCACTCTGTTGGGACAGAATGTAAACTCCTACGGCCTCGATAAAAAAGGGGAAGAAATCACTTTTTCTGAATTGTTACGGGAAGTTGGAGAACTGGGCAACCGTATGAACAAGGAATTCTGGGTTTATTTCACATCGCCTCACCCGCGAGACATGACCGACGAGGTGATTGAGGTGATTGCACAATACCCGGTGCTGGCCAAACAAATTCACCTGCCCATGCAAAGCGGAGACGACAAAGTACTCATTCGCATGAACCGCAAACACAACATGGAAAAATACCGGAAGATTGTTCATTCCATTCGTCGTATTTTGCCGGAAGCCACTTTGTTTACCGATATTATTGTGGGATTTACGGGCGAAACGCAAGAGCAGTTTGAAAATACCCGCAAGGCGATGGAAGAATTCAAATTCAATATGGCTTACACGGCTATGTATTCACCACGCCCCGGAGCTACCAGTCACCGCTGGGACGACGACATACCGCCGGAAGAGAAAAAACGCCGCTTGCACGAATTAACCGAAGAGTTACGGAAACACAACCGGATTTATAATCAAAACCTCCTTGGTAAAACAGTGCGCGTACTGGTTCGGGGCGATGACCGCAAAGAAGGTTTCCTAACCGCTTTAACCGAAGGAAAACTCATTGTCCGCTTCCCTGCCGAAAATGAAAATTTAACCGGACAGTTCGCAGATGTAAAAATCACTTCAGCTTCCGATTTTTCGCTGGAAGGAGAACTGGTGAAAGTGGAAGAATTGGTTTAGTGCTGTTTCATTTCCGTAAAAATTAAATTCTGACTATTTTTGGACTTTTAAGAGATAGAAGGACTCCTTCGAATAAAGTTCGAGGGTTTGAGAGTTCGAGGGTTTGAGAATTCAAACAATCAAACAATCCCGAACATTCGAACATTCTCCTTCGCGTCTTTGCGACTTTGCATGAAAAAAAATAAACAGAATGAAAAAAATAGGATTAACATTACTGGCAGGGCTGTTCATTTTTGCCCTGCAGGCACAAACCGGGCAACAAATCGCCCTGGAAGATATTTTCACCAAAGGCACCTTCCGGGCTGAATCGGTCAGGGGTTTGCGCTCCATGAACGACGGAGAACATTACACCACCCAGGAAGGCCGCACCAAAATTGTAAAAAACAGTTACAGAACTGGTGAAATTGTAGAGGTGCTGTTCGATTTGGAAAAAATCGACCGGGCGCCCATTTCATCCTTTTCCGGATACGAATTCAGTAACGATGAAACCAAAATATTGCTGACAACCGATGTAAAACAAATTTACCGGCACTCCTATACGGCACAATATTACATCTGGAATGCGATAACCGAAGAACTTTCAGCCCTATCGGAAAAAGGGGCGCAGCAACTGGCCACTTTTTCGCCCGACGGCGACCGCGTGGCTTTTGTTCGCGAAAACAACCTGATCATTAAAAACCTGAAGTTTGGCAGCGAAAGTCAGATTACGTATGACGGCAAAAAAAATGAAATCATCAATGGCGCCCCCGACTGGGTTTACGAGGAAGAATTCGGATTTAACAAGGCATTTTGGTGGTCGCCCGACAGCAAATTTCTGGCATTCATCCGGTTCGATGAAACCGAAGTTCCCGAATTCAGCATGACCATGTATGCCGGAGACAATCCTACCATCCAAGAAAACAAATTGTACCCGGGACTGGAAACCTTTAAATATCCAAAGGCAGGAGAAACCAACTCCACCGTTTCAGTTAAAAGTTATGAACTTTACTCGCGGCTTACCATCGATGTACAGATTGGCGACAACACCGATATTTACATTCCAAGACTAAACTGGACACCCGACTCCAAAGACATGGTGGTGATGCGCATGAACCGCAGGCAAAACCAGCTCGATATTTTGTATGCCAATCCGTTTACCGGAGAAACCCGGCCCATTTTTACCGAAAAAAATGAACGCTATATTGCCGAAGATTTTCTGGATGCGTTTACCTATCTCGACGACGGACGGTTTATCGTAAAAAGTGAACGCAACGGCTGGTCGCACCTCTATTTGTATGACAGACTGGGATTTGCTCAGGGACAGCTCACAAATGGCGAATTCGACGTAACCCGTTTTTACGGATACGACCCGTCGCAAAAAGTGTTTTACTACCAGGCCGCAGCCGAATCGCCGCTGCGCCGTGAAGTGTATTTTACCAGCGAAGACGGGAAAAAGCAGGGAAAAATTTCCACGCTGGCCGGAACAAACCATGCCGACTTCAGCAAAAACTTCAACTACTACGTAAATTACTACAGCAGCAGCCAGACGCCCTCGCTTATCACACTGCACGACCGCAGAAACAGGCTTATCCGTACACTTCAGGACAATACCATGCTGAAAAACAAAATGCAGCAGTACAACCTTCCCCAAAAAGAATTTTTTACGTTCACCACTTCGGAAGGCGTTGAACTGAATGGCTACATGATTAAGCCGGTTGGTTTCGACCCGGCAAAAAAATACCCGGTGCTGATAACCCAGTACAGCGGGCCCAATTCGCAAAGTGTGTCCGACTCGTGGCGGGGAGTTTCCTGGAACGATTACCTGGCACAGGAAGGTTTTCTGTTAGTTTCGGTTGACCCGCGCGGCACTGCAGCCCGTGGCGAAGATTTTCGTAAAGTGACATACCTGAATCTGGGAAAATACGAATCGGACGACATGGTGGAAACCGCAAAACACCTCGGTTCGCTGCCTTATGTGGATGCAGAAAATATAGCCATTTTTGGCTGGAGTTACGGCGGATTTATGACCCTGCTTGCAATGGAAAAAGGAGGCGAACTCTTTAAGGCCGGAATTGCCGTGGCGCCGGTTACCAACTGGCGGTTTTACGATACCATTTACACCGAACGGTTTATGCGCACCCCACGCGAAAACCCCGATGGCTACGACGATAACTCTCCGCTCACCCATGCCGGAGACATCAAAGGCAGGCTGTTGATTGTGCACGGCTCAGCCGACGACAATGTACATGCCCAAAATACCTACGAATTTACCGAAAAACTGGTGCAGGCAGGTGTTCAGTTTGATATGGCCATTTACACCAACCGCAACCACGGAATCCGCGGTGGAAATACAACCATGCACCTTTATACCAAAATGACCAACTTTTTGAAGGAACAGTTGAAATAATCAAAAAGAAAGCGGCAAAACTATTTCTACTATTTTAGCGCATCACTTCCATAATCTAAGGAAGGTAAAAGGACTGGCTTTTTAAATTTGTCGAATCGGGTGGTGTGATAACTTCACCCTCTGCTATTATTTGTTTTACCCGGGTAGGCTCTGTAGCCAGATTTTCGTAATATTCCACAGTAATCTCACCGGCTTCAAATGCTATTGTCATGTCGTTGGGAATGCCGCTTTGTGTTACGGTGAATTCCTGCAGACGGTTTGCTTCATCATAACTTTTAACCTTCCAATTTTCAGGATCGGGGATACTTGTGGCATACCACGTGCCACCTTTCAGCACTATCCTGAGGTTAGTACCTTCCGGCATTTCTGCTTTCATGGAATAAAGATTGCCATTCGGATGTATGGTATATACCTCATTAACTTCTTCTGACAGGATGTTTTTCCCACGTTTGCCTGAAGCAGGATAGGTAATAAAGGTTTTCGGTTCGTAAGCCGTTTCGTCCATAAATTGCTTTACGTAGGTCTCAAAATCCGGAATGCTCACGTTTCCCATTCCGGGTTCGGCATATTTTTTTTCCAGGTTTTGCCGGATGGCTGCCGTGCTTACCAGGCGGGCGTTATCAATCAACTGTGAACCCAGCGAAGGATTATCCAGTGTTCCGTCAGTTTTAATATCGGATATAATATCTGCCATTAATTCCGACATGTCGCCGGTGGATAATTGTCCCTGCAAAATG
>CAZLGT010000100.1:0-9790 GCA_964559175.1 uncultured Mariniphaga sp. | reverse complement strand
CGAGCTGGGTTCAGAACGTCGTGAGACAGTTCGGTCCCTATCTGTTGTGGGCGTTTGAGATTTGAGAGGACCTGATACCAGTACGAGAGGACCGTGTTGGACAGACCTCTAGTGTACCTGTTGTGGCGCCAGCTGCATTGCAGGGTAGCTATGTCTGGATGAGATAAGCGCTGAAAGCATCTAAGCGCGAAGCTCACCTCAAGATGAGATCTCATTTAAGGGCCGTAGGAGACTACTACGTTGATAGGCTGCAGGTGTAAAGGTGGCAACATCAAAGCCGAGCAGTACTAATTGCCCGAAGACTTTCTAAAACTTCAGGGAACCCTGATAGAGTGGAAAAATCCTTTCTTCCCATCGTGCCTAAAGGTATTGAAGGCCAGAGTTGCAAACAAATGCAAACCGGCCAACACCAAAATTAAGGTAGCTATAGCGGCGGGGCACCACCTCTTCCCATTCCGAACAGAGAAGTTAAGCCCGCCAGCGCCGATGGTACTGCGTAAAAGTGGGAGAGTAGGCCGCTGCCGGATTTATCCAAAGCCCGTGTTCATCTGAGCATGGGCTTTTTTATTGGGATAACCGTTAATTTTCATGAAAAGTATTTAAGTTTTATCCGTCGTTTCCCTGCTTTTTTTAGTTTTGTTCAGCTTTTGCACAAAAATATGCTCAAACAAAAATTAATACTATTTATATTGGTATGGATGGCTTTCCTTCCGGGAAACGGTTTTTCGCAAACCCTGCCCGACAGAGGAGGAAGAAACGGTTCGCAAACCCTGCCCAGCCCACAGGCCCAGCAGGGAGACCAATCGCCGGTGAAGCAAATTGAACCGTTAATTAAACGGTGGTATCTGAAGGGCTTTGGTGCATTCCAGGATTCTGCCAGGATGGATACGCTGCAGGATTACTACCACCTTTACCATCCTGTATTTAGAAATACACTTACGGCAAGCTATGTTGGTAATTATGCCACCCCTTATATTGATAATAATTTTTTCAACCGGCAGTCAAATTTCGATTTTCTGTTTCTTGAAACAAGAGAGGCATACTTGCTTACACCTCAAACCATAAAATATTTCAATACCCGAACACCCTATACCCTGCTCGATTTTACGCAAAGCGAACATCGTACACGCAAAAACGAAACCCGGTTTAATGTTTTACATTCACAAAATGTAAATCCGTATTTAAATTTTACTTTCAGATACGACCAGGCCCGGTCTGCCGGTCAATATAAAAGTCAGGAAACTAAAAATAACTTTGTAACCCTTTATTCCAGCTACAATAAAGACAGGTTAAGCATCCATGGGGGATTCATCAGCAACAGTATTTTGAACAATGAGAATGGGGGCCTTAAGCCCGGTGCCGACCTGCTGGGAGAACCTGATACAGAATTTTTGGACGTGAACCTTACATCGGTAAAGTCTGATTTTGCCAACACTTTTGTGTTTGCCACAGGTGAATACCGTTTCGGCCGTTTTGTTGAGGTTCAGACCAACGATACCATACCCGGTTCCGACGAAGACGAAGCAGAATCAAGTCCCGTGCCAATGGTTTTTAAGCCCTTTGCCGGCATTTTGTATTCATTTGAATATCAGACAAACCGGAAAGAATATACTGACGAAGAAGACGATTCCAATTCTTTTTTTCAGAATGACTATTATGGAGATGCCTATTTAAAAGACTCAATCCGGTTCGGTAAAGTTTCCAATATTATTCAGTTGAAACATTATGAAAATCCGGAACGAAAAACAAGTTTCGGCAAGCGGGCTTTTATCGGGCAGGAGTTTATTAAAGCAACCATGCCAGGCCCGGCAACCGATGTTTTTCGACCTGCTGTAAAAAAGTACTCCAATGTGTATGCAGGAGGTGGAATTTTCAGAGAAACAGGCAGCTTTTGGAGATGGAATTTCGACGGGCGGATTTTTTTTCTGGGAAGAAATGCCGGGCAAACCGAACTATCGGGCGTAGTTACCAAACCGCTTGCTTTTTTAGGTGATTCGCTGGCAACTTTAAATCTATGCGGGCGATTAGAAAATAAAACACCGCATTATTTCCAGGAAGAGTTTTATTCCAAACGCATCCGGTGGAAAGAAGATTTAAAAATGGAACAACGGATGACTGTTCAGGGAAGCCTGAAATTTCCATCGAGGAAACTCGAATTGACAGGAAATTATGCTCTAATCAACAATTTTATTTATAACGACACACTGGGAATCCCTTCACAGTATGGGGGGCAGATGCTGGTGCTTTCAGCCTATGCCGACAAAGATTTCAACTTTCGGAACTTTCATTTCAGAACAAGGTTGTTGTGGCAAAAAGCATCCAACGAATCGGTGTTGCATCTGCCTGATTTTTCAGCATTTGTCTCGGGGTATTATAAATTTGTTATATCAAAGGTGATGTTTACACAGCTGGGTTTCGATGTTCGTTACAATACCCGCTATTATGCCGATGCTTACCATCCGGCAACCGGGTTTTTCTATCTGCAAAACGAAGAAAAATATGGTAATTTTCCTTATATTGACGCCTATGCCAGTCTCAGACTGAAAAGGACCAGGGTGTTTTTTAAGATGATGAATATAGGAACAGAGTTTATTCCGCAGGAGTATATGACCATACCTGGTTATCCGATGAATCGCATGACTTTCAGGATGGGCGTTGCATGGGCTTTTTACGATTGATGCTTTTATTTGAACGACATAAAAATTCTTTTTCATTTCTGTTTGTTCTCCATTTAGCTGCACTTGTAGTTTTGGGAACAAATTGCAACAGGCCAAAGCAGGTTGAGGAAGAAGAAGTACGCCAACCCTCCGATTTGGATAGAATCCAGGAAACCGGCATTCTCAAGGTTGTTATCGATTACAATTCCACCAACTATTTCGTTTACAGGGGGAAACCCATGGGATATCAGTACGAAATGGTAATGAAGTTGTGCGACGATATGGAAGTGAGACCCGAAATTACTGTGAGCAATAACATGGCAGAAACTTTCGGTGGCTTGAAAAGCGGACGATTCGATCTGGTGGCAAAAAACCTTACCGTAACCCGCGCGCGGCAACAGGAAGTTGCTTTTACCCGACCCCTGAAGCAAACCAGGCAGGTGCTTGTGCAACGAAAACCCTCAGCAAATACTCCCGATTCCCTTTTTTTGAAAACAACCCTTGAGCTGGCAGGAAAACAAATTCATGTACAACAAAATACAGCCTATTCGAGGCGGCTCTTACACCTTTCAGAAGAAATTGGGCATCCAATTAGTGTGGTTGAAGATTCGGTGAATGGGGTTGAACAGCTGGTTTCGATGGTTGCGCACGGCGAAATTGACTATACCGTTTGCGATGAAAATGTGGCTCTGCTAAATCAAACATACTATCCCAACCTCGATGTTTCGATGAAAATCAGTTTTCCGCAGCACATTGCCTGGGCTGTAAGAAAAGAATCCGACGAATTGAGAGAATTCCTCGATCGCTGGATTGTGCAGTTTAAAAAAACCAGGGAGTACCGGGATATTTATCATCTTTATTTTGAAAGTCAGAGAACAGCGGGGCGTTTCGGAAGCCCTTTCCACAGCATTGCAGGCGGAAAAATTTCTGAATACGATCCTCTGGTAAAAGAACTGGCCAAAAAACACAACTGGGACTGGCGTCTGATTTCTTCCATCATGTATCATGAGTCCCGGTTTAAACCTGATGCCGAATCGTGGAGTGGCGCTTTCGGCCTGATGCAGCTCATGCCTGCCACTGCGGAATCGCTGGGGGTGGATAGTATTTTAGATCCCCGGCAAAATATTGAAGGCGGAATTTTATTGCTGAACTGGCTCGATGAACAGCTTAGCGCAACCATTCCCGACTCTACCGAAAGGATAAAGTTTGTTCTGGCTTCCTACAACATCGGGTTGGGCCACGTGAAGGATGCCCAGCGACTGGCCCGCAAATTCGGAAAAAACAGCCATGTTTGGGAAAACAATGTTGACTTTTTTCTAAAAAACAAATCGGCAGAAAAGTATTTTAAAGACCCGGTGGTGCGCTGGGGATATGCACGCGGCGAAGAAGCATTCAACTTTGTGAACCGCGTGATTGTGAATTATGAGCATTACGTTAACCTCATTCCTGAATGAACCCGCTTTCCACCGCATCATAAAACTCCGCCAGAATCATCGCCGTGGCGCCCCAGACAATTTCTCCTTCAAAATGAAAACAGGGCACTTTCAATCTTCCCGAAACGGTTTCCAGCTCGGTTTCGTCCAGTTTATCTTTAAATTTCAGCAGTGGAAACAGAATGGTTTTTTCCACCTCGGCCGGATTGGTTTTGAAAATGGGTTTTTCTTCCAGCCAGCCCACAAACGGATGAATCAGAAAACCGCTCACATCCACAAACAATTCGGAAAGAGAACCGAGGATTTCAATTTTATCCGCAGTTACACCAATTTCTTCCCAGGTTTCGCGCAGGGCGGTTTCGAGCGGGGTTTCTCCGGGTTCATGCCTACCGCCGGGAAGCGCCACCTGTCCGGCATGATGTTTCATGGTTGCAGGCCGTTTTATGAGGCAAACATACAGTTCATTGTCTTCAGAAAAAAGTAAAAGCAGTACGCTGCTTGGTTTCAGCCGTTTTTTATCGCTGTCGGCAGCCCGTAGCCGGCGGTTGGGCGGCATCATTTTCTGGTGCGATACTATTCCGCGAAGGTTTCCGGCCAGTGCTTTTTTTATCTCTTTTTTCGTAATGGGCATAATTTTTTCCAACAATTAATCGAACCGGATGGTTTTTTCGGGTGAAATTTTGCTTACCAGGTAACTCGGCAGAACCAGCATAAGCGTGGTGGCGACAATGGTTCCGAGGTTAAGCAAAACAATGTGCAGCAGCGAAAAATTCACCGGCACAACATCAACATAATAAGTTGTGGGATTTAGCTTAAGCACTTCAAAATAGTTTTGAATAACAATGACCGCAATACCAATGGCATTTCCCCAAATCATGCCGCGCGAGGTCAGAAAAACCGAAAGGTAGAGGAAAATTCTGCGGATGCTCCAGTTGGGGCTGCCAAGTGCTTTCAGTACGCCAATCATTTTGCTTCGCTCCAGAATAAGTACCAGTAGTCCTGATATCATGTTAAACCCTGCCACTACAGCCATCAGTATAAGAATGATCCACACATTCATGTCGAGAATGGAAAGCCAGTCGAAAATTTGGGGATATTCGCGGGTGATGTTTGTGGTGCGCAAAATGGCATCGTTCTCAATGCTGTAGTCAAGCACCGTATTTCTAACCTCCTGCTCAATTTCATCGATGCGGTTAAAGTCTGAAATCAACACTTCAAATCCGCTAACCTGGTCGGATTTCCAGTCGTTGAGCCTTTGCACCTGCTGTAAATCGCCTAAAACAAAAAGGTTGTCGAATTCCTCGAGGCTGGTTTGGTAAAGTCCGCAAACAGTAAGCTGCAACATGCGCGGGTTGTTTTCGTCTTCGTTAATGAAATAGAGCACCACACGATCACCAACCGATACTTCCAGAAGTTTGGACACCTGTATCGACAGCAGAATCTCATCCGATCGCACTGAATCGTTTATGTTTGGCAGTTCGCCTTCCAGCAGGTTATTGCCGAAAAAGGTCCAGTTATAGCCCGAGTCCACCCCCTTAAATACAATTCCCTGGATGTATTCGTCGGTTTTAATCATGCCCGGTTTGGTGGCAAAAACCTGCACGTGGTTCACTCCGGCAAGGTTTTTCAGTTCGCTGAGAAAGGGCTGCTTTTTCGAAACCGGACGGGTTTCATAAGAGTTGTTCGAGTCGAAATTCACCACCTGAAGATGAGACCCGAACCCAATTACTTTATTTCTGATTTCGTTTTTAAACCCGGTAACCACTGCCACCGAAATTATCATCACGGCAAGGCCAAGAGCAATTCCCACAAGGGCAATGCGTATGATTTTCTGCGAGAGAAATTTTTTGTCGCTTTTCTCGAAAAAAAGTCTGCGTGCAATAAATAGTTCTGTATTCATAAAAAATGGCACCCTGTTAATTCAATTCACTTGCGGGGTTTTGAATGAATTGCGAATTGCTCCGGTTGATAAACGGTAAAACCAGCAGCGAAATTATCCCGAGTACAATAATCATGGCCGTCATGGAGCCATGCGCCACAAATGCAAAAATTACCCCGTTGGCTTTTGCAATGCCGTACAGTGCCAGTGCTTCGAT
This sequence comes from uncultured Mariniphaga sp., assembly GCA_964559175.1. Taxonomy (GTDB): domain Bacteria; phylum Bacteroidota; class Bacteroidia; order Bacteroidales; family Prolixibacteraceae; genus Mariniphaga. Next base: position 3,604 of record CAZLGT010000100.1, on the reverse strand, counting down.
GGCCATAAAGTGCCAGGCGCCTATTCCTCCCTGCACCGGAGCCACCATTCCAAAACTGGCAAATACAAAGGTTGTAAGTCCGGCAATCAACCCCAAATGACTGGTAAAATCGAATGCATAAAAAATAACATACAGCATCAGGTAATACATTACCCAGATAGCTATTGAGTGAAAGATAAACCAGCCTTTGTTTTTAACCGACCGGATAGAGATAAATCCCTCTTTTAAATTCATTATAACACTCAAAACCTTTTTGTAGAAGAGGGTGTGCTTCAGGGTTTTTCTGAAAACAACCACAAGAACAATAAACAGAAAAAGTCCGCCAATTAAAAAAGGTGAAACGATTATGCCCAGCATTTTTGCCTCAATTTCCGGATTATCTCCCAAAAAACGCAGCATCTGCCCAAATTGTGAAATAATAACTATAAGCAGAAGCAGAAGCAGTGAAACCATGTCAACAGCTCTTTCGGCCACAACGGTACCAATGAGTTTGGTAAATGAAATTTTTTCGTACCGTGACAAAACCCCGCACCGCGAAATTTCTCCCATGCGCGGAATGGCCATATTCATCAGGTAGCCCACCATAACAGCTAAAAAAGTGTTTATGAACCGGGGTTTGTGACCAATGGGCTGAATCATAATTCCCCAGCGGAGTGTGCGGCTGATGTGACTGAACAAACCGATAAACAGGGAAACAACAATCCAGAAATAATTCACATCGTTTTTTAGAACCGATTTTATGCGATCGATGTCCTGATCTTTGTAAACAAGCCAGAAAAGGAAAGCGCCAATGGCAAAAAAAATGAGGAATTGAACAGTTTTTAATAATATATTTTTCAAAATCAGCTGATTAAAGTAAGATTTTTCATTCATTTGTTGTTCCACGAAATTTATTAATTTCGGGATGCAAAAAATAAGGCTGTTTCAGTTTATCAACAACTGACAAAAATATAAATTTGTTTGGTTTTTTTGTTCAAAAGAAGTGTTAAGAAGGAAACCGGAAATGAGCGAATCGGAGAGTAATGAATATGGTCAGGCCCAAAAAGAAGTTAGGTCAGCATTTTTTGAAGGACCGGAATATTGCCCGGAAAATAGTTGACAGCCTGGGTGCCACAGTGCCGGATGTACTTGAAGTGGGACCGGGGATGGGCGTGCTTACCCATTATTTACTGCTGCGAAACGAACTTAAGGTATCTGTTGTTGAAATAGATAGCGAATCGGTGGACTATCTCAAAACCCATTTTCCTGAATTGAACGGTAGAATTTATTCCCACGATTTTTTGAAATGGGACGCCAGCCGGTTACCACAGCATTTTAGCCTCATCGGAAATTTTCCCTACAATATTTCTTCCCAAATATTTTTTCGAATTTTAGCATGGAGAAACCGTGTTCCCGAGGTTATCTGTATGATTCAGAAAGAGGTTGCCGAGCGGCTAAGCGCGCCACACGGAAGTAAAACCTATGGAATATTAAGCGTTTTACTTGGCGCTTTTTACGATATTGAATATTTGTTTACCGTATCTGAACAGGTTTTTGTTCCTCCCCCGAAGGTGAAGTCGGCCGTTATCAGGCTGCGTCGGAACGCGATTGAAAAGCTGCCCTGCAACGAGGAATTGTTTTTCCGGATAGTAAAGGCTGCTTTCAACAAACGACGAAAAATGCTCCGGAATTCCCTGAGAGAGCTGGAACTGGAAATCCCGGAGCAATTTGCCGAAAAACGGCCCGAGCAACTTTCCGTTGCCGATTTTATCCGGCTGACAAAAATGGTTGAAACCTGAAAATCATTCAGAAAATGGAATTTGAAATTACCAAAGAATATATCGACAGGCTAAAGGATCTCATTGAAGAAACCAATGCAGAAGAGCTGAAAGCGACCATGGAACCACTTCACCCGGCCGACATTGCCGAGGTGATGGACGATCTGACCATGGACGAAGCCAAATACCTTTACCTGCTGCTGGAAGGCGAAAAAGCCTCCGACGTACTTATCGAAATACCCGAGCACGACCGGAAACGTTTTCTGCGCGTATTACCGCCCGAGCTGATTGCCAGCAAGTTTATCGAGTACATGGACTCGGACGATGCAGCCGATGTGATGGCTGACCTCGATGAAGATCAGAAACAGGAAGTGCTCCGGGAAATTGAAGATACCGAACAGGCCGGCGACATTGTGGATTTGCTGGAGTACGACGAAGATTCAGCCGGAGGTATCATGGCCAAAGAGCTGGTTTCGGTTAACGAAAACTGGACCGTTTCCACCTGCCTCAAGGAAATCAGTAAACAATCAGAGGAAGTGGATGAAATCTATTACATCTATGTAACCGACGATCAGCAACGGCTGAAAGGGGTTCTTTCCCTGAAAAAACTGATTCTGAACTCCACCAATACTAAAATCTCAAACTTATACAACCCCGATGTAATCAGTGTTCGCACCGGCACCCGGCAGGAAGAGGTAGCCGAAATTATGGACAAATACGACCTGGTGGCCATTCCGGTGGTTGACGACATTGGACGGCTGAAAGGGCGAATCACTTTCGACGACGTCATCGACTTTGTGCGTGAAGAAGCCGAACGCGACTACCAGATGATTTCGGGTATTGCCGGCGATGTGGAACCCGACGACAAGCCCTGGGAGCTCATTCGTGCACGCTTCCCCTGGCTGCTAATTGGCCTGATTGGCGGAATTATGGGCGCCCTGGTTCTTGGAAGTTACGAAGCTGAAATCAGCCATGTTACCGAACTGGCCTTTTTTATTCCGTTAATTGCTGCGATGGCCGGAAATGTTGGAGTTCAGTCCTCATCGATTGTGGTGCAGAGTATTGCCAGCGGGGTAAAAGATGTGAGCACAACCGGAAAACGGCTGCTTAAAGAGCTGCTGGTAGCATTTGCTACCGCTTCCATTTTTGCAGTTCTGATTTTTATTTACAATTATTTTGTGGCTGGGAACATCAGTCTTACCCTTTCTGTTTCCATTTCTCTGTTTATAGTAATGCTTTATGCATCGTTTTTTGGAACACTTATTCCTTTGGTGCTTAATAAGTTTAAGGTTGATCCTGCTCTGGCAACCGGCCCGTTCATTACAACAATGAACGATATTTTGGGATTGATCATTTATTTTGGGGTAGGAAAAATGTTTTTCGAATTTCTTTAACATGAACTGTTTGAATGGAAAAAATTGTAATTGGCAGAAAAGACAAAGCGGATTTTCCGCAGCTCGAGCTGGAGGGAATTGAAGTAAAAACCGACTCGGGCGCCTATACTTCCAGTTTTCATTGCCATAACATTGTACAGTTTTACGAGAACGATAAACCACGCGTGAAATTCAGGCTGCTCGATCCGGAACATCCACGCTACCACGAAAAAGAATTCGTTTTTGATGTGTTCAAAATCCGCCGGGTGAAAAGCTCCAACGGGCAGGTGGAAGAACGTATTTCCATTAAAACCGAAATTGCCCTTTTTGGGAGTAATTTCCCCATTGAACTTACCTTAACTGAACGAACCGATATGAAGCATCCGGTGCTGCTTGGGCGGAAGTTCATTTCCAAAAAATTTTTTATCGACACTTCGCGAAAAAATCTTTCCTTTGCGGGCCGTTTTATTACAG
>CAZLGT010000099.1:0-10766 GCA_964559175.1 uncultured Mariniphaga sp. | reverse complement strand
TAAATTCAATGTGACTCACTTCATCGATGAATTGTTGAGCTGCTTTTTCTGACCATTTTTCGAGTAAATAATCAATATTCTCATTGTAATCAATTACTGCAGTTGGATTCCACCTAATTCTTCTCATTTAAATTTCAGATTGGGATACTTTGCACTTGCTTCGTTTATAACATCCAAATGCTCCACCAATTTACTTTCTTCACTTTGCTCTAATGCTTCCTCAATTGCCTTTTTTTCAAGATAATTTAATTTATAAACGGCATTGGTATCCAACAAAGCGATAAATTTATGATACAGATTTTCAAGGTCGGCTTTTGGAAGACGATCTATTTTCCTGAACAATTCCAATTTTATTTCTGCGGCATTCATATCTCAAATTTTGATATCCAAAGATAATTAATTCAATTAAAAAAACGGTATTTAGTCCATGACATCGGGTTGCAGGTAATGCGGGAATTTTGGCATAGTTCTGTTTTGAAGGCGAAAGATAGAAAAAAATATTTCTTATTCGAACTTAACTCACAGCTAATCGTAAAGCGGATATTATGCTGATTACAAAGAATTCCATTTATAAAATCGTTTGTTTTTGTTTGATCTGACTGATCTTTTAAGTTTTTGAAGAAAATTTTTTGGTGTTTCTTTAAAGGGGTTATACCCACACAACATACAACAGTAGGTATCGGTAACAACTTCGACCGATGAAAATTCGTTAAAAGGTTTTTCACTGTATTCATGTTCTTCAACCCATTTTTCAGAACCACACCTTACACATTGTTTGGAACCTTTTGCTGATTCAGCGTTTAATTTTTCCCTTGAATATCTGTTTAATTCGCTAACTGACAGGTTTCTGTTTTTGACTTCTTCGTTGATTTTTTGTTTTGAATTTTCCAACAATCCCTAGTACCTGTACCGAACTAAAATTGCAAGTTCGTGGTCGGTTAGACTGCGTATAAAATTATCGAATTTGTTCATACAAGTTTTTGTCCGTTTTTCAATTATTTCCTATTATCTCCAACGCCTTTTCCAAAAACTCATCCCGGCCTTCCCTAATTGCCTCAATGGTTGGTTTTACTTCTATATCAGGCACAATTCCAACTCTTTGTGTTTCTCTCCCATCCGGATAATAAATACCAATACCTGAAATCCCGGCTTTTATACCGCCCGGTAACGGGATTATTGAGACATTTCCGTCAGCACCTTGGGTTTGACTGCCAATTATTACTGTATTCTCTCCAGCCCTGAATGCCATAGCTGTATATTCGGCCAGACTTATGGTTGCTTCATTCACAATGACGACTAATTTTCCTTTAAAATAATTTTCAGATGTAGGATTTTCAAAATCAAATAAGCTATCACGGTTTCCTACGTTACTATTTAAAAACGACATATAACGACTGAAATAAAATTCTCCCGGATTATTTAAATTTGCAGTTGTAGATTTCGCAAAAGGCTTTCTTTTCGAAGTAAAAAATTCACCCAATGCAAAAGGCACAAAAGTGGCAGGATAATTCCGAATATCAATAATGATTCCTTTCGCATTTATAAAAGACTTTTTAATATGGGATATTTCTGTGTCTTTAATGGTTTCAAGTGTAATATAACCGATAAACATAGAATCTTTATCAATCATTATACTGTCATAAGACGATTCAGTATTTGGTTCGTCCATATTCAAATCAGACCTTTCATACATTGTTAATTTTTTTTGTTTTATTGTTCCGGAAGAATTATAGACGATTTGAATTGAATTATTATTCGAACGCACCAAATCGGTTGCCATGTAATACATTCGTGCTGCTTCGTTCGATGCCGGATAATATGCTTTAATACTGTCGATGATATTTTCTATTTTTTTGCCGTTTACATGGGTTATAAAGTCGCCAATTTCCAAACCTGCAGTTTCTTTCAATTCGGGCTTGAAATAGTCAATAACAGTCAGTCTATTTTCAACAAACCGAACCTGGAAAGGCGCATACTTTGTTCCTCTCGATGAGTCTATTTCATTTGTCCGAAGAGGCGCATACCTTGTTCCTCTCAAGAGCTCTGTTTCATTTTCACCCAAAAGAAGTCTTGCATGCGTATCATTGGTTTCGCCTGCAAGTTGAAGTACTGCCAATTGATATTCCAATGCCGTTTTTGCGTTAATAAATATGTGGATATATTCTCTCATTACTTCATCCCAATTTTTGTCTGTTAAATACTTATATGGAAAAAAATACTGGATGATGTTCCAGTACCGATACAACGCCAATAAACGATGATTTTTGTCGGGAAAAGAAATTGGATAAGATTGTTCGTTTAAAAATTCAGGATTGCCATCATAGTACGCTTTTTTAATATAATAATGAGTTCCCTGGTGCCTGTTTTGATAGATTTCTTTTATCTTTTCTTTTAAGGCGGCGCTCATATTTCCGTTTTCAAGCCATGAAAAATCAGGTTTTAGATAAGCGTCGGTAGCAGTTTCCTTACAGGTCGTACATTCAGGCACTTCTCCGTATTTTTCTATCCATCGAAGCAGTAATGCGTCCCGCTGTCTGGTATTGTTTGCATTTATGTATTCCGGCAAAAACTGAAACAGTTCATCATCCCAATCATATTTACCTTTTCCAACTTCAGGGTGATGATACTTTAAAACCCCCCAAATCTTTCCCAGTAATTCCAGGTTGGTTATCAAAAAATCTTCTTCGATTTGCGGCTCGGCATATGAATCAGAATTCGGACTCTTAGTTTGACCACAACCTGATGAAATTGAAAGCAGGAGTAAAAAAAACAATATTCTATTCGGATTCATAAATTTCCCTGTAAAATGCAAAAATAAACTCATTCATAAAAACACCCTCTTCTCCACGCACAATAGCAGTCGCCGAATCGAAAAGGAATTCCTCCAATCGAAATGATGGACGTTTTTTAGCAATCGACAACCATGCCCGAATACTTAATGGATGATCCATATCAATAAACAACTTATTGTCACCATCGACAAGTACAATTCTATCTGGAATGTTTCGTCTCTCTCGCCATTGTTTTATTTCTATGAGCAGTTCACTATCATCTTTTATGTCGGCAAATTCTTTTATTTCCTTCTCACGAAACGTCCAACGAGCTTTCGAAAGAATATAGCTTTTATATACTACGCGTGGCAAGTAATCTAATTGCTGTGCAGCATAGCTTCAAAAAATATCAAGCCCACCTCTTTTGTCTTGATGCTCATATTGCACAGGAAGTGATAAACAGGCATAGGACTCTGTCCACTGTAATTATGCGCAACCACAACCGTAAAGTCTACTAGTGTCAAGACCACCACAACTGTCGGGAAACTGGGAATAGCAGCAATCGACAGTAGGGTTGCATTGGCACGGACCAAGGCCAGTTCCATCGGTTTCGTTACCGCCTTTTATGTAACTCATTGCGTTTTCTGTTAGATTTGAAATAGTTTCTTTATTCAAAACTAATTTTTTGATTTTTTTTGGTTCCATGATTAATAAATTTTAATGGATTAATAATAAGGATTTATTAGATTTAATATTTTTTCAAGACAACATAAGACATTCGTCCCAAACTGTCTTATCACTTTGTAAATGAGATAGTAAAACTAACCCAATCCCAGAAATGCCCTCAAGAAAAGAATCTGATTTTACAAATCCGCCATGTTTTTCTGTAAGCCAAGCCTTAAATCCGGCTGACCCATCAGTATATTTTGCCATTTGTATGGTGATGTTCAACCAATAATCAGTTGTTTCCTGAAATTTTTGCACACGGGTATTCAGATACAAATTCCAAAATAAATGTGCTACACCTGCACTTCCATGGCAAAGCCCGGCATCCATAATAACATTTCTTTGTAAATCACGCCGGTTACTATTATGCAACAAAATCTGCATTGCGGTATCTTCCCATTCCTTATTTTTCAGCAAAACTGCAGCCTGCCACAAGACATGGGCAATTCCCAAATCCCCATAGCACCAGCCTAATCTGCTGTTAAAATTTCCAGCATTACTTTCCTTCGAATATGACGGAAAGTACGATTCTCTACCTTCTGTATATGTGATCTGGTGAAGGATATATGTAATGGTTTGGGAAAGTAATTTACCAACTCTTCCTGCCTCTAAGTTCAATTGATGGAGTCTGATAAAAAAAGCTGCTATGCTTGCCATCCCATGCGACAAACTGATATTATACCCTTCTCTGCCAGTTTCATAATCTAAAATAGATAACCATTTGATACCACCATTCTCACACTCAATACCAGATTTTTCCAACTCGGTAAGCAGTTCTTCCAAATATCCACAAACATCTTTTTTATCAAAACGAGAAAGAAAATACATACCTACACCGAGGGCACCTTGGAGGTAATCATAGTCTCCTTTTCTGATGTCATATATCATCTGTTTGTGCAAAAAAGAATCGAGGTAATCCAAAAACTCAATGTCCTCCCTATTTAACATTTCCAATTTTCTCAAATGTTCGCAAAGCCATCCGAATCCACTAATACCACTACAAATGGTATGCAGTCGTTTTCCTGAATTAATACATTTAATATTGTGTTCCAATATTTCCATAACTCTTGAGCTAATCTCGTTTTCCCTTAAAATAATGTGATCATAATATGAAAGGAACAAAGCAATTCCAGAAGTGCCAGCGTGTAATCCGATATTATCCGAAAGTTCAGATACCATCAATTCTTTATAAATTTTATCGAGGATCGGTATGTACATTGAAGAGTTCGTGTCCATTTGTTACCCAAATTTTGTATTCATATTTTTCAATTAAATTGGATGTTGTTTCTTCCCCTTTTTACACTTTTTTTCTTTTGAGGAATTTCACTATTATTGCATCCAAATAAAAGATTTAGAATAGATAAAAAACCAAATTTTAAATTAACCCTTATCATTCTTTTAGTTTTATCTTCAAAGGTAACTCCTTTGAGTGCCACATGGTGGCACTCTGAAATTTAGAAAGATTTTAAATAATATACCCGGGTTTACTGTCTTGCTTATTTCAACCTTCCATTTTCCAGCCATAGTACATTATCTGCCTTTAAAGCAAAGTCCCGGTCACCTGTAAACACTACAATAATCATTTCTTCTTTCAGGCTTTGAAGTAATTTTTCACAAAAATCCTTCATCGCTTTATCTATAAAAACAAACGGTTCGTCGAGCAAAAGAATTTGCGGGTTCCGGTAAAGCGCAGCAGCAAAAGCTACCAGTTGTTTTTGGCCTGCTGACAATTTATCAGCACGCGTTGCATAACCATCCGGAAATTTTTCAAAAAATTGGTCGAAACCGGTTTTCTTACAAAATGAGATTACTTTTTCAGGCTCAAAGAGCTTATTTCCCCACCCCATATTTTCAATTACCGTTACACTAAAAAGCTGAGTTGGTTGAACAACTGATAAAACGGTCTGCCTCCATGTATAATCGTCGAGACTATCCCAGCTTTGGTTGTTAATTGAAATTTCTCCTGAGTCAAACGACAAAAGCCGGTTCAATACGGAAACAAGCGTACTTTTTCCTGTTCCGGCATTTCCGTAAATAAGATTTAATTTTCCCCTTTCAATTTGAACATTAACGTTGTTAAAAACAGGTAACCGGCCGGGAAAAGAAAAAGCCAGGTTATTCAGGTTCAGCTTTTGTACGACTTTCACAACAGAACGCGCATCCTGCTCCGGGTTAACTTCCTTTGCTGATTCGTTTTGTTCTGTCCCGGAATAAAGGTAATTAAATGAACAGACCATGTTCAAAGCACCAAAACCTATGTCGATAAGTTTTAATAAACAACCAAAAAACGCCAGCAACCATCCGGTCAATTCAATCCTATTTAAATTGTCGGGGATATTTACAACCGGTACAGCCACCAGAATCATAAAAGAAATTACGCCAGAAATAATCACCAGGTTAAAAACATGGTCTTTATGACTTTTCAGGGTTAGCGCACCTCTTAAAGAATAACGCAACCTATTAATCATTGTTTCAGAAGAATTTTTTTCTCCGTTCATCCTTTTAATCAGCGCCAGATTATCAATACTGTCTTTTATCAAATCCGTTTCCCGGGCATGTACCTGGTATTGGTCCATATTCATTTTTGTAACTTTTCGATATTTCAAAAGGACGACCACCAGCGCCGAAAATGTCAACAGCATGATAAACAAGCCCAACCAACCGGCTAACACAATAATTTTTGCGGCTGAAAACAGAAATACCAAAACCACAAAAGGAAAGTTGTAAACGGTATTAAAAATTCCATTTGAAAACTGGGTTATTGCCTCAACAAAGGAAGCTGTCTTCCCTGCTGAAAGTTGATCTTTTATATAACTGCCATAAAAAATATGCTCCGTTACCATTTTATACCATTCGGAGGCTAAGCTTAAAACACCCCGCTTAGTTATACCATTGCGGACCCTGCCCCAAAAGAACATTACCATCAGTAAAACAAAAACATACAGAAAAATTATCAAAAGCTGACGGAAAACAGGTGTTGAAAAATATACATCCGTTTTGCGAAAAACCTGCGATGCCAAAACAATAAAGATTACAGCAGCAAAAAAACTTACACAAGCCATAAAAATAAATACCCGCCGGTGACTCTTTAACATTTCATACAGCCATTGCCTTTTCTGCGACCTTTTTATTTTTTCGGTTTTAAAAGCAACAAGGGGTTCCAAAGTCATTAACGCCTTCGATTTCCAGATCGCTTCCAATTCGGTTTCACGCATTTCCAAAATACCCCATGAGGGATCGCCAACCACAAATTTTCCATTGTGCCGGCCATATAAAACAAAAAAATCCTCCGTCCCTGTATCCCTCGTTACATGCAAAATCGACGGTTTTTCAATTTCTTTTAGGTAACTGATATTTCCTTTGTAACCTTCGGCCTGAAATTTTTCGGAACGGGCAATTTTGCACAAAGCGAGCAAACTGGTTTCCCCAGACGGTACTTGTCCTGTTTGCTGCAATTCTTCAACAGAAACATTTCCCCCGTAAAATTTAATTACCGATGACAGACAGGTTAATCCGGTAAGTGATTGATTATTGCTTTTTACAAATGTGTGCTTTATGTACTTAAATTCGGATAATTCCATATTTATCAATTCATTTGCGCAAAAACTCTTCGATTATCCGGATTACCTTATCCGAATTGTTTTTCTCTTTGAATTTATCCCTCATTGATGTCACATGTTTGTTGAAAAAGCTGTAATCTGATTTTATACGGTTCAGTTTTTTCGAAATTGTTTTTGCTGAATCTCTGTTTATCCGGCCTCTCATCCCTAATCCGTGAAAAACCACCCGGGCTGAATTTCCGGGTTGGTCCCAATCGGGCGACAATGGATAGACCAGCATGGGAACAGCGTTAAAAACACATTCCGTAATACTGTTCATTCCCCCGTGGGTAACCATTACATGGCAATACTGTAAAAGGTCAACCTGCGGAACATATTCATAAACAAAGAGATTTTCAGGAACAGGCAGCAATTGATTAATATCGAAATCTTTTCCGGTGGAAAGGATGAACAAAAACCCCGGATTCATCCGGGCAACGCGCGACATTTTCAGGAAAAATTTTCTCACCTTCTTTTTATACCCCGCAGTTACGGTCCCAAGTGAACAATAAACAACAAAACCATCCCCGGATTTCCTTGCCTCCTCAAGTCTAACGAGCAACGGGAGATAACGCGGCAAAGTAATCTGCCCTTCGCGTTTAATTTCGGTTAAAGGGCCAATGCGAAAAACGCCTTTCTGTTCAGGATGGGGAAAATCGAACGCTGCGGGGGAAATGATTAAACGCGGAAAACCTTTCACCCCGATTCCAAATGAACGGGCAAGTTCAATCCTTTTTTTGATTTCGATTCCGTATTCATTGCAAACCTTAACATACAATGAAAAGCTGTCGCGGCCAAATGAAAGTACCCTGTCCAACTGTTTATTTAAATAATACTTTAATAATTTTACCCGCCAGAGCAAACTGCACAAAAATGCGTTTAAAATGCCCGGCACAGGCATATAATAAGAGGTAAACGGCGGCAACCCTGCTATTTTGCGTGTATCGGGTTTCGTCTGAAACAATATTACCGGTATATCAAGTTTTTCATATAAGAAAGCTTTTATTGATGTTTGCTCGTCAAGCAAAACCAAATCAGGCATAATCTCAGAAACTGATGCACAAAATTCTTCGATGTTCTTTTTTAATTTGTCCGATGCTGAGGGGTACAAAACATCATACAGATAATCCAGAAAATACTTTATTTTTGCAGCCCTGTTCGTAAAATTTATGGAAACAACCAGTACTGCCGGAAATAAAATGAAAGGAAACCCGAATTTTTCAATGCCGGCTTTTAAACCTAAAGCGCTCCCATAATATACATCATAACCCGATTTTTTCCATAGGTTAGCCATTTTAAGGGTGGCGTGAAAATGCCCGCGGGCGGGTAATATATCGATGAGGATTTTAGGCATTTTTAATTCAATGTAACCGAATTATATTTTAAACGGGCCACCTGCGATTTATAAAATTTGTTCAAAAAATAATAGATTATAAATTCGTGCATCCGCTGTTTGGTGCGGAAAAGCCGGTTAAAGTGCATGTGCACCAGGCTGCTTAACAAATTATTCAACGGCATTTCCAAATCATTGCTTTTTAAACAGTTCAACACATTTTGAATGACCGGGCCTGCCTGTTGGGAATACCATTCAATATGCTTAACACCGGGAATAAAGTAATCTTCATTAACCGGATTTAATATTTTTTCCAATCCTGCCATTTCCTGCCTGTATTTTTTATCCAATTGTATTTTCATCGGTTTATTCAGATTAAACTCAGTTGAAAAACTATTGCTGTTGGCCTCGCAGAATCTGCTTTTTTCCTGCAATGTCAATCCAAATAAGTCAATCAAAGTATTTGCATATTTTACACCCCCAAGCCACCGATGTAAATCATTACCGGAATTTTCCGTTTCTTTCAGGGTTTTCAGGATAGCAATACTGTCGATACAAAACAGCGTTTCCATCTCCGAAATGGTACTCCTCCCGTACCTTTCCAGTTCCCTGTTGTAGGTACCGGTGCAAACATTCCAAATCAACCTGTTTTCCACATAGGGTTTTATTATTTTATTAAAGCGTTGAACTACTTCTGCAAAGTTTGGCTCTCCTGAAAGACGAAACCTTACACGAAGATGATAATCAGGATCGGCGTACCGGATAAAAAAGAATTTATCGATGGCCTGTTCCTGCATCAATTCACCAACCAATAAATGAATCTCATTTATCAGGATGGATTCCAACGTTTTGGGGCCGGAATAAATTTTAAAATAAAGCCACTCGTCGCCAATTATAAATTTTCGCTGTAAGCTCCGTATCATATCATTGTTTGTTTTTATAAAAACACATTATCAACTGGTTGGTAAAAAACTCTTCCCCTCTTTTTACCAACGGATACTCATCGTCAAATAAGAATTCCTCTAATCTGAAACTTCGTTTTTTTACTTCGGAAAATAACATCTGAACTGAAGGCAAACAATTAAAATCAATCAGCAGTTTGTTATCGCCCTGCACCAGAAGCGCCCTGTCAGGGATTTTCTTTTCTTTCCGAAACAAAGAAGCTTTTTCAAAAAAACCGCTGTTCGTAATTGCAGGGATTTGTTTTGTATCGTCGGCTGAAATGTTCCATGTTGCCGGCGATAAAACTGCATGTTCGTAACGTACTCGCGGTAAAAAAGGCTTGTTTTCCAGAACCGGCCCCCAGTTGAATCCGACTCCTCCGCGTAATTCCTGCGTTTGCATCATGCAAAGAAACTGATAGACAGGCAGTGCATTATTTGAATAATTATGGGCACAGGTTAATCTTGGAAGAACTTCTTTATTAAACTTTATTGAACGTAATTTAATCGTTCTTCCCTGGGGCGCCGAAACCATTAAATCGGTTAACGGGATAACATTATTTTTATCCACTGACGTATTGGCCAAATAAGGGATTTCGTATTTACGCAAGGTTGGCCGCATCAGAATATTTCCGGTCCTCGATTCGGGCAAATGGACAATTTCGGCCAAAATTTTTTCCGGGTTTAATTGCTGTTCAGTGCCGGTAATTTCTTTTACAAAATCTCCAATCTGTTTGTCAATATAACAAAACCTTCCGAGTAAATTTGCAGCAGAAGATCCCCCGGCTTGCCTTAGTAAAACAAGTGGACCGTCAGGGCTTTCTTCGGTGCGGATTATTTCCGCCATGACTGAAAATGTGCCGGGCAAATCGTCCCAGTTTTCAGGAAACGCAGACAAATCTTTTTTGGTAATTACAACTTCTTCGGAATCAGTGTTTGTTAAAAACCCGTCATACTTTTTTAGCAGAAAGGATTCGACGGCGCCCCATTTTATCTCCTTACTATTGGATGAGCTTCCATAAAAGGGGATATCCTCAAGCAGCGGCGACAAATCGCCGCGCTGCCCATCGATGTTTCCAAACCCGATTCCCGTTTCCACATCCAGTGCTACGGTTAACGGCACTTCTTCGTCTTCATACTTTTTATAAAACTCCTCGCGGAACTTTTTCAACAATGAATTTTCGGTTTTTGTGGTTAACCGGTTTAGCGCACCGATTGCTTTCTTAACCTCTTCGATTATATGCATGCTTAAGGTGGCTGTTTCCGGTTTAACAAACAAATCAGACTGAAAAAGATACTTATCGTTGTATTTTGTTTGAAACTGTTTTAGCTTTTCTTTTATATTCTGGTAACAAGTAACAGGTCTCCCAACAGATTTCCGGTCGATGGTCTTTAA
>CAZLGT010000098.1:0-10940 GCA_964559175.1 uncultured Mariniphaga sp. | reverse complement strand
TCTAACCTCTCAATGAATTGAAAATCATTAATCCATTTAATTCCCATGTTTTCACATACGTTTGGAATCCTGATTCTTTTTGAATTTAAGGCAGTTTCTTTGTTTTCCTTTGTCACAACAATTGCATTTTTGTCCATTGCATGTGCTATTATCCAGGGGTCTGCCAACGAACGACCACGAATATTATCAACTAATTTCCTGTGTTCAGGGTCAGTCGCATATATTTTCTGAAGGCAAATTGTTACCGACTCTGAGATTTTTTCAATTGGGATTTTACTTGTCTTTAGCCATTTTGAAAGCTCATCCTCTGTTCTTGTGATTTCTTCGTAAACCACTTCCGGGATAAAGATTATTTCTCGTTTACCAACCTCAATAAGTATTTTCCAATAATCCGGGCAGAATTTTGGATTGTAATATTTTTGCCATGCCTGGATTAGCACATTAGCATCCAAACAAAATTTGATTGCTTTTGTACTCATTTATATAATTGGGATTCCAGGTTTTGAAATTTATTTACCTGAACATTTAACAGGTTACTTGCCATTGTTGGCTCAATAATGCCTCCACGAAAAGCATCGAGAACAGTTTGGGTAAACAATCTGCCATTTCGGTTTAACTGTAGTAAAAAATAGTTTGGTCCACCTTTTTTCCCTTTTTCTTTTTGTTTCGCTTTTTTTTCAGCCTCTCTTCTTAAAAAATCAGCAAAGTCAATATCTGCTTGTCTCTTTAACTTTTGATAAGCTGTAATAGTGATAAGATTGAGATTTAAAGCCCGAACTAAAAGAGCAAAAGAACTCACGCCAATTTGTCTGGCTGTTTTAAAAACCAATTTTGAACTTTTAAATATATCTGAATTAAAAGCCAAAATTATTTCTTTTGGCATCAGGGCATTTGCAGCTACTTCATTGCAGAACAATTCAACGGGATGAAATTTGTCCTTATTTTGTAGTTCAGGTTCAATTTCATTTGAGATTCCTGTTTCAGCAATCCAAATATGTGCAATTTCATGCACAAGAGTGAATAATTGAGGTGCATTCCAGTCTTCTGAATTTACAAATACAAATGGAGCATAAGGGTCAGCAATAGCAAAACCCTGTAATTCTTCAGAGTCGAGTTTAAGTCTTGAATGAATGAAACTTGTTCGTGATACAAAAATTCCATTTTTCTCCGCTGCATCTATCCACTCTTTTATTGGATTATCAGTTTTGTATGAAGCGGGATTTATTTTTAAGGTCTCTAATATGTCGTCAGCAATTTTTTGAGGATTGTCATTTATTGAAAATCTACCAACAAAAGACAATTTATTTTCCTGATTTTCTTCATAAACATCACTTATCCAGGCTTGTTTCTGTTGAATCTCGCGAATGATAAAAACCGATGATGTTGTTAGTTCTTTAGAGCCTGATTTTCTGAAGTCTTGAAGGGGTTGAAAGTCACGAGGAATTTCCGGTAAAAAGAACAATGCAAATGGTCTTTTATACGCTTTTGCTAAAATTTGAGCCTGCCTGATGGTCGGTTGGCTTTTCCCTTCTTCCCATTCTTTCAATTTTTTGATAGTGACAGAAATTTTGGCTGCAGCAACTTCTTCGGTCATTCTTGCCGATTCTCTTGCCCATTTCAGAACATTTGGTGTTATGTATGCTTTGTCTGCCATTCTATTTTCAAAAATACATTTTTTCAGGTTCACTCAGTCAATTTTCTCATGTTTTAATGGTAAACTTTCTTTTTTTGTCAGCAGTGCCGTCAACTTGTTAATCTATTCATACTTTCCACATCCACTGCACAAACGGTTGTTGGATATGCACCTTTATTATTCTTTTCGGAAACTTCAATGATTTTTTGTTTGGTCATTTTAGTATTCATCCAGGATTAAATTTTTTCGGACTAAAACTATAAAACGATTTGTTTTAAAACAAGTACCGGAATGAAGTTTTGAAAAATAATAAGTACAAATTTAAAGTTATCGAAAGAGGTCATCCCGGAGTGCCCGGCGGTGGCGAAAAGAAGTTCTATGCCTCTGCCAACCCGAGCGGAGAGATGACACTTACCGGATTGACCAAATCCAATGAGAAAATCAGTACCGTGAGCGGCGCCGACATCCGCGCCGTATTGTATGCCACGGTTGACGTGATGCAGGACGCACTGGCCAACGGGCAGATAGTACGCCTGAACCGGACAGCCTTCGGGTGGGTATCAGCAGCGAAAGAAAAGAGGCCGCCGAAGAGGTGAACAGCTCAGCCATTCTTTCATTTCGCTGGTTCAATTTTCAAATTGCGCAATTTACAATTTTCATTTCGGTCTTCCAGTGTGTGCCACAGTTTTTATCTGTTTATCAATATTGTAATCTTTTCGTATGTCTTTTCTGTTTCAATTTTATCTTTGAAATTGATGATAATTTTGTCCCCATTATTTTTCGAAAGTATCAAATAAGGAGCTAAATCAGAATGAATTAACAATCTGCTTTTGCCAAATTTTTCAAGGTTGAAAAATCCTTTTTTGATACTGCCAAAACTAAATCCATTAGTCCGTATTTTAATTGTCGGTAATTTATCAGAAAGTTCAACTTTTTCAATTTCGCCAATACTTATTTCAAATCCATACATTCCTGAAAATCGAATCGCATCATTGCCGTAAACCGTCTTTGAAGGAATAAATCCATAGGTTATTAACCCAATCACGAATAAAAATACCAATCCAACAATAGAATATGTTAATTTAGTTTTTTTAGTCTTGTTATGGTCAAATTTCTGAGCATTTAAAACCAAAATAGTTACCCCGACGAAAGGCACTATCAGTATCATAGAATTGGCAATCATTGTAAAACCAATCCATTTAAATAAATAATATCCGATAATAATTGACAATCCCATAGTGATTAGTCCATTGCGCATAAAAGCCGATAAACGTTCAATGTCCACATTTTTCTTCTTCTCTTTGGACATGGTGTTGTATCCAGCAATCAAATCAGGTGTGGATTTAACTAAAAATCCAATACCAATCAAAAATAATCCAACTATCAAATTTAGCATATCCATTGTCTGTCAGTTTTTTATAAATGTGTCCAAGGGTCGATGGTAAACTGTCGTGCGGGTTTTCAAAGCACTTTAGTATTAACCGTTATCAAAGTTAATTAAAAGTTCAAAAGTTCCAATTTTATTCATCACCCCGCATTCAGTTTTACCATTTATTGGATTTTCATGCATTATTCAACAGTCTGAATTTTATTAATCAAATGATTTGACACTGTTCTTTTTATACTATTGATTGTGTCAGACATAAACAAAATATGATACTCATTATCAATTTCAAACAGAGTTGTTGAATTTTTCATATAACTTTCAGAATCAGTATTCTTCTCTGTTATAACCAAAGTGTATTTAGCGTCATCGATATGAAGCGAACACCAAATTTCATAATCAACTTTTCTTTTTGCTGATTTTAAAGAAAGCATTTTTCTCACCCATTGGATTTCAGTAATATTTTCTTCCTCTAAATCATGACCAAATATCTCATAATTTTTAACAGTCACTTCTCGGTCAGCAAATAACCGAGCCGTTCTCATCATAGGGTTTGTTATTGTTCTTGTTTTTTCTATTTTACTGTTGTCAACAAAATTTTCATTTTTGGTTTCAGCAAAGAAGTCATCAAAATTTCCTAGTAATTTATTTAATGGTTTCCATAAATCAGTATTAATGTGATTAATTATCTCATATGCAACTTTAGGAGTTTTGAAAATTTTTGTTTCAGTTAACTTTTTACGTTTCAGAATTTCAATTTCTTTTTCAATATCACCTAGCTCATCAATATCTTCTCCATTTGCTGCTTTTAAACAAAGTTCTAAAGACCATATTGATTGTTCTTCAATATATTCAATTAGAGATTTAATATCTCCAGTATCAGCTTTCTGCAAAGCAGTTAAATAACTTTGTTTATCTTCTGATTTTATAATTACAGGTGGGTAATTATTTTTTAGAAGAATATAATTCATAATTAACCTGGCAACACGTCCATTTCCGTCATCAAAAGGATGGATACAAACAAATCGATAATGAAATTCTGCGGCTAACTGTACAGGATGTAATTTGTCTTTTGAAGAGTTATACCAATTTAGTAAATCACTCATTAAAGCTGGTGTTTCTTCTGGAGAAGCATACTCATGAATTTCTCCGTTCTTTAATTGAACACTATTAGGGGAAGTTTTATACTGACCAATTTCAATTCTCTTTCTGGTTGGTGTGCCATTTGGTGAAATTGCATCTTTCCAGAACGGTTTGACTAATATTGTTTTATTTAATTCTTTTATGAAATTTTCCGTTAGTGGACGTTCTTCATCATCAGCCATATCCTCAATTTGTGATAATGCAACATCATGAGCTTTCATCTCTTCAATGTCACTTACAGAAACATCGCCTGAACTTTTATCAAAAAACAATAATAATTGAGTTTGACCATAAGTTAAGGTATTACCCTCAAGGTGATTTGAATTATAATTAAATTCTAAACGTAGCTTTTTTTGTAAACGCTTATCATCTTCAGCTTCTAATGGAATCTTTTTATCTAATTCTTCTTTTAAAGCATTAACTGTATCTATTGTTTTTGTCCTATACATCATTATTAGTTTTGTTAGATATAAGTAACTCTTTTACATCAACATCCAAAATTTCTGCTATTTTATATAAATCATCTAAACTGGGCTGTCTCCTATTTTGAACGTAAGCATTAATCATGTTATAGCTTTTATTCAATTTTTCAGATAGCCATGTTTGTTTTATACCTTTCGTTTCAAGTATCTCTTTAATTCTATTCATTATATATCATTTAACGATATAAAAATAAATCAAAATTTAATGTTTTGCAAATATTATTTTGAAATACTGTAGTCTCTCAGCATGAAACCCAACTTGTTTATCAATTCATATAATCCACATCCACTGTACAAACGGCTTTTGGATATTTACAGGTATTAATGTTTCCTAAAACTTCAAAGATTTTTTGTTTGGTCATTTCAGCATTCACCCAGGTTTAAATTTTAACGGACTAAAACTATAAAACGATTTGATTATAAGCAAGTGCCGGAATGAAGTTTTGGGAATTTTCGGTATATCCTTATTCATTTAATCCTCTTTTTATATATTTTTGAGTCCAGGGACATAATACCATACATTTTAAACAGGTATTGCATAAAGTTACATCCACAATCGCATCCCTGGGCAGGCCCGGGCTCCATGTTTTGCCTTTAATTGCTTTAACCTGACAACTTTTTACACAAATCTCACAATCTCCACACTTTGATGAAGTATGGCCATACAAAACGGTTTCTAACGGTGCATTGGTCAAAACCGTACACATGCTGAATGCACTGCCGTATTCGGGTGTCACAAGTAAATTATGTTTTCCAATCCATCCCATACCTGCCAATCCGGCAATTGTTTTGTGGGGCAGAGGAGTGCTTTTATCTGTATCGTTATAAAATCCGGTTGAAGAGATATTTTTCTCCGATTGAGAATAGGCTGAATATCCTATCGACAATAAATAACCGGCAATATAATCAGCCAACCGATCTGTCATCATCTCCTTGAGGTTAAATTCATCTGCATCTGTTAGCTTTTCTCTTTTCATTTTCTCAACATAATCATGCGTTTTTGAAACTTCAAGAAGATAGGTTGGAGAAAGCAAAATGCCAATGAGTATGGCTCCCGGAAATCCTTTATTTTGTTTGGTAGGCAATTGCGAAATATCGACAAACTTAATAAAATCTGCTCCTTTGCTTTTTAGTTCTGTTCTGATTCTATGTCCTGCTGAATTATTCAAAATCTCAAATAAAATTAAAAGTTGAAAATCATAATATCCTGTTTACTTTGCACAAAGCTCTGCCGGCGGTAGGTACCGGTTTCCTGTGCAGATTGCGTGCGGTTTTCTGTCCGGCTAAGTCATTCAGGCGGCCGGGCAGTCGGGTTCAGTTCGCCAACTGGCTGACCGGAAGCCGCACGCCGCTCAAAGTTCTGTTTAGCAGCCAATTTTATTTTAATTTTTCAATTATTTCAATTATTTCATTTCCTTCACCCATTTTCAATTCGCCACCCTCTTTGCTTTCATAAGGAATTCCGCCTTTAACATATTTTAAAACTCCGTTTTTATCTAAAAATAAATTCATAGGATAAGCTTTGATGCCTAAATAGTCAGTGAATTTTTCAGCATCTACCAAATGTTTATAATTGAATGGATGTTTTTTTAAAAACTTTTTTACGTCATTTTCATTTTCATAAGTGATAGCGATGAAATTGAAATCATTCTTATATTTTTCGGCTATTTGATTTAAGATTGGCATTTCATCAATGCAAGGTTTACATTTAGTAAACCAAAAATTAATCATTGCAGGTTTTCCTTTTAATTGTTCTGAATTGAAGTTTTCACCTTCTATAGTTTGTAAGTCAAATATAGGAAAGTCCTTATCTTTAAATTCTGATAAAGAATCTGAATTTGTTAATTCGTCTGGTTTTTTGTTACTTATATTGAAAGTGATTTTAGAAATTAGTGAATCTTTTTTGGTTTCAGTATCTTGTATTGTCAAACTTACATAAACATTTTTTCCAAGAGCTTTCTCCATTTTACTTTCCATTTCAGAAAGCACATTATTTATTTCAGATTCAGTCAGTCTGTTTTTCCCGTCTGTAGTATAATATTTAGTCTGCGAATAAGAGTAAACAGAAGTTAGAAGCAATAAAAATGTGATTAAATTTTTCATGGCTTTTTTTTAATAATGGCTTACTTGTTTATCCGTTCATATCATCCACACCCACTGCACAAACGGTTGTTGAATAAATACAGTTATTATTGTTTCCGGAATCTTCGATGTTTTTTTGTTCGGTCATTTCAGCATTCATTCAGGTTTAAATTTTAACGGAATAAAAGTATAAAACTATTTGATTATAAGCAAGTACCGAATGAAGTTTTGTGAATTCTTCGTGCCTTCAGGTCTTCGTGTTTAATACCAACGATACCACTATTTGAGTCGCCTTTTTTTTGGACACAACGGGGCTGTTTCGGTTCGGTTTGTGCCAGTGATTTCGGTTCAATTTGTGCCACTCTTCACAGTTTGATTTTCAGGCGGGTTCAATCCCGATAGTTCCCGGGAACTCGTCGCAGGGCGCTGCCTTTATTATTTTTGTCATTCTGAAATTGATTAATTCTTTGTTCCTGGATTTTTTGAATTGTCGTCTTTCAACAATATATCCATGCTTTTCAAAAAATCCTTTTGCTGTAATGCTTACATCCGAATATATCAAATCATTACCTTGTTCTTTTGCTTTTTTTTCAATCTTACGTAACAAGTTACCGGCAACACCGTGTCTTTGATAGTCTTTGTGAGTAAACAAAAAGTCGAGATATCCATCGGTTGCCAACGAACTAAACCCAACCATTTTGCCTTCAATCATTGCTTTAATAAAGTACTGCTTTTCAATTTTTTCTTTCCATTTATCATGGTCAGCCCACCACGATGACCAGTCTTCTGTTTCGTCTTCCGGATAATCTTTTGAGTTCACATTTTGAATTGTATCCCGAAACAGCTGAGTTATCATACCGACATCCTGTTGGGCAGCTCTATAAATTTTTATTCCCGTATTGGTCAAATCCAAATAAAAAAGTCCGTTGCTATTTTGGTTAAAACCATTGTTTTCAAGCACTTTTACAGATGCTACATTCTCTGCATCCGGGTCTGCAACAATGTAATCATACTCGTTTTTCGATTTGATGAAGTCAACCAGTAAATGAACGATTTTTGAACCATATCCTTTCCCTAAAAATTCTATATTTCCAATGAGATAATCGATTCCGACAGTTCCGATTGGCTCATCCGACCATTCTCCCTGTGGAGCCTTGTCTGTTTCATAATATTGAAGAAACCCGATTGGGGTGTCACATTCCAAAATGAGATATTTAACCCAGTCAGTACTTATATTTTCAGATATTTCTTTAATCCAATCTTGCGGATTACCCCAAAATTTTTGAATGTAGTCCTGTTCTAACCACACCCTCATAATATTCAAATCTTCAGGTTTAAATTCTCTGATTTTCATCGATATCTTTTTTGCCTTACTCCTCCGAGAAACAATACAACGAGTTGAATCCGCGTAAAATGAGGTCGTTGCCAACAATTACAGGCGATGCGTGGAAATTGTCGTCAACCGGATTGGAGGCCATTATTTCAAAGATTTCCCCGGCTTTGATGACCATCACCACATTTTCGGCTGCAATGTAGAGCCGGTCGTTTACTCCGGTGGGAGAGGAGTAGAGGGTGCTGATATCGCCGAGCCGTTCGTTTTCATAAAAAGGTTCGCCGGTTTTGGCATCGATGCACGATAGAAAGCCGTTGTTCACACGCATGAAGTAAAGTTTTCCGTTCATTAAAACCGGTTGCGGTGTGTAAGGTGTGTTTTTATCGTACGTCCATAAAACGGCATCGGTGCCGGTGATGTTTCCATGTGCATTAGCAATATCGATAGCCTGCATGGCGCTGCCCCTGAAGCCGCTCATGGCATATAAAATCCCGTCGCTGTAAATTGGGTTGGGAATTACGTTTCGGGTAAGTCCAGAGGAGGTCCAGATTATTTCGCCGGTCTCAAAATCGTAAGCCGTTACATTATCGGTAGCAGTTGTGATTACCTGGGGTTTTCCGTTAACTTCAACCACCAGCGGCGTTGACCACGAGGTGTTTACGTCGCGTGTAACTTCCCACTCAATGTTTCCGGTGTTTTTATTTAGTGCATAAAGATAGGAATCACCTTCGTGGTCCCATAAAATGAAAAGTTTGTTTTTATAAAGAAACGGAGAGCTTCCTTCGCCAAAACTCATGTGTTTTTGCATTTGTCCGAAGT
This sequence comes from uncultured Mariniphaga sp., assembly GCA_964559175.1. GTDB lineage: Bacteria > Bacteroidota > Bacteroidia > Bacteroidales > Prolixibacteraceae > Mariniphaga. The sequence goes on along the minus strand of CAZLGT010000098.1, from coordinate 2,064 downwards.
CGCGCTGCCACAGGATATTTCCGTCGAAATCGAGGCAATAGATACCGCGGGAACCGAACCAGGCATAAATGCGTTCGCCGTCGGTACAGGGCGAGTTGGAAGCCCAGCTTCCCAGTTCGTGCGTGTTTTCCCGGGGCCATTCGCGGGTAACCAGGGTATTCCAGATGATCTGTCCATCGTTTTTGTCAACCAGCAAAACTCTGAACTCGTGAATGCGGTCGGTTTGGCTGGGCGCCATGCGGCTGCCTTCTCCTGCGCCGTCAGGCGCCTCCGGGGCAATTTCGTCGGTAGCAACAGCCGTTTGCACAATAATTTTATTGCCCCAAACCAGCGGTGTGGCATGTCCTTTTCCCGGAATGGCGGTTTTCCATTTCAGGTTTTTGGTTTCGCTAAACTCCACCGGAGGATTGCCCTTAACAGCAACGCCTTTATTCAGCGGACCGCGCCACTGCTCCCAGTTGTCTGCCGATTTTTGCTGTGAAATTGCTGGTTTGAAAAAGATTAATAACAGTACAGAAAGAAAAATTTGAATGGATAATTGTCGCTTCATCTTTAGTTATTTTTTGGTTTTCAAACTATTTTGACCTGAAAACCCGGCATGGGTTTAAAAGGAATGGCAGGAATGTTTTCAGGAAATGTTACTTTTGCACACCGAAACATTGTAACGGGATGAGGTGTTCTGTTACCTATTGAAAAAGCCGGTTTATGAAGAAAAAGATCATTCACTTAGAAAATATTACTAAAAATTACAAGGTAGGAACCCAGGTTGTAAGGGCGCTACGTACGATTACACTCGATATTTACAAGGGAGAATATGTGGCCATAATGGGCGCTTCCGGTTCGGGGAAATCTACGTTGATGAACATTATTGGCTGTTTGGATACACCATCGGGAGGTACCTATATCTTAAATGAAAAAGATGTGAGCCGGCTGTCGGACAATGAGCTGGCCGAAATCCGCAATGCCGAAATTGGATTTATATTTCAGGTGTTTAACTTGCTGCCCCGGAGCTCGGCTTTAGATAATGTGATGCTGCCCATGGTATATGCCGGTGTAAAAAAGCACGACAGAAAAAACCGGGCAACCAATACATTAACCGATGTGGGGCTGGCCGACAGGATGGACCATAAACCCAACGAACTTTCGGGTGGTCAGCGGCAAAGGGTTGCCATCGCACGGGCTTTGGTGAATAATCCCTCCATTTTACTGGCCGACGAACCCACAGGAAACCTCGATTCCGTTATTTCCGAAGAAATAATGAAACTTTTTGCCGAAATACACCGCAAGGGAAACACGCTGGTAATGGTAACCCACGAGCAGGACATTGCCAATCATGCCCACCGGGTAATAAAACTTAAGGACGGGGAAGTTGAGTCGGATGAAATAAACCCAAACCCGGTATATTAGGATGTATAAGTATGGGAAAAGATTTTAAAATTTATACAAAAACCGGCGACGATGGCACTACCGGTTTGGTAGGCGGAAGCAGGGTGAAGAAATATGACGTGCGTTTGGAAGCTTACGGAACCGTGGATGAGCTGAATGCCGCCATTGGATTGATTCGCTCAAATAAACTTCCTGCCGATGCTGAAAATTACCTGCTTGAAATTCAGAACAAGCTTTTTAATATTGGTTCACGGCTGGCTTCCGATGAAAAAGGAAATGCATTTACAGAAAAACTTTCCATTACGGAGAACCATATTTCCTTTTTGGAAAAAGCCATCGATAAAATGGAGGAAGATTTACCCGAATTAACGCATTTTATTTTACCCGGCGGTGATATGGCAGCTGCACAATGCCATGTGGCACGTACAGTATGCCGCAGAGCTGAAAGACGAATTCTGGAGTTCTCCGAACTCGAAAAAGTTCAGCCCGAAATCATAAAATACATCAACCGTTTGTCCGATTTTATGTTTGTGTTGGCTCGTAAAATGGCCGCCAGCAGAGGGATAGAGGAGAAATCCTGGAAGCAGTTTTAAAAATAAAGTTTCCCGCGGGTTTTCGTATCATTTTTTTATTATATTCGCGGCATTGTAAAAAACGAGTATAACCGCTTAAATCCAT
>CAZLGT010000097.1:0-11091 GCA_964559175.1 uncultured Mariniphaga sp. | reverse complement strand
TGGACGATTTTAAATTTGTAAGTACTGCTACCGGAATTAAAAGACCGTTTAAAAATTCAGAAATTCATGCTTATTACTCCAACGGGGAAATTAGAATTTCGAATTACTCGGGAAATGTCAGGGTATTTGATTTGGTTGGAAGAAAAGTAGCTGAAGGACCAGCTTACGATGGAAATTTCAGGGTTAATCTGAAAACAGGAATTTACATTGTAAACACAACCAAAGGAAGCACAAAAATCGCGTTGCAGTAAAAATATTTAAAATTGCTGCCCGATAAAATAAAAATTAAAGACTGACCAGGTTCGCAGGGTCAGTCTTTAATTTGCAATAATATCTAATTATGAAGAAATTAATGTTTTTGGCTGTTGCTTTTGTATTGTTCATTTCATTTGGGCAGCAGGAAAAAGAAACTGAAATGGACCGGTTTATCAGTGAACTGATGAGCAAAATGACCATTCAGGAGAAAATCGGACAACTGAACTTAGTGACCCCGGGCGGTGGAATTTTAACCGGTTCGGTAGTGAGTACCGATGTGGAAGACAAAATTAAAACAGGCAGGGTAGGTGGTATTTTCGGCATTTACGGACCGGAAAATCTGCGCCAGGCGCAACAAATGGCCGTGGAAGAAAGCCGGTTGGGAATCCCGATGATTTTTGGAGCGGATGTGATTCACGGGTACAAAACAACCTTTCCCATTCCGCTGGGTATATCGGCAAGCTGGGATATGGGTCTCATCGAAAAAACAGCCCGTATTGCTGCAATGGAAGCCACTGCCGACGGTATTTTCTGGAACTTCTCGCCCATGGTTGATATTGCCCGCGACCCTCGATGGGGGCGAGTTGCCGAAGGTGCCGGAGAAGATCCGTTCCTCGGTTCACGAGTTTCAGAAGCTATGGTGCGCGGGTACCAGCAGGACGACCTGGCACGGGAAAATACCATGATGGCCACAGTGAAACACATGGCATTGTATGGCGCTTCGGAAGCCGGCCGCGATTACAATACGGTGGACATGAGCCGCAACCGGATGTTCAACGATTATATGCCTCCGTACAAGGCAGCTGTGGATGCCAGTGTGGGATGCGTGATGACTTCGTTTAACGATGTGGATGGAATTCCTGCCTCAGGAAACCGTTGGCTGCTTACCGAACTGCTTCGCGAACAGTGGGGATTCGACGGTTTTGTGGTTTCTGATTACACCTCGGTGAATGAAATGATTGCACACGGAATGGGCGATTTGCAAGCGGTGTCGGCGCTGGCACTAAAAGCCGGCCTCGACATGGACATGGTGGGCGAAGGATTTTTGACGACCCTGGAAAAATCGCTGGAGGAAGGAAAAGTGACCGAAGCAGACATCGACCTGGCCTGCCGAAGGGTTTTGGAGGCCAAATACAAGCTGGGATTGTTTGATGATCCGTACAGGTATTTTGATGCATCGCGCCCTGAAAAGGATATTTTAACGACTGAAAACCGGCAGGCAGCAAGGGAAGTAGCAGCCCGTTCGTTTGTTTTGCTGAAAAACAACAATCAGGTTTTGCCGCTGAAAAAGTCGGGTACGGTGGCGTTGATCGGGCCGCTGGCCGACAACAAAAACAATATGCTGGGAACCTGGGCGCCCACCGGCGATCCGCAGCTTTCGGTCCCAATACTTGAAGGAATTAAAAATGTGGCCGGCGATGCAGTTAGTGTTTTGTATGCCAAAGGAGCAAATATTTCGGATGACCCGGTTTTCGCTGCAAGGGTGAATGTTTTCGGAACGCGCATCGATATCGATGAACGCTCACCCGAAGCGATGTTGCGCGAAGCGGTTAATACCGCGCGTCGTGCCGATGTGGTGGTGGCGGTAGTAGGAGAGGCTACCGAAATGAGCGGAGAATCGGGTAACCGTACGAATTTGGATGTTCCCGAAGAACAAAAAAAACTCATCCGTGCACTGGCTGAAACCGGGAAACCGTTAGTGCTGGTACTAATGGCTGGCCGACCGCTGACTATTGAAGAAGAAGTTGAACTGGCCGACGCCATCCTGCTGACCTGGCACCCGGGCGTGGAAGCCGGAAATGCCATTGCCGATGCACTTTTCGGAGATTATAATCCTTCAGGTAAACTTACAATGACTTTCCCGCGAAATGTGGGGCAGATTCCCATTTATTATGCCCACCGCAACACCGGGCGACCACAGGCAGGCGATGAATTCGAGAAGTTCAAAACCAATTACCTCGATTCGCCCAATTCGCCTCTGTTCCCGTTTGGTTACGGACTGAGTTACACCACATTTGAGTACAGCGATGTTTCGTTGAGTACAGCTGCCATTTCCACTGATGAAACACTGGAAGCCAAGGTCACGGTGACCAACACAGGAAACTATGACGGAGAAGAAGTGATGCAATTGTACATCCGCGATGTGGTGACCAGCATTACCCGACCGTTGAAGGAACTGAAGGGATTTCAGAAAATTTCCCTGAAAGCCGGCGAATCGAAAGAGGTCAGCTTCACCCTTTCCGAAGAAGATTTGAAATTTTACAACTACGATTTGGATTTTGTGGCCGAACCCGGCGAGTTTATCGTTTTTATAGGCACCAGCAGCGATGAAGTGAAGGATGCCCGGTTTTTTCTGGAATAAACGATTCGGGAGAGTTTTCAGGATCATGAGAACTCTTCCGAATTTCTTTGTTTATAAACCATTAACGAGTTCTTGTTTGTCGGCCGTAATTTGCCTGTCGATTTCAGAAAGCGCATTTTTTACACTTTTGATAAAAGATGGACGTCGCTGGTTCGGACTGTGATAATACAAACCTGTCAGGTATTTATCATGACCAAAACCCGTATAATTCTTCAGCAATTTTCCATCGTTGTTATAAACTGAAACCTTCAGTTCAATGGTTTGATCCACATGATTGGCTGGCAAGCCGGCAAGATTCAAAACTCCGAGTGTCATTAATGATACGAATGCCAGCATAAAGTTTTCATTGGAATCGTAAAAAGTTACGCTGAAAACAGCAGTGCCTTTACAACATTCATTCCCCGGGATGTTTTGAACGGCATACTTTTCAATCAGGTTTTTCACATCCAGTGAATTCCGGCTTTCATTTACCACCTGAACCTCCCGCCGGCTTTCAAGTTCTCCTTCAATGACCTCGGAATCCAATATTTTCTGAGAAGGCGCAAATACCGAGGCAAATGACTGATCATCGAAATGAACATCCAGTTGGGAGAAAATTTCCCTGTTTTGATTTTCAGGAGTGAGAAAACCGGAGGTAATTTTTGTGGAATAACAGGAAGGCAGGATAAATATCAGGAAAAGGATAAAAGCTGAATTTGTTTTCATGGCTATAAATTTTCCAGAGATTTAACAAAAACCAAACCAATTCATTTAACTCAAGATATGTTTGAGGCAGCCTCGTTTTTTATGGCAATTCAAAAACCTGAATGTTTCTGAAATGAATTTCAGCGCCCTCGGCTTCCAGACAGATGTACCCTTTCTTTTGCGATGACTGACTGATGCCGTTCACAAACTTTCCGTTAACCGAAAGTTTAACGGTTCCGTCCACGCATACCACCTCGTAGGTATTCCACTCCCCTTTTCCTTTACAACGGTTTTCGGTGGATTTGCTTCGGGCTCCGCGTGGATTATCGGGAATCACTTCCACACCACCCACGCCGAATAATTCACCGTGCACATAAGCAACGGGAGGTTTTTCTCCGTTGCGGATGTTCTGGTTCACCCAGTCGAGCTCCAGCATTTGCACTTCCACACCGTCGGGCAGAAGGTTGCCGCCGGGAACGGCAGAACTCCACACAAAAGTTCCGGAATTTCCACCGGCTTCCATGTGCCGCCACTCGATGTGCATGATAAAATTTTCGTACTCTTTTTCGCTGCGGATAACACCGATAGGAAGCCCGGTGCAAATCAGCAAGTCATCTTCCACCCGCCACGTTTCCGGTTCGGTATTCACCTGAAACCATTTTACGGGTTCGCCGCTGATGTCTTCTCCGTCAATCACATCCTGCCACTGAATTTCCTTTCCAAACGTGGCCACCAAATCCTGTGCACTCAGGTTAAGCGAAAACAGGATAAAAACTGAAAATAATACTATTGCAAATCTTTTCATCACTTTAAACTTTGAACTCTGAACTTTGAACTTTGAACTCGAAACTCTGAACTCTGAACTATCCGGCAGTGTTGGGAACTCCTGCCAGCGGTATCTCTTCTTTAATTCCGGGAACCGGTCCGAAAGCATACACTTTTGGCCCCAGGTATAGGTCGGAGTTCAGCATCTCTTCCCAGGTTACATCCTTTCCAGTATAGGCCGAAATCCTTCCCATGATGGTTACAAGTGTCGAGTTCACCTGTGCTTCGGCATCGCTGACCGGATTGCCTGTTCGAATGGCCGTAACCAGATTAATGTGTTCCTGTACAAACGGATTGGTTATTTTCCATTGCGAATCAGTGTCCCCTTCGTCAGGATAAGGATACTCCCAAAGCACATTCCCTTTCCAGTCATAAATTTTCCCGGCGGCATCGGCATAGCCTTTTGTGCCGTTTATCTGCTCCACTTTTTTGTTGGTGCAACCGTTTATTTGCCGGGCGGCACAGTGGGTACGCAATCCGTTTTCATATTCATACTCAATGCTGAAAAAGTCGTACTGGTCGCCGGTAACCCTGCGCTGGCGACCTCCCCAGCCAATAGCTCTGACAGGGTTTTGCCCGACATGCCAGTTCATCACATCCACTTCGTGAATAAACTGTTCGGTAATATGATCGCCCGAAAGCCAGCAGAAATTCACCCAGTTGCGCAGCATGTACTCCATGTCGGTCCACCCGGGCTGGCGACTTCTGAACCAAAGGGCCCCGCCGTTACGGATAATATTTGCCCCGGTAATTTCGCCAATCTCCCCATTGGCTACGCGGCGGTGTGTTTCCATGTAATCTTTTTGCACACGGCGGATGGTTCCGCTTACCATGCTCAGCCCGGCTGCTTCCGCCTTTTTTGCCGAAACCATAACCGAACGGGCGCCTACCGGATCAACGGCAATGGGCTTTTCCATAAAAATGTGTTTTCTGGCGTTTACGGCAGCTTCCACATGAGCCGGTCGAAAATGGGGCGGAGTGCAAAGCAGCACCACATCCACACCCGAATCAATCACTTTTTCGTAACTGTCGAAGCCAATAAAGCAGTTTTCATCTGCAATTTCAACATTCCGTTCTTCTTTCAGTTTAGCCCGGCAATTGTCAATTTTATCCTGAAAAACATCTCCAATCGCAGTGATCTGAAGGTTTGGACCGGCATCCAGAAAATTAATGGCAGCGCCGGTTCCACGACCACCGCAGCCAATCAATCCGGCTTTAATCACTTTCCCGTCGGGTGCCTGATCGATCAGTTTCGGAAGCTGAATTTCCTCTTTTTTCGATGAAGGCCCTGAACAAGATGATAAAATTCCGGCAGCACCCAAGGTGCCTAATGCTGTTTTTGCGATAAAATTTCGCCGGTCAATTCCTGGTTTGATGTTCATGACAACTATTTTTACAATTGATTTATCAAAGAAAATTTAATTGCCTGCTAAATTATCAAAATCATAACGATGAAGAACTGTTTTGCAAAAATTATTTGGGATAGTATGGTTGGGAATTATATTAAAAATTCGTTTACATTTGTCAGAAACAATAAAATATCTCATTGGGCAACCTAAAAAATACTACCGACGCCAAATTAATCCATCTGGTTAAAACCGGTGTAAAAGAAGCTTTTCAGGAGCTTTTCGAAAGGTATGCCCCACGTATTTACCAGTTTTCCCTTTCCTATTTAAAAAACGAGCAGGATGCCGAAGAGCTGGTGCAGGATGTTTTTCTAAAAATCTGGGAGAAACACGAAACACTCGATAAATCGAAAAATATAAAAGCCTTTATTTTTAAGGTGGCTGTAAACTCCATTTACGATTTTATCCGCCGGAAAAACATCGAAAGTGCTTATAAAGACTTTGCCTCTGCTAATTTTGAATCGCAACCCGACAGCACCTGGCATCAGGTGATTTTCGATGAAATGATAGACAACCTTCATATTCTGATAAAACAAATGCCTGCCGAACGTCAGAAAATTTTCCGGCTCAGCCGCGAAGACGGACTTTCCAACGACGAAATTGCTTCAAAATTAAATCTTTCCAAACGAACCGTTGAAAACCAATTGTACCGGGCCATCGCTTTCCTTAAAAAACATTTCAGAACCGATTCCCTGTTCGCACTGCTTTTCCTGTACCTGTGGTGTGGTTAACCGGGTGGCGCGAATTCCGATTCGCGCATTTTGTTATAACGTAAATTTAAGAAGAAATGCAAGAATGATAAAATGCGTGAATGCATTAATGGAGGGTTCTGTCATTCGAAAAAGTTTTGTGGAAATGAAGTTGCTGGTTGCAGTTACACTCCAATATTAGCCAAACTTTGTTCAGGACTTGTCCCCCTTGGATGCAAAATTTGCCATGAAAATGATTTTTGATTTCCAAAGGGGGAATTAAAGGGGGATTCTGAAATATTTACATTCTGAAGTGCCCCTTTATTAAAAAATATCCAATAACCAATTTTCAATATCAAATATCCAGGGTGGTATTTAGGTGTGCTACAACATTATTTCTTGAATTAAGATCGTGCATCTTTGTGAAGTGAAAGCGGCAGAGCTGCGGTAATATTTGTAGGATATAAAATGAGATAGTGTATTTTAAGGTGCAGCGCACCGAAATATGATATAATAACTAAAATAATCCGAAATTATTTTCCTCCACCCATGAGTAAATCCCTTTCTTCATTCGTATTACCATTATACATTGAATCAGAATCTGATAAAGAAATTTTCGCAAATAGTTTAGGTTAGTTTAGTTAGGCAAAACCGTTCTGCAGGTGCAGGGCGGTTTTTTTTAATATTTAAAACGGGCTTTGGTGCCGGTTCAATTTAGTTCGGAATTAATTGAAATTTAATAGAATAAACAATACTTAATACACAATATCCTCCGAAGGAGTCCTTTCGGACAACATTAAATCCTGCTATATTTCAATCTTTACCTTGAAATTCTGAATTGAGCATTGGATATTGATTATTTCTTTCAACAATTAGCCGATAAACGGGCTGAAAGCCCAAATCAATTCAGCCCGGAGCAAAGTAAAATTTAAGAGAATAACCAATTCAGAAAATTCAACTTAAAATCCGAAAACAATCAATAGATTAAGAGGAACCGTTCTATTTGGGGAAGGGATTCCTGTTTAACAGATTTTTTCACCACCCCGGCTTCGTCCAAATAATTTCAGAATAAAATTTACAATTTATATGGACTTCAGCCACCCCTCCTTTATACAACATCCAATTAAATTACAACTTCCGTTAAAGGAGGGGAAAGTTTAAAGCAGGGAGTTAATAATGGATTTTCAAATTAAATAATTAGCACGAATTTCTCCTCCTGGCAGGAGAGCCTGTCCCGAAATCTCGGGAAGTGGCTTCGCCGTATGTCGAAGACGAGGTGGTTCCTGACAGTATTAAAATCTTTATTTGGAAATTCTGTATTGTCCGTCAGGACTCCTATGGAGAGCATTGGATATTGATTATTTCTTACAGCCAGGCAGCGACAAATATCCAATATCGAATATTCAATATTCAATAGCCAATACCTTATCCAACGAAAAACAGTCTCCAGTAGCGAGACAGCCAGTCGCAAGTTCAGTGAGGTCCGGTTTTCAGTATCCGCCAGCCGGGCGGAGAACTGAAAACCAATGAGCGAACTATTCCCGAGCAGCGGGACAGCAAGCCGCCATTTACTGGCTAATCAATTCTTTCCACAGAGCAAACAAAAAAAATTTCAAAGGGCAGAAATTAAGAGCTTAAAAGCCCGGCAGATCCGCGATAATATTTGTAGAAGTTCTTTTTTTACACCGGCGCTTTAGCCCGGTGGTTTGGCCTGCTGCGCCTCATGTTCCGGCTTGAGCGTTTAATTCTAATTAATGGCTGAAGCCCTTTAGTTGTTTGCCCTATTTATTCACCGGGCTTTACATGGGAATCCCGTCGGGAGAAGTCGCGGTGTAAAAATCCGATTTCGGCAGTACATAATAACATTGAATTTGACAGGAAGCCTGTTCTTTTGAAAATTCTGTATTGTCCGTCAGGACTCCTATGGAGAGCATTGAATATTGATTATTTCTTTCAACATTTCGCAGATAAATCAGGCTGAAAGCCCAAATCAATTCAGCCCGAGTAATGTAAAGATTAAGGGAATAACCAATATTGAATCAATAGCGTTTAGTTTAGCAAATATTGAAATTCGAATTTGTTTGACGTTGTCAGGAGCTTCGCACGCTGACAAGTCTGCGGTGCGTAACCTGTCAACGTCTATAGACTTGACAGCGTTAACTAAACGACGATGAATATTGAATATCCAATATCCAACCTGATTGTATTCCGATCTTAATTTGAATATTCATTATTGTCCGTCAGGACTCCTATGGAGAGCAATGGATATTGATTATTTCTTACATCCAATGAGCAGCGACAAATATTCAATATAGAATACTCAATATTCAATAACCAACATTTAAAACAACGAATTGCCGGTCTCTCTTAGCCAGTGGCTGGCAGCCAAAAGCCAGTCGCCATTAAATTTTTTTTCCACCTTAAATGAGTATATTGTCCAGACAATCCGTATTACTAACAACTGAGGAACAAAAATGAACAATCGAATAAAAAATATACTGCACAAAGGAAACGCCGAAAATGCCGGCAGCAAAGACCGGCAGGAGATGCTCTCCCTTTTTCACCAACCGGAAAAGGAATACGAACTGAAAGGTGAACTGGTGAAAGAGCTGGACGAATGGACCGTTTCCGAAGATTCCCTCCCCAACCTGCAAAAAATGTTTACCCGCCTTTGGAATACCATTGAAAAGCGGGAAAATCGGAAAACCTTAAAAACCCGTTACCTGAATGTGGCCGTGCGCGTTGCTGCGGCTCTGGTAGTCGGGTTGTTTATGGGAATTTATGTTACTTCCTTGGTAAACAAACAGGAACCGGTTTATTACACCGCACACTCCCCCATGGGTTCGGTATCGGAATGGAACCTGCCCGACGGTACGGTCATTTTCCTTAACTCCGGTTCGGAAATCAAATACAGCATAAACGGCAAAAAAGCGCCCCGCGAGGTGTTCCTTACCGGCGAAGCCTGGTTTGAGGTGGAAAAAGACAAAAAACGGCCTTTTGTGGTGCACACCCCGTTTTACGACGTGCAGGTAACCGGAACCCGTTTTAACGTGAAAGCTTATACCGAAGAAAACAGGGCAACCACCACACTGGAAGAAGGTGAAGTGATCATTCGTTCCGAAAAAAATCCGCAACTGGCCGAAGGCATTGTGCTGAAACCAGGACAACAACTGGCGCTGGCAGGCGATGCGGAATCCCCCGAAATTCAGGAAGTAAACACCCGTTGGTTTACGGCATGGAAAGACAGCAAACTCATTCTGGTAAATATGCCGCTGAAAGAACTGATAGTGTTGCTCGAACGGAAATACGGGGTGGAATTTGTGGTAAAAGATGAAACCGTAATGAACTACCACTGCGATGCCACCTTCCACGGGGAAACCCTGATTGAACTGATGGACATTTTAAAGGGAATGATAGCCATCGACTACAAAATTGTTGGACAAACCATTGAAATAACATCTGATAAAACCCGAAAAAAAGGAGGAGCTATGAAATGAACTTGACGGTGCAGCCCGGCCCGATCCGACCGGGGAAACACCTTAAAAAAGCAGGCCGAAAGGTGCGGGAACACCTGCCGGCCCGGATTGTTTCGAAATAATGGTGCCGAACCTGAATAGTGGCAAGCACCAATAGAGCTATTAATCAAAACATTTAAAGGTATGAAAAATTTTTGGAAACCGCCTTTTTCGATAAACGAAAAGGCAAAAAAACTGATTTTAACCATGAAACTGACGGTTTTTATTTTGTTCCTAACCCTGATGCAGGTTTCGGCCACCGTTTACTCGCAGGCCACCAAATTCTCGTTCAAGGCCGAAAACAAGCAGGTAGTGGAAGTGTTGCGACAAATCGAAGAGAACAGTGACTTTCGCTTCTTCTTCCTGCGCGAACAGGTGGATGTGGAGCGCAAGGTTACTGTTACCGCCCGCGATGCTACCGTGGAACAAATTCTGGAAGAACTTTTCCGGGGGCAACCCGTAAGTTACGATTTTGCCAACGAAGCACTCATTGTGCTTACTCGTGGTGATAATCCGCTGGGAAGTGTAAACGATTACCAGCAGGGTAATATGCAGCAGCCCGCCGTTTCCGGAACCGTTACCGACGAATCCGGGCTACCATTGCCGGGTGTTACGGTTTTGGTAAAAGGCACTACTCAGGGTACTGTAACCAATTCGGAAGGAAATTATTCACTTCCCAATATTCCTGACGAAGCCACGCTGGTGTTTTCGTTTGTGGGAATGCTGACACAGGAAATTGTGGTTGGAAATCAATCCACAATTAATGTAACAATGGAGGCAGATGCAATTGGTATTGAAGAAGTTGTAGCAGTTGGATATGGAACAATGAAGAAAGCTTCTGTAACTGGTTCAGTTGCGACAATAGATAGTAAAGAATTAGAAACAGTGGCTCCTATTAGCTCTGTTTCAAATGCATTGGCAGGTCGTTTGCCCGGATTAATTTCAAGGCAACAGAGCGGTACCCCAGGAAGAGATAACGCAGCATTAAGCATCCGTGGATTCGGCAATGCATTATTAATTGTTGACGGAATTGAAAGTGAATTCTACAATCTTGATCCTAATGAGATTGAGTCGTTTACAATCCTAAAAGATGCATCAGCAGCAATTTATGGTGCAAGAGCAGGAAATGGGGTTATTTTGATAACAACAAAACGAGGCATAGACTCAAAGGCGACCATAACTGTCAACAGTTCATATACATTACAATCAATGACTAATTATCCGAAGCAGGTAAGTTCAGGACAATATGCAGAGCTCTCACGTGAAAATATAATTAATGCAGGATTATCAGAAGATCAACGTATCCCTTCTACCAACCTCGTCTTGCCAGATGAACCGCTGACCCCTAACTTCGC
>CAZLGT010000096.1:0-11152 GCA_964559175.1 uncultured Mariniphaga sp. | reverse complement strand
AAAAACAGACGATCATTCCTGAAGAAATTAGCTGCCGGAGCAGCAGTTGCCGGATTGTTACCGCTTTCCAATAAAGCCTCAGCAGGCGAAGTACAGCTTAAAGGCGCGTTAATTCACCATGTATTTTTCTGGCTGAAAGAGCCCAAAAACGAAGCGCACAAAAAACAACTGGTTAAGGCGCTGAACGACCTGCTGAAAGTGGAAACCATCAAACTGAGCCACATCGGTTTTCCCGCAGGTACCGAAAGTCGCGATGTGGTGGATCACTCCTACTCGGTTTCGTACATGACGATGTTCGCTGACCAGGCCGGACAGGATGCCTACCAGGTTCATCCATTGCATGTGAAATTTGTGGAGGAAAATTCCCATTTATGGGAGAAAGTGGTGGTTTACGATTCGGTGGATTAGTGAAAAAACAGGTACGCCATCAGAATAGCGGCAATGATTCCGGTAAAGTCGGCAATTAAACCGCAAACCACGGCATAGCGGGTGTTTTTAATGCCTACCGAACCAAAGTAAACGGCAATGATGTAAAAAGTGGTATCGGTTGCTCCCTGCACCGTACTGGCTACGCGACCTACAAACGAATCGGCGCCATAAGTGGTCATGGCATCCACCATCATGCCGCGTGCGCCGCTGCCGCTGAGAGGTTTCATCAAAGCAGTTGGCAATGCCGGCGTAAAATCGGTATTTATTCCAATATGTTCAAAAACCCAGGTGAAACCCGCAATTAGCCACTCCATGGCGCCTGAAGCCCTGAAAACGCCGATGGCAACCAGAATGGCCACCAGATAGGGAATAATTTTCACTGCTGTTTTAAACCCGTCTTTGGCGCCATCGATAAACGCCTCATACACATTCACTTTTTTCATAAGGGCCATCACAATAAAAACGATAATCACCGTGAACAGAATAAAGTTACTTGCCAGGTTGGAAACCTGTGTGACTGCTTCTTTATCCAGGGTTGAAAAATACCAGATAATGCCCATAATAACCAGCGTGAGCCCGCCAAGATAGGAAAGCACCACTTTATCGAGCAAATTGATTTTCTGGTAAATTGCAACAGAAATTAATCCTGCCAGCGTGGAAAAATAGGTAGCCAGCAAAATGGGAATAAAAATATCCGACGGATTTACGGCTCCCAGTTGCGCCCGGTAAACCATAATGCTGATGGGCAAAAGCGTTAATCCGGAGGTGTTCAGTACCAGAAACATAATTTGCGCATTGGAAGCTGTTTTTTTGTCGGGATTGGTTTCCTGCATCTCTTTCATGGCTTGCAAACCGGTTGGCGTGGCTGCATTGTCGAGGTTGAGCATGTTGGCGGCAATGTTCATCATAATGGAACCGTAAGCCGGATGCGATCTGCCCAGTTCGGGGAAAAGCTTGTTGAAAAACGGCCCGATTACCCGCGAGAAAACATTTACAATTCCGCCCTTCTCTCCTATTTTCATAATGCCCATCCAAAGTGTCAAAACCCCGGTTAATCCCAGAGAAATTTCGAAACCGGTTTTGGCCATGTCGAAGGTTTCGTTGACCATGTTGGGAAAAACTTCCACATCGCCGAAGAACAGCAACCTGACCAGGCCTATCACAAAGGCGACCAGAAAAAAGAATATCCAGATGTAGTTTAGTGCCATTATCCAATAAAAAGGCAAAAGTAAAAAGGTAAAACCAATTACAGTTTATTTTGGAAACTTTTTGCCAGGTTTTCTATTTCTTCAACCGGCGGGTCGCCTGAAAAAATGGCCAGCCTGAACCGGAAAGTGGCAGTATGTTCGTTTTCGATAACAAAACTCATCTCCTCAGCACCGTTTGAAAAAACTTTCTGCCCCAGCGGATTGGCTGCAAACAATCCGTAGCCTCGTGCATGCCAGTATGTGGGGAAACCGGCATTTCCGGGATGGTCTAAGATGACAACAGCCACCTGTTCTCCGTTAATCACTCCATGCAATTTCACCCATTTTGCACGGGTACCCCAAACGGCTTCGCCGGTTATTCCTTCGCTACTTAAATAATTTCCGGAGGCCGGGTTACCTGCCGATGCATCTGCTTCCACCACATTTCCCTGCGCATCGGTCACTCTGATTTTTCCCGATGCCGGCAATTCCAGTTCGCGTGCAACCCGAATGGCAAACATGCCCTCTTTATTGTCGGTCATTTTCACAGCTCCGTTTACTGCCCTGAGCGTGGAAGTCCGGTCGATTATGCGGGCATTTTTTTGAACGGAAAATGTATATTCAGTCGTTTCTTCAAGCAAAATCTTTCCCTGGTGATCCTTCCATAAAGCCGTAGTATTCAACCGCCCGGCACCTCTTCCGTTCTCAGTTAAATCAACCGACTTATGGTAAATTGTTCCGTAATTTCCGGCGCGGTCGGCAGAAACTGTTTCCGAATTGTTCCAGAAATCGAGGCCGTTCACATCGCCGTAATTGAACCAGATGCCAACATGGTGCGGGTGGTCGGCCCGTTCGCCTCCTTTGTTTTTCAGTGGAAAACTGCGGGTAATTTCGTTCCCACCTGCCGTAACAACCGGCCACAACACCGGTTTTTTCAGGTTTTCAGCATAAACGTAAGAGGTGAATGGTTTTCCATCCAGCAGCACATCGGCTTTTTGCCTGTTGGCATCGTGCACGATGGTTATGCGGGGCTGGGCAAAAACGGCCGATAAGCCTGAAAAAACAAGAAAAAATACAAAAAATAAACGTTTCATATTCAGCTACATTTTGGTGGCTCCAAGATAACAAAAAAAGAGGGACCCGGAAGCCCCTCTTTATCTCTGTTAAACCATATTATTAATATCCGGGACGTTGCTTCAATACGCCAGGTTGCAGGTCGAGCTGTCCCTGAGGAATGGGCATAAATTTATCACCTTCGGAAAAAACAGCCGGGCCCGGAGAAACCATAAACTGACGAATTCTTGCGTCGGCATCACGGAAAGCATGCAATGTAGCGGCCATATCAACCCGCATGCCACCGGGCAGTTCATCCCAGCGGCGAAGGTCGAAGAAACGACGGCCTTCAGTGGCAAATTCAAGCCGTTGCTCCCACTGTGCGGCGCGCATGGCTTCTTCTTTGCTTGCAAAAGCATCATACAAGCCAATATTATAATTGGCAGCAGGCTGATCCCAGTCAACATCGCCTTCTTCTCCCCAGGGATATACTTCAGGAGGAAGTTCATATATAAGCACTTTACCCATAACTACGTCATTTCCTGCACGATCACGAATCATATTAATGTAAGTGCGGGCCAGTTCCAACTCACCATCAAATGCAGCAATTTCGGCCCTCCACAAAAGCACGTGGCTGTAGCGCAGGTAACGGTAGTTGTTCGCATTTATACCGGTTTGCCATCCCGTGGTAGTGGAAAGGCTGTACCGCTCCGATTTTTTGAAAAACGGTTTTGCAGCAGGCATATACGGCCCGCCTTCAGGCTGGTTACGAATCCAGTCGCGACCGCGGTTAATGCCCCAGTCTTTGTAAGGAATTCCACGACGGCTAACCGTCCAGTCCAAACGCGGGTCAACCGGATGTTCATCGGGAACGAATGTTTCAGTGGAAGCTATTCCCTGGTCGTTTTTCAGGTCCACGTTGTTATATGTATCAAACATCGGCAGGCCGTTTTCGTCAACTTTATATGCATTCACCAGGGTTTGCGAGGGCTGGTGAAATCCGCAACACATACCGATATCCGATCCGTGCGGCCAGTTCAAACCAATGCCCATTTCAGCATTCAACGATTGGTCGATGTCGTTCACATTGGCCTGAATTTCAAAAATGGATTCCTTATTGTTGTTGGTTGCGATATTGAAGTTATCGATAAAATTATCCATCAGCGAATATTTTCCGCTGTTAATAATATTATCGAGCAGTGGTTTTGCCTTGGCATAATCCAGTTCCTGCAGATAAGCTCTGGCTGCCAGCGCCATGGCAGCATATTTGGTTGCACGCCCTGGCTGTGCCTGCGTTTCAGGCAGATTTTCCCAGGCAAACTGAAGGTCGCTGATGATGTGATTTAAAACAGCTCCCTCCGGGTTTTCATTGGAAACCTGGGTCGGATCTTCGATTTCTTCCGTAAGAATCGGAATATAGTTTCCAAATACCAGCCACGATTCAAAATTGAACAACCCCCTGAGGAAACGGACCTCGGCCCTGAATTTATTGGCAGTGGCTGCATCAATTGTGCCCTGCTCCTCGGTGGTATTAATTATTCTCAGGGTTTTATTGGCGCGGTCGATACCCATACCAATATTCAACCTCCATTTATCTGCCGGATAGTTGTTGTTTGTCATAACCTCCCAGCGTTCAATTTCATTTACAGTTGGCTGGTCAGTAATCTCCGATCCCTTGTAGGCATCGTCCGATGCTACTGAACCATACGTCCAGTTTTGAATGGATGCTCCCCAGGAAACTTGCCAAAGCGAACTGCCGGTTACCATAGCATAAGTGCCCACCAGCAGTGCATCGATTCCTTTTTGATCGTAGAAGACGTTTTCTGAAGTGGACCCCATGGGGGTTTTTGTCAGAAAATCTTCCGAACATGAATTAATTATGGCTACTATTAAGGTCAAAGCCATTATCATCGATAGTTTTTTCATATCTTATTGTTATTTAAATTATTAACATGAATTATTACAATCCCAGGTTTACACCAAACATTACCTGACGGGGAGTCGGCCATGCGCCCCTGTCGAGCCCCATGGAAACACCCGATGAATTCAGCTCAGGATCGAGACCATCATATTTGGTAAGTGTAAATACATTGGTAACCTGCACATACAATCCCAGACTTTTAATCTGAGCCCTGTTCAGAAAGCTTTGCGGAACCGTATATCCCAAACGCAGCGTTTTCAGCCTGAGGAATGAACCGTCTTCCACAAATGCGCTGGACGGTTCCTGTGAGATATCGTTGTAATCGAGCATAGGAAGTTTGGCATCTTCGTTACTGCTGAGATGCGGGCTTCCCCAGCTTTTGTAGAGAGCGTCCTTGCTTAAACCACCGTTAAACTGACCGTAGTCGATCCAGCGGGTTACATAATTGATTATGTCATTACCGTAACTACCGTAGAAGAACATATTCAAATCGAAATTGCCATATCCCAGGTCGATGTTCAACCCACCGGTAAAATCGGGGTGCGGACTGCCAATGAAAGTTCTGTCAGCAGA
Source organism: uncultured Mariniphaga sp. (assembly GCA_964559175.1). GTDB lineage: Bacteria > Bacteroidota > Bacteroidia > Bacteroidales > Prolixibacteraceae > Mariniphaga. The sequence continues at coordinate 5,989 of CAZLGT010000096.1, read as the reverse complement.
ATTAATTACTTGTACTTCTGTATCACCCACGCCATCATCATTAGTATCAATAAGTTCTGGCGTTGTATCAACATTGCTGAATTTAAAGTGACCGGGTTGGTTGTATGTTCCATCGGCACCCATTGCAGCTGGCCACGCAGCAGCTTCTGCCTCAGTTTGGAAAATTCCCTCAACCTTATACCCAAAAAATTCGGGGAAAGCATGACCCACGGCCACACGGGTATATTCCTTCTGGCGCTCGAACTGACCGGTGAAATAGTCGTCTGCTTCGCCACCCAGCTTGGTAACCTCGTTTTTGTAACGGGAAACAGTTGCTTTCACACTGTACCTGAAATCTCCATCCCTTGCAGTGTTGGCATAACCCAGCTCAAAATCGAACCCTTTGTTTTCCATTTCGGCAATGTTTACAAACGGAGGAGTGGCATCGCCCATTACCTGAGGCAGAGGAAGGCGGTAAAGCATATCGGAGGTGTTGCGCTGCCAAACATCGATTGAAGCGCTTAGGCTGTTATCCAGAAATGTTCCATCCAACCCCACATTGAAGGTTTCAGTTGTTTCCCAGGTTACGTCTTCGTTACCCAGTGTGGATGGCATAAATCCCGAGATGGCACTGGTATTGGAACCATCCAGTGCATAGGAAGAACGGTAGGCATCGGAACGGAAGGTTGAGTATGAGTTATAGTTCCCAATTCTGTCGTTTCCTGACATCCCCCAGCCTAATCTCAATTTTAACATATCGAGCCAATTGCCGGTTCCAGCCATAAAATCTTCTTCTGAAATGGCCCATGCAGCAGAAGCAGCAGGGAATATACCATACCGGTTGTCAGCGCTGAAACGTGACGAACCGTCGCGCCGGGCTGTAACTTCAAAAAAGTATTTTCCCATCAGGTCGTAGTTTACACGGCCAAATACAGAGAACAAAGACCATTCGGAACCGTTTCCGCTGTTATCCCTGTTCGATTCTCCCGAATCCAACTGCATGTAGAGCGGGTCTTCCGAAAAGTAATTCCTGCGGCTTGCATTCAGTGACTGGTATGTGTTTTCAATGGCTTCAGTACCCAAAACTACATTTAATCTGTGGATTCTGTCAAAAACGGCATTGTAATTTAAGGTATTGGACCAGTTCCACTGCAGCGAATAGTTTGAATCTGCCCACATACCATTTACCAATTGGGGTTCAGAGAATTCCGGATTAGGGATATTATACCCTTTAAAATTCCATTGTCCCCAGTTGTAACCGAATAAACTCCTTAAAGTAAGCCCCTCCATAAAGGTAATTTCAGCAAATGCATTACCCAGAATCCGAACATATTTTCCATTGTTGTTCCTTGCCCTGTAAGCAACAGATACTGGATTTGCAGCATTTCCCATAGTAGGCGCTCTTGAACCGGCAAAATTACCGGCAATATCATAAACCGGAATAATGGGTTGTGCACGGTAGGCTTGAGAAATAACAGTACCTTCGCTGTTATCGCCCAGGGTACCATATTCATCGATGTAAACCACCTGAAGCGATTCACCGGCTTTAAACCAGTCGTTGAATTTGGCTTCGGAGTTCATTCTGAACGAGTACCTTTTAAAATTGGTGTGGATAATAAACCCATCTTCATCCAGATAGTTCCCGGAGAAGGAATAAGTTGAATTTTGACCACCACCTCTAACTGAAAGATCGTACTCCTGGATTATTCCATTTCGGTAAATTTCATCGTACCAGTCGGTACCTTCCTTGTTGGCCCTGAAAATCAGGTTGTCGTAAAAACTGTAGTTGTTTTCATCAACTTCGCCCATTTTGGCTCCGGCAGGTAAAATATAATCGGGTATCACCGGATTCGGTCCAGTTCCATACTGTGCATGAGACAGTTCCATATTTCTGTTTTTCAGAGATAACCAAACGGCGTCGGCATATTCTTTTGTATTCAACATGTCGTACTGGTTGGATGCCTGTGTAACCCCTGTTTTAACAGAAAAATTAATGGAAGGTGCCTGGTTTGCACGTCCTCGTTTCGTAGTGATAATAACCACACCGTTTGCACCCCTGGTACCATAAATGGCAGCAGAAGAAGCATCCTTCAAAATAGAGATGGATTCAATGTCGTTCGGGTTAATGTTGTTACCCGGCCCGGCCGGTACCCCGTCGATAATGTATAACGGGTTCGGGTCGTTGATGGTTCCAATACCGCGAATACGGATAGTGGCGTCACCACCCGGACGGTTGGCAGATGTAATGGTTACACCTGAAACCTGGCCCTGAAGGCGGCTCATTACACTCGGGGCATTCGAAACCTGCAATGCTTCTTCAGAAACAGAAGAAACAGCCCCGGTTAGTTCCTCTTTCAAGCGGGTACCGTAACCTACCACAACCACTTCATCGACTCCGATTACGTCTGGCCGCATGGTGACATTGATAGTCGTTTGGCTGCCAATTTCAACCACTTGCCTCAGCATACCAATGTATGAGAAAACAAGTACATTGGCACTTTCCGGTACTTCTACCTGGAAAACGCCATCGACATTGGTTACGGTTCCTGTGGTGGTTCCCTGAACAACAACCGTAACTCCGGGTAGCGGAGAGCCGGTGTCATCAGTCACCGTTCCGCTAATCGTTTTTTGCTGTGCCCAGGCCCCTGTTGAAAAAGCCATAATGACAGCAAACACAAAATAGGGTAAAAACCCCCTTACTAATTTGTTTTCCATAGATTAAAATTTTTCGTTAATAAATAAATTGGATCAAATACAGAATTTTCTGTGATTTCGTTTTTTAGAGGAAGAAATACTTTCCATAGCTTATAAAATTTTATTGAATTAATTAGCTTAACAAACAACTTCAATAGTTTTTCAGTTTCAGCCCAAATTTAAAACATTTTTTTTGGATTAAAAAATTCTTAAAAAGCATTAAAAAATGTTATTTAACTCCTTCCCCATTTTCCGGAACTGCAATTAACTGTCCAATAATACGATAAGCTAAATATAAAAACACAGTTATTCACAAAAAAAAGTAAAAAAATATTTGTAAAATTGACAGTATGGCTTTCTTTTCTGTTTTTTTAAGGATTCCTTCGGTTTTTATTTAAAAGAAATTATACTTGCAATAAAATTCAAAAAATGAAAAAAGTACTTTTCTGGACTCTTGCCATTTTAATAACTTTTGGTGCGATTATTTATCAGCGTGCCACCGGTCCAACTTATGATAAAAAAGTAACTGTTTCCATCGACGGCGAAGAATACCGCCTGAAACTGGTACGAAGTCACGGGGGCGAAACGGATTGCACGGTGGTTTTACACATTCCCGACCAGGAAGTTTCGGGCAAAATACTTTACCGGATGTACCCCACAAACAACCCCTGGGAGGTGACCGAAATGGAACGGCTCGACGATGTTTTGTCGGGAACATTGCCCAACCTTCCGCCAGCCGGAAAATACGAATACAAAGTGGTACTGGAAAAGGAAGGCCGCACCTTCCCGTTAAATGACGGACAGCCGGTTATCATCCGTTTTAAGGGAGATGTGCCGGCCAGCATACTTGTTCCGCATATTGTGCTCATGTTTTTTGCCATGTTTCTTTCCAATCTGGCAGGAATAATGGCCGTTTTCAAACATTCCCGTTTCAGGTTTTACACACGGGTAACACTGCTGTTTTTATTTGTGGGCGGTCTTGCATTTGGCCCGTGGGTGCAGTGGTATGCCTTTGGCGAAGCCTGGGCCGGTATTCCGTTTGCCTGGGATTTAACCGATAATAAAACTCTTTTTATGTTCCTTTTCTGGCTGCTTGCTTTTTTCATGAACCGGAAAAAGGAACGTCCTGTTTATACCATCGTTGCATCGGTTGTTACCCTTTTCATGTATGCCATTCCCCACAGCATGTATGGTTCGCAACTCGATCCGGAAACCGGGGAAATTATTCAGGGGTGGATCATGTTATTTTGGTGAAATTTTAAGAGACTGTTTTGAAATAATATTTTTACAATTTAATATTGTATTTCAATGTTATTTTTTTGTTTTTTTAATTAGACGCTTTCAGGTTATAAAAACGCTGAAAGGTCTGTTATCGGGAACCTGACAGCGTCTTTAAGACCTGTCAGCGTTTAAATGGTTTTAATACTTAAAAAGCTAAAATATAAAAATCAAAACAGTCTCTAACTGCCGGTTGAAAATAATCCGGCAGCCCGTTTCTTTTTATTCGTATTCAAACTCGATAAACTTACCGAATTTCTTATACTTTTCGTATAAAACTTTGTATTTCTCCACATTTTCCGGAATGGGACGATATTCGGTTTCGATGCCGCTGCCCATTTTCTTTTGGGCTTCAAATGTGTTTGCATACACACCGGCAGCCACAGCAGCGGCCATGGCAGAACCCAGAGCACAGGCCTGTTCCGAGCGGGCTACCTTGATGGGCATATTCAGCACATCGGCCACTACCTGCATTACAAACGGCGATTTTTTCGCCACGCCACCCAACGCAATTACGCCATCAATCCTGACGCCTTCTTCCATAAACCGGTCGTTAATGGCTTTCGATCCAAAAGCAGTGGCTTCCACCAGGGCACGGAAAATCCGAGGGGCATCCGATCCCAGATTCAACCCGGCAATGGCGCCTTTCAGATTTTGATTGGCATCCGGAGTTCTCCGCCCGTTCATCCAGTCGAGCGCTACAATTCCGCTTTCTTCCAGCGGAACTTTAGCCGCTTCTTCACTTAGCTTTGCAATTATTTTATCCGAAGTTTCCTCCATCAGTTTTTCACGGGTCTGCTCATCCACCAGTTCGGTTTCAGCCAGAATATTTTTAAGTGGCCATTCCAGCACCTGTTTAAACCAGGCATAAATATCGCCAAAAGCTGACTGCCCCGCTTCGAGTCCCAACATTCCCGGAACAATGGAACCATCCACCTGGCCGCAAATACCGTTTACCAGTTTATCACCGGCTTCTTCCATGGGCGCAATCAACATATCGCAGGTTGAAGTTCCCATCACTTTTGAAAGGTAATAAGGCTCAATTTCAGCGCCCACAGCTCCCAAATGCGCGTCAAACGCACCAACACCAACCACCACGTTTTCAGACAATCCAAGCTTTTTTGCCCACTCTTCGGAAATAGTTCCGGCAGCTACGTCACAGGTAAACGTTTCTTTGTACAACCGTTCACGCAACCCAGCCAGCAATGGATCGAGGGCTGTTAAAAATTCTTCGGATGGCAATCCGTCAAATGCCTCGTGCCACATGGCTTTATGGCCGGCCGCGCAACGACTGCGTTTCAGTGTTTTCGGGTTGGTATTACCGGTTAACAAAGCCGGTATCCAGTCGCAATGCTCCACCCACGAAAAAGCTGCACGGTAAACACCGGCATCTTCGCGAATAACATGTAACAGCTTGGCCCAAAACCATTCCGACGAATAAATACCGCCTTCGTATTTGGTAAAATCGATTTCCCATTTGCGGGCCAGTTCGTTAATTTCTTCTGCTTCTTTTACTGCTGTGTGGTCTTTCCAGAGCACAAACATGGCATTTGGATTCTCTTCAAAACCAGAAGTTAATGAAAGAGGAACTCCTTTTTCATCAACAGCTACCGGAGTTGAACCTGTGGTATCCACCGAAATACCAACTACCTTTTCAGCCACTCCTGCCGGCAACTGTTTCAGGGCTTCTTTGATGGTGTATTCCAGGCCTTCGAGATAATCTTTCGGATGCTGCCGGAACTGGTTTGCCGGAGCATCACAGTATTTTCCATCTTTCCAACGCGGATAGTTAAAAACTGCACTGGCAACCTCTTCGCCGGTTTCCACATTTACAATTAACGACCGAACCGAATCGGTGCCATAGTCTAATCCAATGGTATATTTTTCACTCATTTTTATTGATTTTTATTTCGATTTTATAATTCATTACTGGTTGCTGGTTACTGGTTACTGGTTGCTGGTTACTGGTTGCTGGTTGCTGGTTACTGGTTGCTGGTTACTGGTTACTGGTTGCTGGTTACTGGTTACTGGTTGCTGG
>CAZLGT010000095.1:0-11379 GCA_964559175.1 uncultured Mariniphaga sp. | reverse complement strand
GTAACGCCCGAAGGCAGGGCTGTAAAAAACGGCAGCGCGTGGGATTATGAATATAACCTGAAAGACCTCCCGATAGCTATCGGGATCGGAAATACACGGGTAGTTATCCGCAAAGGAGGCAGCGGTTTGGCCGAAGTTATCCAGGAACGGCACTATTCTTTGGAACAAACATGATGTTGCAAATTGCGATATCCAATTGACTGATTAAATTTGTAAACCATAAAAACGATAATCACATGCCTGAAGAAAGAAACAACAATCTAATGCTGCCTGATGAAATTATCATGAACAAGATTTATCTTATTCGAGACCAAAAAGTCATGATAGATAGAGATTTGGCTGAGTTATACGGGGTAGAGACAAAAGTTTTGAAACAACAGGTAAAAAGGAATGTTGAAAGGTTTCCAGGTGACTTTATGTTTGAACTCACAAAAGGGGAGTTTGATAACTTGAGGTCACAATTTGTGACCTCAAGTTGGGGAGGTGCACGATACTTACCAATGGTGTTTACAGAGCAAGGCGTAGCAATGCTTTCAAGTGTCTTGAGAAGCCAGCAGGCAATTAGGGTTAACATCCAGATTATGCGAATTTTTACAAAAATCCGTGAAATATTAACGGATAATCTGAGCCTAAAACTTGACGTTGAAGAAATCAAAAAGAAACTTGCCAACCAAGACAAAAACATAGAACTGGTTTTTAACTATCTCGACGAGTTGATGGAGAAACAGGCAAACCCTGAACCAAGAAAACAAATAGGCTACAAAAGGAACAACAGAGATTAATCCCCTCGCCAACGCTTCCAGCCCTTCCGTCAAAAGCCGGACACGTCTGCACAAATTTTTCGTCATGTTTTTTGCAGTTTTCCATTGTACCGCTCGAAGCAAAAAAACACGCCAAAAAATTTATGCCCAAAGCTAAATTACATAATGCGGCATTATAGTACGCCCCTGCCGGAAGCCAACGCCAGACCAAAGCATCCTATAATGTGACACTATGTAAATTAGCCCGCACGCCCATCGCACGCCGACCCAACAAACGGCACATTGCTTTTTTCTTTTAATTGAAAAGTTCTCAGCGGTAAAACAAAAAACCAAAGAGCCGTTTCCCGCCCTGGAATCGGTAGTAAAAGTTTTGCAAACATTTACTGAGTTAACAATCCTCCGACAAACCCCGACCACCACCCCAAAAAATGCTATTGAAACGAGAATAATCCCAACACGTTTTGAGGTCAGATTTTGGCTTTTCGAACGGGGTTATTACCCGTTCCAACAGCACATCATCATCATCATGATTTTTATGAAAATCGGGGCCTAAAAAAGAAAAAATGAGACTTCCAAATCGGTCAAAATTACGATCGTCTTCTGAAACCCTTGTAAATAAAGGGTTTTGAGAGGGGTAAAAATCTGTCCTTTTGAAAACGTGTTTTGGGGTGTACATTTAGAGCGGCTCGACGCGCTTAAAAAAATTTAATTTTTAAGCGGAATATCATGAGCCGAAAAAAAAGAAAGTGCCGTAAAAATGAATCAGTAAGTATCCAGTTCAAATCATTAAAAATTAAGTGTGTCAACCCGGGCAAAAACAGCATTATTATTTTGCTAATCGTTATGACTTTTTTGCTGTTGTATTTTAAACTTTAAACCAGGGAGGGGAAGTGCAAGGGTTAGACAAAAGTGTCCAAGGGTTGGACTGTTTTTTTTTCGGTTGACTTTTTCGTGACTACATTCAGGAAGAAAAATGCAATTGCATTTATATTTTAGATGAAAGATATATTAGAATATGGAAAGAGTAGCATTATATTTTTTAGTCTGGTCAGCTGTAATAATTATCGTCCTGGCTCGTACTTCACCGGTAAGAACCAGGGCGATTACTGACTTTTTTAGGGTTTTCTTTTCATGGATTCCAATTACTGAACTCATAAAATCATTACAAGAATTAAATAATCGATTGACCTTTTTGCTGGTTCTGGTGGCTTTGTTGTTGGGGGCACTCCTTTCCAGCTTTTTCTTTTAACTGAACTAATTGAAAAACTCAATTAAAATCTCCTCAATTAAAAGAAAAAAGTTGCCCCTTTTAGGGGCAGTAAACGTTCTTTTTAAGACTGTTTTTGGTGCAGTTAAGTGTTGTTTGAAATGCTGTTTTTGAGGCGTAAACTGGTACGATTACGGGGCAAGGTTTTATGACCCGCAGTTAACGGTTGTTCTAAAGTAGAATTTAAAATCAAATGATATCAGAGTTGATGATAATTGAAGAAATAGGGGAGTAAGCCCCGGAATCAATTCAAAAAGGGTCGTGTTCAACTTAAAAGGGAATGATTACCGGTTAGTTGTTGATGTTGAATACAAACTTAAAATTGTTTTTATAGTGTGGTTTGGCACGCATAAGGAATATGATAAAATAGATGTAAAAACAGTAAGTTATGAAAACTAAAATATTAAAAACAGAAGAAGAATATAACGAAGCTTGCGAAAGAGTTTATCAACTGATAAATAGTTCTAAAGAGTCGATAGAGCCTAATAGTCCTGAAGGTGAAGAAATGGAACTTCTTTCCCTTCTTATTGAAAAGTATGAACAGGAAAATTACATGATGGAGGCCCCATCACCGATAGAAGCCATTAAGTTCAGGATGGAACAAATGAACCTGAAACAAGCTGATGTAGCGCCTCTTTTTGGCGGAAAAACAAGGGTTTCAGAGGTTTTGAATGGAAGACGGACACTGACTTTAAAAATGATAACTTTATTAAACCGATATTTGGGTATCCCTTTGGAATCATTAATCAGTGGAAATAAGGAAATCAAACTGGACCCAGAAAGGAAAGAGAAATTGTTACATGTTTCTTCAATCAAAGAATATCTAAGTAGCGGCAGGGTATCAATGATTTAACAATTACAGCTCCGCACCTCTGCTTTTTTGCTATAATTCAGTATTTGGCTATTTACTTCCCGTTTGCCTTAAACGCAACCATAACCGTGTAAATAAGGATTTTAAAGTCGATGTAAAGCGAAATGTTTTTCAGGTACATCATGTCGTAGGGTAGCCGCTCGAGCATTTCATCCACGTTGGAGGCGTACCCGTATTTCACCTGTCCCCACGAGGTTATGCCCGGCCTGAGTTTGTGCAGGTGGGTATAATACGGGGCATGTTGTACAATCTGTTCAATGTAAAACTGCCTTTCGGGGCGCGGGCCTACCAGCGACATGTCGCCTTTTATTACATTGAAAAACTGCGGAATTTCGTCGAGGTGGGTTTTACGAATAAAGCGGCCGATTTTTGTAATGCGCCCGTCGTTTTCACTCGAAAGGGCCGGCGTGCCGTTTTCGGCATTCTGAACCATGCTTCGCAGTTTGTAGATATGGAAAGGCTTTCCAAACCTTCCAATGCGCTGCTGCCTGTAGATTACCGGTCCGTTGGAGGTGGTTTTTATAATTACGGCGAGTATGATAAATACGGGAAGAAAAAGTAAAGCGGCAATAATCGATAAGGTTACATCGAGCAGTCTTTTCATATTGGCCTGCCAGGTTGACATCAGTCCGTTTGAAATTTTAATGAGCGGACTTCCGTAAATGGCAGTGGTTTTAACACTGCCCGAGAGGAAATCGTATAAATCGGGAATCCCCCATATTGTAACCTGGCGGTTTTCGAGAACGGTAAGTATGTTGTTCAGCCGCTCGTGTTCGCGGGTTTCAATGGCAATAATTACCTCCTCGATGTTGTGGTTTTCAATAATCTCATTCAACTCGTTCAGTTTTCCCAGTTGCGGAAGGTATTTGCCCAGCAGTTCATCGTTGTTGTTTTCTACACCCACAAAACCGGTAAACAGGTTGCCGGCAGGCCGTTTCTGGCTCACCATCTCATTATAAACCTTCTCTGCTTTTTCATTGCTGCCAATCAGTAGGGTGTTAAATCCGATTTTTCTTTTGTGAATGCGGTGAATGGTGCGGGTGGTCAAAATCAGCCTGAACAGATAGGTAAACCCGAAATGCAACCCGAACAGGGTGAAAAACAACTGGTAATAGTTTTTATAGGAATGGATGTAGTCGTCCAGTATCAGGGCAAAGAAGATGACTACCACACCAACGGCTGTGGTAAGCAGGGTCTGGCCAAGTTCGAGCAGGCGCGACCTGCGGTAAATGTTGTCGTAAAATCCGGTAATGTAGTAAAAAAGAATCCAGATGGTGGGGATAAAGGCAAGTCCGAGGAAATAGCGGTCGGAAAACTCCAGCGGAATGTCGATTCCGAAATACTGCGGCTCGATAACTGCTTTTCTGTAAATAAAAAAAACCGTCCAGCTTAAGGCTGCAGCCAGAAAATCGAAAAATAAATATTTGGCAACCTGCCACTTTCTATTCATTACCTGCCAGTTAAGTTCAGTCTGGGCAATTCGCCTCACAGCAAATGCATACAATTAACGTCCGTTTCTGAAATTTATTGCGGCAAATGTAACCTTTTTCTCCATTTAATAGGAGGTGAATTGCCCGAGCCTGGAAAGAATGGTTTTTACTGTTTGAACTACCGAGCAATAATCTTCAATTCCTGTTTCAGGTGGCCGGTTTTGGATGATGGATTGTATAAATGCTTCGGTTTCGGTTTTCTTTTTATAGGCAGCAAGGTCAATGGTTGAATTGTTACAGGCAGCCTTCTCACCCAAAACATCGATTAAAACGAACTGATTCCCGGCATAGGATTTTACTGTAAACTCCTTTTTGCGGCTCATATTGCCTGAATTTATTTTCAGGAGAGTACCGTTGCTGTATTCGAGCAGGCAACTGCTGTAGGATGAGCTTGCCGGTTCTGACCGGAAAGAAACAGCCCCTGTTTTTTTTGGCGTATGGCGGGTTATACTTTTCAGCATCAGCAGCAGTTTAATAAGTAGATCTGTTGATGGAGCATCTTCATTGAAAAAGGTAACTTCTGTAAACGACGGTTTTCGCAGGTTTTCGTTTAGCCACTGCAAGGCCGGCAGGTAATAAAACGGATTAATGACCTGAATGACGGTTTGGGCTTCATTTTTCAGCTTTAAAACCTGACTGCATTCATCAGCCGTTAATTCAGGATAGCCGGCAGCAAAAAAGTGCTTCGATTTTTTTACAATATCGCATATCAACTGAAAGGGAAGCAGCGAAAACCGGTTGATGAACAGAGCATCCGACCGTTCAATCAATTCTATCCGGTTAAATTCAGGCGCCGAAATGCGTGAACTGCCATGCAACGGCTGTGTCCCTACCGACGATTTTCCGGCAATATGAATTTGCGGATGCTCCTGCGCCCTTTTGGTAAAGGGTTCCAGCATTTGAATGTCTCCTATTAATCCAAGGTTCAGCATGTCACAAATATATAACTATGAACCACCCGTTTTTGCCCTTTTGCCATGAACTTATCAACTTTTAATGTTAATATTGTGCAGAAAGGGGTGGCTCTTTTTTCAGTAGATTGGGTAATTTTGCAGCAAAATAAAGTGAATGATGGCAGAAAACGATAATCTGAGGCATCAGGGAATGCGGAAGAAACTGATGGACGGACTTAAAATAAAAGGCATAAAAGACGAAAAGGTACTCTCGGCCATTGGCAGGGTGCCTCGCCATCTGTTTATGGAAAGTTCGTTTTTGAACTTCGCCTACAAAGACCAGGCATTCCCCATTGGTGCAGGGCAAACCATTTCGCAGCCCTACACTGTTGCCTTTCAGTCGCAGCTGTTGCAGGTGGAAAAGAACGATAAAATTCTTGAAGTGGGAACCGGTTCCGGTTACCAGGCCGCTGTGCTGCTCGAGTTGGGGGCCAAAGTGTTTACCATTGAACGGCAGAAGGAGTTGTTTCAAAAGGCACAGACACTGCTGGCGGAAATCGGCTATCATCCGGCCTGCTTTTTTGGCGACGGCTACGAAGGATTGCCTGCATTTGCCCCATTCGATAAAATTCTGGTTACCGCAGGCGCTTCGTTTGTTCCTCCCGCACTGAAAGAGCAACTGAAAATTGGTGGCCGGCTGGTTATTCCTGTAGGTAAAGAAAACCGGCAGGAAATGATTGTTGTTATTCGTATTTCTGAGGATGAATACAAAACCGAAAAACATGGCGGGTTTGTGTTTGTTCCGTTGCTAAAAGGAACCGTAAATTTTTAAATATGCTGAAAATAGAAAAGTTTATTGTGAATCCGCTTCAGGAAAATACCTATCTCATTTCCGACGAGACCGGCGAGTGTATTTTTATCGATCCGGGGTTTTATTTCGATGTGGAACACAATGAAATAAAACAACACATTGAAGACAGCCATCTGAACCCGGTTATGATTGCCAATACCCACTGTCATTTCGACCATATTATGGGTGTTGAATTTCTGCGCGCGGAATATAAAATTCCGTTTCATGCCCACCCCGATGATGCTTTTTGGGTTGAAAAAGCCATCGCACAGGCTGAAATGTTCGGATTTGAAATGGATAAGGTAAAGGAACCCGATGTCTTTTTCACGGAAGATGAACCGCTGAAATTCGGAAATACGAAATTGCAAATCATTCATGTTCCGGGCCACTCTCCCGGGCATGTGGTGTTTTATTCCGAAAGCGAAAAAATTTTAATTGCCGGCGATGTGCTTTTTAACGGAAGCATCGGGCGAACCGATTTGCCCGGCGGTCATTACCAAACCCTTATTTCGGGAATAAAAACCAAACTTTTCAGTCTTCCCGACGAAACCACGGTTTATTGCGGGCACGGCCCCGAAACTACGTTGGGTTTCGAGAAATCATCCAACCCGTTTTTAAGCTGACCCGGACTGATTGATGGTTTAAAATCATTTTTTGGCTCTGAGGTAAACCATATACTTGCAAACAAATCATTCAAAATTAAGGCACATGTCTCACGATCGTTTTGTAAACCGGCACATCGGCCCGCGCGAGGCCGAAATTCAGGAGATGCTCAACACCATTGGCGTATCGTCCATGGAAGAACTGATGGACCAAACCGTTCCAAAAAATATCAGGCTGAAAGAACCGCTCAAACTTCAGGAAGGACTGACTGAGCGGCGTTATTTCAGAAAAATACTGAGCCTTGCCGCAAAAAACAAAGTGTTTAATACCTACATCGGAATGGGGTATTACGACACCATCACTCCGGCAGTTATTCTGCGAAATGTGCTGGAAAATCCGGTGTGGTACACTTCATATACACCTTACCAGGCCGAAATTTCCCAGGGGAGGCTTGAGGCATTGCTGAACTTTCAGACCATGGTGTGTGAGCTTACAGCCATGGAAATTGCCAATGCATCGCTGCTCGACGAGGCAACTGCCGCAGCCGAAGCTATGGTTATGATGTATAATCTGCGCTCGCGTCAAATGGTAAAAGCCGGGGCAAATGTGGTTTTGGTAGATGAAAAGGTGTGGCCGCAAACGCTCGATGTGCTGGCAACGCGCGCAAATCCGCTGGGCATCGAACTGAAAATTCAGCCCAATGATTCTTTTGAATTTTCGGACGATACCTTCGGTGTTATTGTTCAGTATCCCAATTCCGACGGAGAAATAACCGACTATTCGGAAATAGTGCGGGAAGCACATGAAAAAGACATGAAAGTAGCTGTGGCAACCGATTTGCTTTCACTTGCACTGCTAACACCTCCGGGCGAATGGGGCGCCGATATTGTTTTCGGGAACAGCCAGCGGTTTGGTGTGCCCATGGGGTATGGCGGTCCTCATGCCGCTTTTTTTGCCGCCCGCGAAGCATTTAAGCGCCACATGCCGGGAAGAATCATCGGAATTACCAAAGATATACATGGCAACCGTGCACTGCGCATGGCCCTGCAAACCCGCGAGCAGCACATCAAACGCGAAAAAGCTACCTCGAATATCTGTACGGCGCAGGCGCTGCTTGCCACCATGGCAGGATTCTTCGGGGTTTATCATGGCGCCGAAGGCATAAAAACCATCGCCCGCCGCATTCACAACATTGCCGCATTTCTGGCCGTTGAAATCGAAAAGCTGGGCTACAGGCAGTTGAACGGCCGGTTTTTCGATACCATCCGGTTTGCCCTTCCCAGGCATGTAAAACGGGAAGACATCGAATGGCTTTCACTGGAGCTGGAAATGAATTTCCGCTACTTTGAAAACGGCGAGGTGGGAATCAGCATCGACGAAACCACCAACCGCGAAGATATGACCTGGATTCTGGAAGTTTTTGCCAAAGCTGCCAACAGCCCCTGGTCGGCGGTTCACGAATATCCCAAAGGATATGAAATCGATGCTGAATTTGCCCGCCGGTCTGAATTTCTGAAACAGGAGGTATTCAATCTCTATCGTTCAGAAACAGAAATGGTGAGGTACATCAAGCGGCTGGAGCATAAAGATATTTCGCTGACCCAGTCGATGATTTCACTGGGGTCGTGCACCATGAAACTGAATGCAGCTACCGAAATGCTGCCGTTGAGCTGGATTGAATTTAACGGCATTCATCCGTTTGTGCCCAAAAACCAGGCCCGCGGCTACCACGAAATGATGGAAGAACTGCGGCGCGATCTGGCTGAAATTACCGGCATGGCCGATGTGAGCCTGATGCCCAATTCAGGCGCTGCCGGCGAGTATGCCGGGCTGATGGTTATTCGGGAATACCACAAAAGCCGGGGCGAAGAACAGCGCGATGTAGTGCTCATTCCTGCATCTGCACACGGGACCAATCCTGCCAGCGCAGTAATGGCCGGCATGAAGGTCGTTGTGGTTGAATGTGATGAAAAAGGAAACATCGATACTGATGACCTGCGAAAAAAGGCAGAAGAAAACAAAACCTCGCTGGCTGCCATAATGGTTACCTATCCTTCAACCCACGGGGTTTTTGAATCATATATTGCAGAAATGTGCCGCATTGTGCACCACAACGGTGGTCAGGTTTACATGGATGGCGCCAATATGAACGCGCAGGTTGGCCTTACCACGCCGGGAATCATCGGAGCCGATGTTTGCCACCTGAATCTGCATAAAACGTTTGCTATTCCACACGGTGGCGGTGGGCCGGGAGTCGGCCCTATTGCCGTTGCCAGTCATCTGGTGAAATTTTTGCCCTCACATCCTGTAATGAATAACGGGCACATCGGTATCAATGCTGTGGCAGCTGCTCCCTGGGGAAGCGCATCGGTTTTGCCGATTACCTATGGCTACATTAAAATGATGGGGGCCGAAGGATTGACCAAAGCCACTCAGGTGGCCATTTTAAACGCCAATTACATTGCCAAAGCGCTCGAAAAAAATTACGGTATTTTATACACCGGGGAAACAGGTCGTGTTGGTCACGAACTGATTCTGGAATGCCGGCACCTGAAAGCTTCGTCAGGCATTACCGAAGAGGATATTGCCAAAAGATTGATGGACTTTGGTTTTCATGCGCCAACACTTTCCTTTCCGGTGCACGGAACCCTCATGATTGAGCCTACCGAAAGTGAATCGAAACAGGAAATCGACAGGTTTATTGAAGCGTTGAACACCATCTTCGATGAGATAAAAGAAGTGGAGAACGGAAAGGCTGACAAAACTGACAATGTGCTGAAAAATGCACCACATACAGCAGAGGTTGTTACCACTGATGACTGGAGGCATGCCTATCCGCGTGGAAAAGCTGCCTGGCCGCTGGAGTGGGTGAAACAGAATAAGTATTGGGTGCCTGTAGGGCGGGTTGACAACGCCTGGGGCGACCGGAATCTGATTTGTATCTGCGGCTCGCCCAAAGAGTATGAGTTGATGAACGACCAGTAACCCGGTTAGGAGAACCTGATGAAATGATTGTTTTTCCGAATGCGAAAATAAATATCGGCCTCCATGTGGTTTCCAAACGGCCCGACGGTTACCACAACCTGGAAACCGTTTTTTATCCGGTTCAGCTTTTCGATGCACTGGAAATGGCAGAAACCGGAATAACAGGTATCTCTTTTTCCGGGTTGCCGGTGGAAGGTCCTCCCAATGAGAACCTGGTGATGAAAGCATATCAGATTCTCAAAGAAGATTTCGGGTTGCCTCCGGTTCAGTTTCATTTGCACAAAAATATTCCTGTAGGGGCTGGTTTGGGCGGCGGTTCGTCCGATGCTGCTTTTACATTGAAAATGCTTAACAACTATTTCAAGTTGCAGGTTTCCAGTGAAAGCCTGAAAAAATATGCAGCCAGACTGGGAGCCGATTGTCCCTTTTTTATCGAAAACAAGCCCGCTTTTGCCGAAGGAATTGGCGATCGGCTATCAATTATAAACATCGACCTGTCCGAATTTCAAATGGTTGTTTTAAAGCCGGAGGTTTCTGTCAGTACTGCCGGTGCATACAAGAATGTGGTTCCGGCAATTCCTTCTTTTAAATTACAGAATTTGCCTGTTGTTCCGGTTGAGCAATGGAAGGATATGGTAAAAAATGATTTCGAGAAAAGTGTGTTTCTTCGGTTTCCCGAAATAAAGAGGTGGAAGGAAAAATTGGTTGAAATGGGTGCTGTATATGCTTCCATGTCGGGAAGCGGGTCGGCAGTGTTCGGAATTTTTCGCCATTTACCGACAGATTTTTCAAATAAAATACCAGAAAGTATTTTATTAATCCGGTAAAATCCTCCATTCGCCGAGTTTCTCCCTGTGTTTGCTTACTTTTTGTATTTTTTAATAAAAGGAAATGTAACCTTTGCACTGTTAATTAGTCTATCTAATAAACAATTTTAGAAAACAGAACTTTAAAAAACAGAAACAATGAAAACAATGAAAGCTCGATTAAGTCAGATTATTTTGGTTGCATTTTTTACCGTAATTTTTATGAGTATGAATGTAAATGCAAAAGGAACAGAAATGATTGTTGTCTCAGGCCTTGAAAACATAGAAGAAGCCAAATTACAAATTGAAGACTGGATGGTAAATGAAACCTGCTGGATACAGGTTGAGAAAGCTTCGTTAATTGAAATGGAAAACGACGCAGCGTTTATGCTGGAAGCCTGGATGGTAGATGAATCCAGATGGCAGACGCCGGTTTTCGACTATTTTTCATCGATGGAAACAGAACAGAGTCTAAAACTCGAGTACTGGATGGTAAATGAAATGTATTGGAATTAGAGAAAAGGAAAAGTAATAACGCGATTAGATTAGTTGGATTTTTGAAGGCTGTTGGCAACAACAGCCTTTTTTTGATTTCTTTAAAACACAAATGGGAACTAATCTGTTACGAATAGTTCCCATTTCACCGGGTCCACTTGCGTTTTCCCGAGTGCCAGGCTACGGTTGTCGTGGCTGGCTTTCCATTCATCTTTTCAGATGAATTTTTTTGCCCTTTACTCTCCTGTTTAGCTTTCTACGGCTAAACGTTTGAGCAGTCCGTTCGGCTTTCCGGATGCCTTCGCGGACGAAGTGTCATTCAGTGCTTTCGGCAATTTTCCGAAGAAATTTGTCGTTG
>CAZLGT010000094.1:0-12154 GCA_964559175.1 uncultured Mariniphaga sp. | reverse complement strand
GAGCAACGGGAAAACGACCATCAGGGTTACCGCCAGAGGCGGTTTCGTTCAACATCAGTGTAAGCGACGGTTTAAGAATGAAAACTCGAAAAATGGTTGTTAATAATTAAACCACGTGTGAAAAGGGAATAATTGTTAAATACCTGTTTTTTATGTTTGTGCATTTTTTATGCCTAAAGTCTTGGTGCTCTTATTTTTTGTCTTGTAACAAACCACCTGGAAAATTTAAAAGTTTTGTTCCATATTCATTTGACAGCTTTGGTATAATCACTTCATGTTAACTTGTTAGTTTTGGGATTTTATTTTAACAACTTCCTTTTCAATAAGAATTTCATTAAACTTGCCAAATGATTGGAACTGAAAATTCCAAATAATGGGCAAGAGAACAGTTCCATATAAATGTTACTGTCATGAAAAATCCAATAAATCGTGTTTTTACAGTCATCAATCGTTTTTGCATTGTTCCAGTAGTGATTGGTTTCATAAGCGTATCCTGCCAACCTGCTGCCGAAAGCGGAAAAATCGACCGGTTTGAATTGGTTAACCGTCATAATATTCTGGTGGAAGAGTTCGATCCATTGGCTTCCTTATCGGTGGGTAATGGAAATTTTGCTTTTACCACTGATATTACCGGGCTGCAAACTTTTTACAAGGAGTATGAAGATGGCGTTTCGCTGGGTACCATGTCGAACTGGGGCTGGCATACCCTTCCGAATACAGAAGGCTTCGATATCTCAGAAACTTATCTGTACCATGAGGTTAATGGAAGGCAGGTGCCTTACGAACATCAGCTGCGGACTTCTGAACGCGCTGTACAGGCAGTGAACTATTTCAGAGAAAACCCGCACCGGCTGCATTTGGGAATTATTCGCCTGGTAATTAAAAAGAAAAACGGACAGGAAATTTCCATTTCTGATGTACAGGAACCCAGGCATCAGCTCGATCTGTGGCGTGGTGAAGTCTCCAGCAGTTTTAAGGTAGAAGGAACACCTGTTAAAGTGAAAACTTTTGTGCATCCTGAACAGGATTTGATTTCTGCAAAAATTGAATCACCACTGATTGAGTCGGGCCAGCTGGCTGTGGAATGGCTTTTCCCTTATGGAAATCCGGTTCACACACATGCCGGATACGATTTCAATTCGCCGGATAAACATTACTCGATGTATGAAAAAACAGAAGAATCTTCGGAAATTATTTTCAGGACACTGGACGATGATTCCTACTTTACAACCATCAGCTGGGAGGGCGAAGCTGAATTCGGTGAAGCGGAAAAACACCGGTTTGTGCTTACACCCGGAAATCAGCAAAAAACGCTGAATTTCAGCTGTAAATTTTCTCCCGAACTTGTTTTTGAAACCTTACCCGTTTTCAGTGAAGTAAAGGAAGAAAATGAAAATCACTGGCCTGCTTTCTGGAAATCGGGCGGAGCAGTTGATTTTTCGGAGTGTACCGATACGCGCGCCAAAGAACTGGAAAGGAGAACAGTATTGTCGCAGTACCTCACAAAAATTAACGGCTCGGGAAATTTGCCTCCCCAGGAAACCGGATTAACCTTCAACAGCTGGTTTGGTAAGTTCCACCTGGAAATGATTTGGTGGCACAGCGCTCATTATTATAACTGGCAACGGCATGAGAATATGGCTGAACAATTGAATTACTATCATGCCACTTATCAAAAGGCAGTGGAATTTACAGAGCTTCAGGGTTATGAAGGTGTGCGCTGGCCCAAAATGGTTGGTACTGAGGGGCAGAACAGCCCTTCCTCCATCGGTTCCTATCTGATTTGGCAGCAACCGCATCTGATTTATCTGGCTGAACAGCTTTATCTGGCCAATCCTTCTGCGGAAATCCTTGAAGAATTTGACGACCTGGTTTTTGCAACAGCCGATTTTATGGCCGACTTTCCGGTGTTTGACAGCGAAACTCAGCTGTATAACCTTGCACCGCTACTGATTCCGGCTCAGGAACACTGGAATCGTGAGACCACCATGAATCCCCCTTTCGAACTTGCATACTGGCACTGGGGGCTTACCGTCGCGCAAAAATGGAATGAACGGCTCGGAAAACCGGCCAATCCCAAATGGGATGAAATACGCAACAATCTTCCTGCCCCGGTTAACATCGATAGACTTTACATGGGAATTGGCAATGCTCCCGATTCTTACACCAATCCGCAAAATATGAGGGATCATCCCATGGTGCTTGGCACATTGGGTATGCTGCCCAAATGGGAGAAGGTCGATGAAGAAATCATACGAAACACGTTGAGTTACATTATGGAAAACTGGAACTGGCCACATACCTGGGGGTGGGATTATCCTATGGTGGCCATGTGTGCTGCCCGGCTTTTGGAGCCCGAGATTGCACTGGATGCGCTGCTGAAGGATGTTCAGAAGAACACCTACCTTGTTAACGGACATAATTACCAGGATGAAAGATTAAGAATTTACCTGCCGGGAAACGGCGGGTTATTAAAAGCCGTTGCATTGATGTGCGCTGGCTGGGAGGGGTGTACGGAGGAGAATCCCGGCTTTCCGAAAGACGGAACCTGGAACGTGAAATGGGAAAGTTTGAATCCGGATTTTTAATATGAACGGAAAATGGATTTTCAATTTGGCAGGATCGAGCATTGTACGGGTTGAGGAAACGGTGCGAATGGCGATTACCCTGTATGAAAACCAGATTCCTTTTGAGTTGCGGGATGCGGATGAAATTGTACGCATGGTTACCGGTGAAGATTTTATCGGAATTATTCCCGATACGGTTTTTCCGCGTTACTGCCACAGTTATTTCCCCAAAGAAGATCGAATTATCGACTTCATGAATCTGGGGTCGGATAAAGAGATTTTTCCGGCTGTTGTTGAGAAAACGGAGTGGTTTCCGCTGGAGAGAATTGAGATTGGCAGGTGATTTATATTCCCTGAACCGGCTTCTTATCAAAGTAAAAATTTCGGAAGATGGGTTTCCTTTAATATACACATTAATTCTCAATTCGGAATAACCATCTGTTTAAAACATAAAATCAATCACTACCTTTGTATTCAATAAATGGAACAAAAATGAATGAGATAATATTTATCGTGAAAGAATCACCTGAAGGGGGTTATGAAGGAAGAGCCCTTGGATATTCCATTTTTGTAGAAGGAGATACTTACGACGAAATTAAAGAAAGCATCAAGGACGTACTACATTGTCATTTTGAAGAGGATGGTCCAAAGATTATCCGGATACATTTTACTAAAGAAGAAGTTTTTGCTGCATGAAGAAAATATTGTCTTTGTCAGATATAGCCAACCATTTTCAATTATCGAAAATAGAACTTTTGGAAAAACTGTTTTAAATCAAACAGCTATTTGTTATTTTGTACATCATTTTTTAGGGTTATAACCATAAAAATATAAATAATTGCAACGTTTTTATGTCCATGACTTTGAAATCATTTGGTTTTCTCCAAGCTCCCCAATAACTCATACGCAATTTTATTGCTTTCAATACGCATCATACTCTCTTCGGCGCTGCCGTAGCTGAGCAGGTTGATGCTGCCGTACCAAACGGTTTTCTGGTCGATAATGGCAAACTTCTGATGGATGTTTGGTTTGAAAACCAGTTGAATCCCGGCAGCTTCTATATTTTTGGTTGCTTCGGTGCAGGCGGTTAAATCTTTATCCATGAAATCATCTTCCGGGCGGGTCACCACCGTTATTTTTATATTTTTTGCAAGGGCGGGTTGCAAATCACGAATGATTTGCTGAGTTCTTCTTTTTGTAACAAACGGACTTACAATCAGAATTTCTCGTTTAGCGTGGTTGATGTCGCTTGAAAAAACCGGATAGAAATTACTTTTATCGAAGATAATGTCCACGTTTTCTTCTTTTTGTTCCGTTGGAGAAAAAAGTTCTCCTTTCATTTTATAACCGATAGAAGCGTATCCTGAAAGCCGCCGGTTGTACATCCTTTCAAACATCCGCACATGGATGTCGATGTAATCGAAAATGAGCGCCTCTTTTTTTCCTTCGAACAGTCGGTGCAAACGACCTGCATATTGCTGGAGCGTCCCCTTCCAGGAAATAGGCATAGCAAGAAAAAGCGAATCGAGACGGGGTTCATCGAACCCCTCGCCAATAAACCTTCCCGTGGCCACAATGATTAGCGGTTTATCTTTTGACGATTCTGTTATTTTTTGCATAATTTCCCGCGTGCCTTTGTTTCCCATTCCACCGGTAACCGAAATGGCATCCGGGATTTTTTGCCGTAACATTTCAGACAGTATTTTTACATGCTCTACTCTTTCAGACAGAACAATGCAGTTTTTGCCTTTTTGGTGGCATTCCACCACATCGTCCACAATCAGTTGATTTCTGATTTCGTTTTTTATTATTTCAGCATACAACTCCTGAATGGTCCACTCTTTTTCTGAAAAAGAATGAATTCTGAAAGCGGTAAAACGGGGAATAATGAAGTGGTCAAATGGTCTTTTTTCTGCCTGTTTTTTTGCGTCGTCGCGGTAACGGATGGGACCGCAGTGCATGAAAATAATGGGATGGTGGCCGTCTTTTCGTGTGGGAGTGGCGGTTAAGCCATACACATATTTTGCAGAAACATTTTTAAGAATCGCCTCAAAACTAAATGCCGGAACATGGTGGCATTCATCAACAATCACCATCCCGTAATCTTTTACAAAGTCCTTTACTTCGCCCATTCTCGATAACGATTGCATGATAGCAATGTCGATAATTCCATTTCGGATTTGTTTCCCGCCGCCAATCTGGCCAAAAATACTTTCAGATGATTTACCTCTTTTGCTTTTTATTTCTATTTGTTCGTTCATGGTTAGAAATTCTTCGAGTTTTTCTTTCCATTGATTAACCAGGCTGACTTTGTTAACCAGAATGAGGGTGTTGACTTTTTGTTCTGCAATTAGTTTTATGGCTGCAACGGTTTTGCCGAAAGCAGTGGTGCCGCATAGAACCCCTGTGTTGTTGGCCAGCATATTTGCAACCGCAAAAGGTTGTTCATTCCTGAGTTCACCATCAAAAGTGACATTAATTTCCCGGCCTGCATTGGTTTTGTCAACCCAGGTTGATTTCACTTTAATTTCATCCAGTAAATTTTTCAAATCCTGTTCACATCCACGTGGCAAACAAATGTACTCCCTGGTTTCATCGGCACATGAAATAATTCGCGGTTTATTAGAAGTAGAAAGCCGCATGGCCTGTGCTTTGTAAAACTCCGGGTTTTTGAAGGCAGCCAGTCGTTTTATTCGGTTCAATGCTTTGGCTGAGATTCCGCTTTTTGGGATGAAAAGCATATTGGCGCTTACAATTTCAATCGTTTTGGGAAAATCTTTTTTTCGGAGAACTTCTTTTTTTCTTTCCCAGGGTTTTGATGGTTCTGTTTCTTCATCATCTTTTTTAAGAATACCAAGTTCATTCCCCTGACTTAACTGTTCGGTAAAGGAATCAATATGGTTTTTTAAAAGCCGCTCTGCAGAAGATAAAAATGCCCATTGATCGCTGAAAGGTCTCAGGTTTTCATCGATAAAGATACTGTTACCTTTTTCCCGGGCTCCTTTTTGCAGTGGCAACGCAATCAAATTCCCGAAGCCTCCTTTCGGCATAGTATCCTGGTTGGGGAAAAACCGGTCATACGATTTAAAAGTGATTTCATGCCGTTGGTTCATGGCATAAGTGAGCAAAGCGCTTCCAAATCTGCGGGCTGTTGAAGCCGGAACGGGCTGCTCGAAGAAGAACCAGGTATGAGCGCCATTTCCCGATCGTGAGCGTTCCACTGCAATGGGAATTTCAAAATATGAACAAACTTTTCTTATGGTTTTTATGTCTTTTGGCCATTCTTCGCCATCGAAGTCAATGGCCAAAAACCAGCAGGTTTCGTCCGGCAGGAGAGGATAAATTCCGGCAACTATTTTTCCCCTCAAATGATCTTCTGTAACCTGATTTGTTAGTTCCAGATAATCTTTGTTTCTGCAGGCAGAACATTTAATCTTGGGCTTTTGGCAAATTCCCCGAACCCATTCATTGCCACAGGCAGGAGAATAACCCGAAGTTCCTTTTTTGCTGTTTTCCCATCTTGTGGCAAAAACATCTTCACGGCCTTTGAACAGCGATTTGAAAAGATTGATTTTTTCGGTTGGAAAGGATTGCTTGTCAATCGTTTTGGATTTTGTCGCTTCTGTTGGAATTTCCGATTTTATGATTTGATTCTGATCATTTAGAAATTCTTCAGCTTTTTCATTCGTAATTTCCGACTTTTTTTCAGTTTGATTTTCAAGCAGTTCAATTTTTTCTTTTAACCTCCTGTTTTCATCCTGAAGCGCCCGGTATTTTTCTGCCAATTCATAATAGTTCATGATGATTCGAAAAAAGTACAAGTACAAAAAGCCAAATTATGAATAATTGTCATAACAATTCGGCAAAATATTCGATTTTGTCGAATATAGTTTGAAGTTATTTCGTATAAATGTTCCGTTTATAACCCAGAGTCAATCTCCTGGTCCGGTGGCGTTGATTGTGGCATGTGCCCTTCGAAAATGCTGGTTAAGTGTTTGGTTTTTAACATTAAAAATGATACCGTTCCAAAACATCCGTTTCCGAAATGGCTGTTTCTATTAACCAAATGAGTGTTAATACAGAGTTTATAATACGAAATAATTGTAGTGCCTTTTCTCCATCAGCAAAATAAAACCGAAAATTAGATGCGAATTTGCCAAAATTTATAACTTTGATGCTGTAAAACATGTTATTAAATGTATATGTTAAGTTCAGAGATGGGGATAAAAGACATTCTTGAAAATCCGAATTCGATTTTTTACCTGCTCAGCCGGGAGGAGAAAGAGGAATTGGAGCAGCACATTTCGCTGGCTCATTACAAAAAGAATGAATTTGTTTTTAAAGAAGGCGATAAACCCACCGGGTTTATGATTCTGGTGAGTGGCAAAGTGAAAATTTTCAAAGAAGGCGTTGGTGGCAGAGAACAGATTATACGCATGGCAAGGCCTTTGGGGATAATTGGATACCGTGCATTGTTTGCCGAAGAAAACCACATCGCATCGGCTGTCACCATCGAAGAATCGATGATTTGTACCGTAAGTCCCGATTTTATTCTGAACAAAGCACTGAAAAACAACCATTTTTCTCTTCGGTTAATCCGTAAGCTTTCCAAAGAGCTGGGATTTTCAAACGAACGGACGGTTACCTTAACCCAGAAACACATTCGCGGAAGGCTTGCCGAGTCGTTGCTGCTGTTAAAAGATAAATATGGTTTTGAACACGACGGAACTACACTAAAAGTTTATCTCTCGCGCGAAGATATTGCCAATTTGTCGAACATGACCACATCCAATGCCATTCGCACCTTATCTACTTTTGCCAACGAAAAGGTGATTGCCATCGACGGGCGGAAAATCAAAATTCTGGATGCACACAGATTAGACCGGGTGAGTAAACTCGGGTAATCATTCCTGCAGATAAACCCGTTTCACGCGCTGACTAATTCCGGTTAAGATTTCGTAAGGAATGGTTCCTGCTTTTTGGGCAACTTCAGCAATTGAAATATGCGGTCCGAAAAATTCCACTTCATCGCCTGGCTGAACATTCAGTCCGGTTACATCCAGCATGAGCATGTCCATACAAACATTTCCGATGAGGGGAACGCGTTTGTCCTTCACAAAAGCTTCTCCAATTCCATTCCCAAGTTTGCGGTCGAGGCCGTCGGCGTAGCCTACTGGCACAACAGCGATTTCAGTTTCGCCGGTAACTTTCCCTTTGCGGCTGTATCCTACTGTTTCTCCAGGCGCCAGTTTTTTCACCTGCGAAATCACACTTTTAAACGTGCTGATGTTCTGTAAAGGCAATCCGGTTGCCGAAACTCCGTATAGCCCGATGCCCAGCCGTACCATTTCAAATTGTTTCTCAGGAAACCGTTCAATACCAGCCGAATTCAGTATGTGCCGGTCTGTTTTGTGTGGAAAGCTTTCCGTGATTTTTTGTGAAAGCGATTCAAAACATTCCATTTGCCGGAGCGTAAAAGCATCCAGCTGCGGGTCGTCGCTGCCTGCCAGATGAGAAAAAACAGAAACCACTTTCAGCCGGTCGGTATTTGTCAGAAACGCAACAACCTCGTTCACTTCTTTTTCTGTTTTAAAACCCAGCCGGTTCATGCCCGTATCCAGTTTGATGTGCACCGGAAATTGCTGCAGGGCATTTTCGGTTGCTGCTTTTTCAAATGCTGTTAAAAGTTCGCGGCTGTACAGGTTCGGTTCCAGTCTAAAATCGATGATGTTCTGAAAACTGTGCTCTTCGGGGTTCATCACAATAATGGGGATTTCAATGCCTGCCTGCCGGAGCTCTACGCCTTCGTCGGCTACGGCAACAGCCAGGTAATCCACGTTCTGAAACTGTAAAAGTTTGGCTATTTCCACATCGCCGCTGCCATAGGAAAAGGCTTTTACCATCACCATGATTTTGGTGGAAGGCCGGAGCAGGCTTCTGAACACATTCAGGTTGTGAACCAGGGCATTCAAATTGATTTCCAAAACTGTTTGATGTGCCTTTTGCTGCAACAGAGCCGAAATTTTCTCAAACGTAAAGTTTCGAGCCCCTTTTATCAGAATGGCCGAATCTTTAAAACGATTACGCGCCAATCGCTTTTCAAACGATTGAGTGGAATCGAAGAATATTTTTCCCAACGAAAATGCTTCAGAATTGGCCGAAATTTCGGGGCCAATGCCAGTCAGTTCATCAATTCCATATTGTTTCAGTAAAAGATTTACCTGGCGGTACAATTCAGCTTGAGGCAAACCGGTTTGCTGAATATCGGACAGAATAACCTGTTTTTTTAGATGCCCTTTTTGAGCCTGCTGATGCAACACCGAAAGGGCAATGGAAAGCGAGGCCAAATCGGAGTTGTAATAGTCGTTAATGAGCAGGCAGTTGTTAATCCCTTTTTTAATTTCCAGCCGCATGGCCACTGCTGACAGCTGTTTGAACCTTGTAAGGATTTTTTTTGGGTTCTGCGAAAGAGTCCATACTGCCGCAAAACAATGGCAGGCATTTTCAACGCTGGACGAATCATCAAAAGGAATAATGAACTGGAAAATTTTGCTCCCACAAGTGGCTTCAATTTGGGTTGAACCGTTTTCTTTCTGTTTTTTAAACTGAATGGTTGCTTCCCGGTTTTTCAGAGACCAGCTCACCGGTTCAACTTTGTACGTGCTGCAAAACCCGAAGGCGAGGGCAGCAGTTTCTGTGTCATCTGTGCAGAAAATAAGTTTTTTCGATTTGGTAAACAGTTTCAGTTTTTCCCGGGTTTTATGTTCTGTCGAACTGAAATTTTCCTGGTGTGCATCGCCAATATTTGTTAGAATTCCAATTTCGGGCTGAATGACATTTCCCAGCCGTTCCATTTCGCCCGGTTGCGAAATTCCCGCCTCGAAAATACCCAGGTTGTTATGGTTTTCCATTAAAAGGACCGAAAAGGGCACTCCAATTTGTGAGTTGTAACTTTTCGGACTGCGTACGATTCTGAATTCTTCTGAAAGCAGCTCGTGCAGCCACTCTTTTACAATGGTTTTTCCGTTGCTGCCGGTAACCCCCACAACCGGAAAATGAAAACTTTTCCTGTGATGTGCCGCCAGTTTTTGTAAGGCTTCGGTAGTGTTTTCCACTAAAATAAAAGCTGCGTTTTCTGAAATCACCTCGGGCTGGGAAACTACAAAAGCTTTCAGGCCTTTATTGGTCAGGTTGGTAATGAAATTGTGACCGTTGTTGCGCGGCCCTTTCAAAGCAAAAAACAGCGCTTGTTCGTCTCTGAAAAAAGTACGGCTATCGGTTATTACCTGTTCAATTGTTTTTTTCTGAAAATCCGGAGGTGAAAATAGTTTTCCATCTACAATTTGTGCAATTTGTCGTATGGTATATTCCATAATCTTGTAATAATTCTTTTTTACCTCACTTTTGGGGAGTCCCGATAGCTCCCGATAGCTATCGGGAGGGAGGGAGGGGCTCTTTCTGAGTTTTTATGTAGCAACTGCGACAAAGCGGTTCGTACACATCTTTTTCGCCCAGCAGCACCACCTGTTCCTTCTCAGAAAACCGGTGCGAAAACTGGGCAATGCTGCCGCATCGCATGCATATTGCGTGTACTTTGGTTACGTGGTCGGCCACAGCCATTATGCCCGGCATGGGACCGAACGGCGCCCCTTTAAAGTCCATGTCGAGCCCGGCAACAATCACCCGGATGCCCATATTGGCCAGTTTTACCACTACATCAATCAGTCCTTTGTCGAAAAACTGTGCCTCGTCAATCCCTACCACGTCCACATTTCCCGAAAGAAGCAGAATGTTGGATGAATTATCAACCGGTGTGGAACGAATAGAATTTTCGTCGTGCGATACCACTTCGGTTTCGGAGTAACGTACATCCATGGCAGGTTTAAAAATTTCAACCTTTTGCTTTGCAAATTTGGCCCTTTTCAACCTGCGGATGAGTTCTTCCGTTTTCCCGGAAAACATGGAGCCGGTTACCACTTCAATACTGCCCTTTTTTATATGCCCGTTTATGTCCCTTTCAATAAACATGTAGCGTAATATGTATAAGAAATTAAAATTAGTATTTTTACAAAATTAATCTTTAAAAACAATAGCCGCGCAAAGTAATGGAAAATAAAAAACTGATAAAAATTTTAATGAAAGATATGGGCGAACTGGAAGAGTTGATTGCCGAAATAAAGGAAAACCGCCAGTTCAACGACCTCGAAATGGAGTTTATTCATACCCGTGCCAAAGGAATTTTACAGTTAATGCAGTTGTTTAATTCAAGAGGGGAGGGAATTCATGAAAGCCACGAGATGGCTCATCAAAAGCTTGAAAGTGAGGTTGTTCAAGCGAAAAGTGAAGAGCCTGTTGTGGATAACGAACCGGATATGGATGAACAACCGAAAAAAGCAGAAAAAATTGAAGAAGAAACACCTCCGCCGTTAGAGCCGGAGAGCTTAGTATCACATGAAAGGGAACCGGAGTTGAAAACACCTGTTTCACCACCTGAAATTCCTTCCCGTGAAGAGGCGGAACACAAGGAACCGGTTGAAGCGGCAGGTGATGTTGGTGAGAATGATGACGACATGCTGGAGGAAGAGAGCGAAGTACCTGAAACCCTTTCACGTTTGGGCGATAGTTTTTTGAAAGGGAAATCGGTGAATGATTTGATAACCGACCAAAACAAACTGGAATTTAAATTGTCCAACCGTCCGGTGAGAAGCATTCAGTCAGCCATTGGAATCAACGACCGGTTTCAGTATATCAGGGAGCTGTTCGACAACGACAGTGAAAAATTTCTGGAGGCTGTGAAAACACTCGATTCCAGTGAAAATATAAAAGACGCTGTGGACTACCTCCGCCATAACTATAAATGGAAAAAAAACGAAACCAGCCTTAAATTTGTGAATCTTGTAAAACGTCGGTTTTTAAATGAATGATTCCGGTAAATTAATTCTGGTGCCAACTCCTATCGGCAACCTCGATGACATTACTCTTCGGGCGGTTGAGGTGCTAAAGACTGCGGATATGATTCTGGCTGAAGATACCCGCGTTTCTTCCAAACTGACAAAACATCTGGGCATTGAAAAAAAGCTGACACCACACCATAAATTCAACGAGCACAAATCGCTGGGAATGGTAGTTTCAAAGCTGAATGAGGGGAAAACGGTTGCGCTGATTTCTGATGCAGGAACTCCCGGAATTTCCGATCCCGGGTTTTTACTGGTACGCGCCTGTGTTGAAAATGAAATTGAAGTGGAGTGCCTGCCCGGTCCAACGGCCCTAATTCCGGCGCTGGCCGTTTCGGGCCTGCCCACCGACCGGTTTGTGTTTGAGGGATTTCTGCCGCAAAAAAAAGGCCGGCAAAAACGACTGAAAGAGCTTTCGGAAGAACCCCGCACCCTGGTTTTTTATGAGTCGCCCCACCGTTTGGTAAAAGCGCTGGGACAGTTTTCCGATTTTTTCGGTGAAGAACGCAAAGCCTGCGTTTGCCGCGAACTTTCCAAGTTTTTCGAAGAAATAAAACGGGGAACCGTTGCTGAACTCCGGCAATATTACGCGGAACACCCCCCAAAAGGCGAAATTGTGGTGGTGGTGGAGGG
>CAZLGT010000093.1:0-13422 GCA_964559175.1 uncultured Mariniphaga sp. | reverse complement strand
TGCACGGGAGGAGAGACTCGAACTCCCGACACCTGGTTTTGGAGACCAGTGCTCTGCCAACTGAGCTACACCCGTATTTTTCTTCAGTGCTCTACCTCCCGATAGCTATCGGGAGAATATACACCCGTATATATTTCCCCTGTGTTCTGCCTCCCGATAGTTACCGGGAGAGCTACACCATTGTTTATTTGCGAGTGCAAATATAATAATTCCGCTTAAATTACCTAAAAACAGCGAAAGTTATCAACAGGTAATTTTTAAAAAAAATCCATCGGAATTCCGATGGACCTTTTGCGGAGAGAGAGGGATTCGAACCCCCGGAACCTCTCGGTTCAACGGTTTTCAAGACCGCCGCATTCGACCACTCTGCCATCTCTCCGGGCGCGACAAAAGTAGAATTTTTTTTTAATCCAGGAAAACCTTCCTGTTAAAAAAAATCAGAATTGCTGAAAAAAAAGGGGATTTAGGGTTGTTTTTTTGAAAGTTATTTCAGAATTTAGCTGAAACTTTAAAAACAGTTCTCTGAAACTATTGATTTTACAGGCCTTCCGGGGAAGGAGTCCTGGTGTAACAAAAGGTCAAAAACGAAATAATATATTATAATTTGCTTATTTACAACAATTTAGTTTTTCATTTAAATTTTTTAACTTATGAACAAAGCACAATTAATTGATGCAATGGCCGCCGGAGCTGGCCTTACAAAAGCTGATGCAAAAAAAGCTCTTGACGCCTTTATTGGCGCAACAACCGATGCCCTTAAGGGCGGTGACAGGGTTGCCCTGATCGGATTTGGTACTTTTTCAGTAAGTGAACGCGGTGCGCGCACTGGCAGAAACCCACAAACAGGGAAAGAAATTAAAATCCCTGCCAAAAAAGTGGTTAAATTCAAAGCCGGAGCAGACCTGGCTGATTCAGTATCTTAACTGATTTAGGATACTTAAAAATTTAGGGGAAGCTAATCGCTTCCCTTTTTTTATTTTTGTACCCTAACATTTTGGATCATGCAAAAACAACTCATAAAATATCTGTCGGAATTCGCTACACCCGAAAGGCTGAACCTCTTTGAAAAAGTACTGGAACAACGATCGGAATATGTTACAGTGGTTCTGGAAGATATTTTTCAACCCCAAAATGCAAGTGCTGTATTGCGCACCTGCGATTGTTTCGGCATTCAACACGTACATGTTATTGAAAACAGGAATGAATTCACTGTTGACCGGGAAGTTGCTCTGGGGGCATCCAAATGGCTTAGCATCCATAAATACAACCGGAAAAAGGAAAACAGCCTCGAGGCTATCCAAACATTAAAAAACAAAGGTTACCGGATTGTTGCAACCACTCCCCATCTGCACGATCAGCTTTTACCCGATTTTGATATGAAAAAAGGTAAAGTAGCCGTGGTTTTTGGTTCTGAATTACCCGGTATTTCAGAAACAATTAAAAATGAAGCTGATGAATTCCTGAAAATTCCAATGGTGGGGTTCACCGAAAGTTTTAATATTTCAGTTTCGGCGGCAATTGTATTGTATCAACTCTCGGAAATGATGAAAAAATCGTCGGGATTGCCATGGCAACTCACCGATGAAGAAAAAGATTCCATCCGGCTTCAGTGGTTGCGCACCTCCATAAAAAGAAGCAGTTTGCTGGAACAGCATTTCCGGAAGGAACATGGAATGAGGTAATTCCCCCGCTTCCGTTGTCAATTGGAAGAAATCATTTGTTTCAGTTTTTTCAGCGTAATCATTTCAACCCCTTTCCTTTTCCAGGTGTCAAATGGAAGGGGAATATTGGGAAGCTCTTTAATAGCATCCTCCACTACAATTACCCGGTTCACCCTTTTCACAAGCCCTTTCGCCGCAGCATCGACACACACATTGGTAGTAACGCCGTAAATCACAACCGTTTCAGGATTCAATTGTTTCAAAATGGTTTCGGTCATGGGGTTTCCGTCAAAAACATCAAAGGCATCTTTCCTGATAATAAAATTCCGTGATTTATCCCGTGCAAACAGTTCAGGAGTAATCAGGTATTCCTTATCCCAGTCAAAAATCAACGAATCCTCCGGGTCGGTCTCTCTGATGTAATCGGCTCCGCGGGTGTTGGCCATGCAGTGTTCAGGAAATGTATTGACAAAGTCGGGATTTGCATCGAGTTCGGGAGAATTGGCATAGTGGTAATCGGCAGTGTTAACTACCCTGATGGCATTGTCTTTAGCCAGTTGTGTAAGTTCTTTCCATTGCGGACGAAGTTCTTCGGCGCCCTCCACATACAATTTCCCGCGTGGATATACAAAATCAATCTGGGTGTCCACATTCCAAAATAACCAGTTTGTTAAGTCCATCATTCCTCCATTTAATTCGTTCAAAGTACTATAAGTGTTTCTTCACAATAACACTCTAAAGGTATTTAATATGAATGGGGCAGGAATAGGTATAATGTTAAAAAATGATAATACAAAACACTTACAACCCGCTTTCCAGGAACGACACAAATTCATCGGCATCGAAAGTTACTCCCAGTCTATGTTCCGTTCCACCGGGTTCAATTACCACATGAAACGGAATGCTGTTGGTCGCATATTTATCAATCTGAAAATCGAGGTTCTTTTTGCCCATGGTATCTTTAATTTTCCCATCCACTCTCGAAGTGATTCTTTCCTCCTCGGGCAAACGGGTACGGTCGTCGGTGTAAAGCGCAATAATTACATAGTCTTCCGACAGCATTTTCATGGCACGTGGATCGGTCCATACTCCGTTTTCCATTTTTTTACAATTGGCACAGGCGTGACCTTTGAAAACCAAAAACACCGGTTTTCCCTGCTCTTCGGCACAGGCCATCCCCTGCTCGTATTCAAAATAACCGTTCAGCCCATGGGGCAGATGCAGCTTGTCGGCATATTTGGCCGGCCCGCACAATTCGTTTTGAACGGTTTGCCCGCTTGCAGCAGGTCCTGCCTGATATAATGCATGGCCGGAACTCTGTGGCGGCAACAACGAGGATATTGAGGCGAGTGGTGCACCGAACAAACCGGTGAACAAATAAATTACAAACGTGAAGGTGGCAACCGAAAGAAAAAACCTTCCAATGCCAACATAAGGCAACTCACTGTCGTGCGAGAATTTGATTTTACCGAGGAAATACATTCCCAGCAGGAAGAACAGTACAATCCATATAGCCAGGTATATCTCGCGACTGATGAAATTCAGGCCATACACCTGATCGATGTTACTCAGGAATTTCAAACCGAATGCAAGCAGGATAAATGCAAATACAACTTTGATGGAGTTGAGCCAGCCGCCCGATTTTGGCAACTTATTCAGTGCCGACGGGAAAATGGCAAGCAGTGTAAAGGGCAAAGCAAAAGCAAGACCGAAAAAGAACATTCCAATCAGGGGCCTCATTCCTCCGTCCTGAACAGCTTCAATAATTAATGCTCCAATAAACGGTCCGGTACAGGAAAAAGAAACTATTACGGTGGTTAGGGCCATAAAAAAGGCGCCCACCAAACCGCCCTGTTCGGCTTTCGAATCGGTTTTGTTTACCAGACTGCTGGGCAAAACTATTTCGAAGGCGCCGAAAAACGATACGGCAAAAATTAAAAACAGCAGAAAAAACAACAGGTTCGGAATCCAGTGTGTACTTAAAATATTACCCACATTGGGGCCAAACAAACCAAAGGTAAACAAAGCTCCAAGCAGCGAGAAAATCAGCACAATGGATAATCCGAAAAACAATCCGCTGCGAATGGCTTTCCCCCTGTTTTCACTGCCGCGCATAAAAAACGATACAGTCATGGGTATCATTGGAAATACACAGGGAGTTAATATGGCGGCAAACCCTGCCAGAGCCGAAATCAGGATAAAAAGCCAAAGGGTTTGCCCCGATGAAGAACCTGACGAAGTTCCTGTGAATGTTTCACTACCTCCCTCAGCCGGCTGGCTGGCGGTGGCAGCAGCACCCTGATTAAACTGAAATGAAAATTCCGCTTCGTTGGGCGGCAGGCACATCTCATCGTCGCAGCCCATAAACAAAACGTATCCGCCTATATTAACCGCATCGTCTGTTGTAAGGCGTATCTTTTGGGTAAGCGTAGCCTTTTCGCTAAAAAAACGAAGATTGAGTTGAAATATATTGTCGAATTTTTCTACGGGTTGAGGTTCTTTTTCCAATTCGCCGACAAATTCAAAGAAGGTGGTATCTTCAAAAACAATTTGAGTAGCAATGGGGCCACCCTCAGGCAAGTATGTATCGTAAAGGTGCCAATTGTCGTCAATATCGGCTTCAAAAATAAGCTCAACGTCGCGCCCGTCCTGCTTAAAATCAAATGTCCACTTAATGGGTTCGATGATTTGACCAAGGGCAGAAAAAGCAATAAAATAAGTGAATACTATCAGTGTCAGTTTCTTCATATCGTAAAATTATTTATGCATTCAAAAAACATCTACAAATGTAAATGTTTCAATATAACAAACATCACTTTTTATTGTTTCCTTACCAAATTTTTAACAGGCTCCGGCACCGGATATTTCAAAAAAAAGCCGGCTGTGTGTGCAACCGGCTTTTTTTTATAAAATAATTTCTTCCATATTATCATCAAAAAAGTGATACTCCAGAAAGGAGAGGGAACTGTTGGATTCAATGTGAACCCATTTAAAAAATTTAAAAAACCACTGATTTCTTAAACTTTTAAATCCACTGGTAAGGTATGCAGCAATGTAGGGGTGTACAGAAATCCTCAGTTTCTTTTTGTTCAGGTCTTTCAAAATGTATTTGACCTTATTGTCAAGTTCGTCGGCAAAAAGGATGGTTGGCATAATTTTACCGCTTCCGTTGCAGGTGGGGCATTTTTCGGCAGTTTCAATAATTTCTTCGGGGCGCACCCTTTGTCGGGTAATCTGCATAAGGCAAAACTTGCTCAGTGGCAGAATATTATGCTTGGTACGGTCTCTGGCCATTACCTCCTTCATGTGTTCATAAACTTTTTGCCGGTTCGACTGATTGTGCATATCGATAAAATCGATCACAATAATACCTCCCATGTCTCTCAACCTCAATTGTCTTGCAATTTCGTCGCATGCCGCCAGGTTAACATCG
Source organism: uncultured Mariniphaga sp. (assembly GCA_964559175.1). Classification (GTDB taxonomy): domain Bacteria; phylum Bacteroidota; class Bacteroidia; order Bacteroidales; family Prolixibacteraceae; genus Mariniphaga. The sequence continues at coordinate 8,328 of CAZLGT010000093.1, read as the reverse complement.
AGCGCACTGCTTTCCTGGTCGCCGGATGTTTTGGCCCGGTTCCCGCTGTTTACATCAATCACATGGAAAGCTTCGGTATGTTCCACAATTAAATATGCCCCGTTTTTGAAGGAAACTGTTTTCCCAAACGAAGATTTAATCTGCTTTTCAATGTTGTAATGCTCGAAAATGGGCCGGCGGCCTTTGAAAAGTTTAACGATTTTCTTCCGGTCGGGCTGAATGCTTACAATATAATTGGTAATTTCATTCCAAACCGACTGGTCGTTAACAATAATGCTGTTGAACTCCGGGGTATAAATATCGCGCAGTAAAGCGGTTGCCCGGTCCATTTCTCCGATGATTAAAGATGGCGCCTGGGCTCGTCTCAGCTTATGAAGAGTAGTCTCCCACTTATCAACCAAACCGCGCAACTCCTGGTCGAGTTCAGCTACTTTTTTTCCTTCGGCAGCAGTTCGTACAATGACGCCGTACTTTCGGGGTTTGATGCTCTGGATGAGTTTTTTCAGCCGGCTCTTCTCCTCGTTCGTTTTAATTTTCTGTGAAACCGACACCTTATCGCTAAACGGCATAAGCACCATAAACCTTCCGGCAATGGAAATTTCCGAAGTCAGACGTGGTCCTTTGGTGGAGATGGGTTCTTTGGCCACCTGCACTAAAATATTTTGTCCAACCTTTAGTATTTCAGTTATCCTGCCTTCTTTGTTAATGTCGGGTTCAGAGTGAATCCTTGAAATAGAGGTAATTTTGTTTTTACGCGATGAGACCATGCGCAAAAACTTATTCAGTGTTGAAAACTGAGGCCCCATGTCGAGGTAATGCAGAAAAGCGTCTTTTTCGTAACCTACATCAATAAATGCTGCATTCAGGCTGGGCATTATTTTTTTTACCTTGCCAAGGTAAATATCGCCAACGGCAAACCTGGCACCGCTTTTTTCCCGGGTTAATTCAACAAGTTTTTTATTTTCCTGTAATGCTATAACAATTTCGGAAGGAGTGACATCTATAATTAAATCACTACTCACAACCTAAATATTAATACTGTTAAATAAATAATGTTTACTTTTAAAACAGATTAAACCCAAGGATTTACCTTAGGTTTAATCTGTTTATTAAAAAACAAACCAGCTCATGCTATTTCCTCTTTTTATGCCGGTTTTTGCGCAATCTTTTTTTGCGCTTGTGCGTGGCCATTTTATGTCTTTTTCTCTTTTTTCCGCTCGGCATAACTTTTTACTTTACGTTGTTTTTTACTTTCGACACAAAAGTTTTCGCTGGCTTAAAAGAAGGAATATTATGTGCCGGGATTATAATTGTGGTGTTTTTTGAAATATTCCGCGCGGTTTTTTCTGCACGCTTTTTCACCACAAAACTACCAAAACCTCTCAGGTAAACATTTTTACCATCTTCCAAAGAATCCTTTACAGTTTCCATGAAGGCTTCAACTGTTTTTTGAACAGTTACCTTTTCAATACCTGTGTTTTTCGAAATTTCATTTACAATATCTGCCTTTGTCATCTCTAAAAATATTTAATATTCAATAAATTAATCGATTTTATACGGTCTGCAAAAATATAAATATTTTAATAACCCAAAAGCATTTCAAATAAATTATTTTTGTTTTACTGAAAGATTTACACAGAATTAAGCAAAAATGGCCGATTTTTTACGTAATATATATAAATGGTATAACCAGAACCAGCGGGATCTACCCTGGCGGAAAACAAATGACCCTTACAAAATCTGGATTTCCGAAATTATTTTGCAACAAACGCGGGTAGCGCAGGGAACAAACTACTACCTTAAATTTATTGAACGGTTTCCAACTGTTTATGACCTGGCCAACGCAGATGAAAATGATGTTTTAAAACTCTGGCAGGGACTGGGGTACTATTCGCGCGCCCGAAACCTGCACTTTGCAGCAAAACAAATTATTGAGAACCACAACGGGGTCTTTCCTTCGGATTACAATGCGATAATCAATCTCAAAGGAATTGGTCCTTACACAGCGGCAGCCGTTTCATCCATTGCTTTTAACCTGCCCTACCCTGCTCTCGACGGAAACACTTACCGCGTGCTGGCAAGATACTTCGGAATTTCCACTCCGGTGAATTCAGAAAAAGGCAAAAAAGAATTTTTGAAAACCGCACAAGAGTTGATACCGGAAAATGATCCCGGATTTCATAACCAGGCACTGATGGAGTTTGGCGCTTTGCAATGTGTTCCCGGTAACCCTGATTGCATTGGTTGCCCGGTTTTTCATTCCTGCTATGCAGCCAGGCAAAGCCAAGTAAACCAGCTACCGGTGAAAACCGGCAAGTCCAAACAGCGTATCCGATACTTCTACTATTATTTTTTCGATGCAGGCAAAGAAACCTGGCTGGAAAAACGCACCGGTAACGATATATGGAAAAACCTTTATCAGTTTCCGCTGGCAGAAAGCAGAACAAAACTAACTGAAGAGGAAATGTTAGTTCGCACCCCATCTACAAATTCCCGTTGCCCGCTTCAGGTAAAATCAGTTTCGCCTTACCAAAAACATATTCTCAGTCACCAAATTATTTATGCACGAATCATTCATATTGAAATCAAAAAAAATTGTTTACCTGAAAACCAATACCTGAAAATAAAAAAAGAAGATTTTTCATTGTACCCTGTTTCACGGTTGATGGAATTATTAACCAGAAAAATTGATTTTTTTGAAAAACACAAAAAAATTAAGGTGAATTAAAAGAAGAATTCGTATTTTTAAAAACTGTTAACCTAAAAAAAAATAAAATGGCTATTAACAAAGTAATTTTAGTAGGAAATGTAGGTAAAGACCCCGAAATCAGGCATCTCGATTCAGGGGTTGCTGTTGCAAATTTCCCCCTGGCCACTTCGGAAAGCTACATTGCCAAAAATGGCGATAAAGTTGAAACCACCGAATGGCACAACATTGTTGTTTGGCGCGGACTGGCGGATGTGGCAGAAAAATATGTTACCAAAGGTCGCCAGCTCTACATTGAAGGGAAAATAAGAACCCGGTCGTGGGATGACAAAGACGGCAACAAACGATACACCACCGAAATTGTTGCCGATGTGATGCAGTTGCTGGGTCCCCGTCCCGACAACCAGCAAAGCGACAACAATTCACGTTACGGAGACAAACAAGCAGAGTCGGGCGGGTTTAGCAGTGCCAGCGAACCCGATGTTGAGGAGCCGGGTGGCGACGACGATTTGCCATTCTGAAATTCCATTTCATTTATTGGGTTTGAGCAACAGGTAACTGAAGTCGCCTGTTAAGAAGAGTTGCGTTTACCAGTTGAGTAAAAATTCGGCTGGTAAACGGTTCTTTCGTGCTTTTTGTGCTCCAAACCACTGAGGAAACCAATAAAGCCCTTATTTTTGCGTTGTAAACAAGCAACGGATTTAACATGAATTATAAAATACTACTTGTAATTTTTGCATTTTTTTGGGTGGGCTGTAAAGAAAAACAGACCCCAAAACCCCGTGGATTTTTCCGTATTGGGTTACCTGAAAAAAAATACCAACCGCTTCCCGACCAATTTCCTTACCAGTTTCACATACCGGAGTATGTAAATGTTACACCCGACCACCAAAACCCCGACCAACCCTGGTGGATTAACCTCGAAATTCCGGAAAACAAAGCCGAAGTGCATATTTCCTACTACAGCTTGTTTAACCAGGCAAAACCCACCCGCGAGATGCTGGCTGAGTTTATGGAAGAAACCCGCGAACTGGCCTATAAACACTCCATAAAAGCCAATGCCATACAAGAACGTGTTTTTATAAATCCCGACGATGATGTTTTCGGCATTGTTTACCACATCGAAGGGAATGCCGCTTCGCCTGTTCAGTTTTTTCTCACCGACAGTACCCGGCATTTTTTGAGGGGCGCCCTTTACATCAGAGCCACACCAGATATTGATTCATTAAAACCGGTCATTGAATTTCTCGAGCGCGATGTCGTCCATCTCATCGAAACCACAAAATGGAAGTAATGCCGGTTGCAAAAATTATAGAATTACCGCACGGAAAGCTGGGAGTTTGGAATCTTACAGAACCTGTTGAAAGACTTGCCGGAATATTTCAATTTTCGGAAGAAGAAAAAGTAGCTTTTCAGAAAATAAAAAATGAAACCAGAAAACAAGAATTTCTTACTGTAAGGCTGCTGCTCCAAAAGTTGCTGGGCAAAAAAACTGAAATTTCCTACAATGAGCACAGAAAGCCTCGAATAAAGAACAAAAATCTGAATATCAGCATATCTCACTGTTCCGGTCTGGCTGTAGTTTTGGTTTCAGACAACAGAGCCGGAATAGATGTGGAAAACAGGTACAGAAATACAGAGAAAGTTGCACCGCGTTTTCTTTCTGAAAAGGAAATAAATGAGACCAAAAATTCACCCGAGCCATCTCTTACACGCATTTTATACTGGTGCGCAAAAGAAGCAGCTTTCAAATTTTCGGAACACCCTGGAATTGAATTTAAAACACAAATTCAAATTTCTCCGTTTAAAGTTAATCCAGAAGGAGGAAGCTTCCGGGGAAGCATTTGCAAAACAGAACCTCACACGTATTTGGCTTTTCAATACATTTTTTCCGGGAACAATGTGGTGGTTTATTGTGTTGAACAAGAAATAATGGAAATATGAAGAAACCGGAAAACCATATTCTGGTCATTTTTGGTGCATCGGGCGATTTGACCAAACGAAAACTCATCCCGGCACTTTTCGACTTGTACCTGCAGGATTTACTGCCCGAAAAGTTCGCTGTTCTGGGAGCCAGCCGGACTGAACTTTCCGATGCAGATTTCAGAAAAAAGACAGATGAATTCCTGCCGGAAGAAAAGAAAACTGCTGATTTTAAAAAATTGCTTTTTTACGAACCTGTTTCACCAACCAAACCGGCTGATTTCAAAAAACTAAAATCGAGGCTGGAAAAACTGAAAAAGGACAGCAATATTGACCCAAACTATATTTTCTACCTCTCCACTCCCCCATCGGTTTACGAAAATATTGCCCAAAACCTGGCTGAACAGAAACTGAGTAAATCGGACAAATATTTCCGGAGGCTGATTGTGGAAAAACCGTTCGGTACCGACTTTGAATCGGCCCGCAAGCTGAACAGGGATTTGCTGCATTATTTCGATGAAAACCAAATTTACCGCATCGACCATTACCTGGGAAAGGAAAGTGTGCAGAACATGCTGGTAACCCGGTTTGCAAATGGAATTTTTGAGCCGTTGTGGAACCGCAATTTTGTGGAAAGGGTTGAGGTCACTTCGGCAGAAAGTCTGGGCGTGGAAGGCCGTGGCGGCTACTATGAACATTCCGGGGCTTTACGCGATATGTTGCAAAACCACCTGCTTCAGTTGGTAGGTTTTGTGGCCATGGAGCCTCCCGTGGTGATTGAAGCCAACGCCATCCGAAACGAAATTGTGAAAGTATTTCAGTCGTTACGCCCCATCACCGAAGAGCAGGTGGCAGAGTTTGTGGTGAGAGGACAGTACACGGAATCTACCATCAGAGGTGAACAGGTGAAAGGATACCGCGAAGAATCGGGGGTTGATCCCGATTCACGCACCGAAACCTTTGTAGCCATGAAGTTTTTCATAGATAACTGGCGTTGGGGCAATGTTCCTTTTTACATTCGCACAGGAAAAAAACTACCAGCCAGGGTTACCGAAATTGTCATCCACTTCAAACAGGTTCCGCATCATTTGTTCAACAACAAAGGAATGCCCGGCCCAATTGACAACCAGCTGGTTATTCGCATTCAGCCCGATGAAGGAATTTTGCTGAAATTCAGAATGAAAACTCCTGGAGCTGGTTTTCAGGCACAAACTGTGAATATGGATTTTCACTATTCTGAGCTGGCTGAAGTTCGCCTTCCGTCGGCTTATGAACGGCTTTTGCTTGATTGCATGCAGGGCGATGCCACTCTTTACTCGCGGGGCGATGCGGTGGAAGAAGCCTGGAAATTCGTGCAACCCATTTTGAATGCATGGAACACGAATACGGAAATTCCCCTTTTCGGTTATCCGGCAGGAACATGGGGCCCCGAAGATTCGGACAAACTGATAAAAGACGGGCAGTGGCGGTTTCCCTGTAAAAATTTATCGAACGACGGCGCATACTGTGAACTCTGAAAAATATTTTTTTATATTTAGTCCTTAAATTCTGAAACTATGGCAACTTCAACAGAGGTAAAAATTTATCCGAAACCCAAAAAGGTATGTAAGGCTGTGGCCCGCGAAATACGAAGAATGACAGAGGGTTCGCCACTGCCACGTTTCGATATTGCCCTTTCAGGGGGAAATACGCCTAAAAAACTGTTTAAAATTCTGGCAAAAAAACACAGAGAGACCATTCCGTGGGAACGCATTCATTTTTGGTGGGGCGACGAACGTTGCGTTTCGCCCACCAGCGACGATAGCAATTTTAAAATGGCCGATGATTTTTTGTTTTCCCGTGTGGGGGTTCCTACCAAAAATATTCACCGGATAAAAGGGGAAAATCCACCTGAAGAAGAAGCGAAACGCTATGCAGCCGAAATTGGCAAAAACCTGGTGTACAGAGGAGAAGTTCCTGTTTTTGATTTAATCCTTCTTGGACTGGGCGACGACGGGCACACGGCATCCATTTTCCCGGACCAACTGGAAATTTTTGAAGAAAAAAGAAACTGTGTGGCCACTAAACATCCGCTAACGGGGCAGAACCGCATTACACTTACCGGGCGGGTGCTGAACAATGCCAGCAGGGTGTTTTTTCTGGTAACGGGTGAAAACAAATCGATGCGGGTTTCGGAAATTATGAACAACGATGAAGCTGCCAAACTGCTGCCAGCCTATTATATTGAGCCCAAAAACGGTTCACTCATCTGGTTTATCGACGAACCGGCAGCCTCGAAGATTACCTGACGGGGTTTAAGTTCAAAACTTCTTCCCCGAATTTTATCGTTTCGCTGATTACTTCGTCAACCGAACCGGAAGTCAGTTCGCAGGCAATCACATGATCTCCGGCATCGGGGAAAGCTACTTTTACCCTGCGGTCATCATAAGTACCCAACTGGTCGAACATTTTCAGCATGGCGTCCACTTTCACGGTTTCGTCCTGGTTGTTTTCATCCTTGTAATAATAGCCCAGAAAAACCGGTACAGTCACCCGGCTGAATGTCTCTTTTTTCATGGTGGCGTCAACCAGTTGCTGTAGGAAAACAACGGCTTCCATCCGGTATTTGCAATACCAGTACTGACAATCTTTCGATTCAAAATCTTCATTTGTAATCCGGTATTTTCCTCCGGTAACTTTGCGGCCTATTTGCAGGCCCCAGGGTTTTGAAAGCAAAAATGCTGCCCCGTTGTTTATTCTGATGTTGGGCGAATATAAAATCAATCCATCCACATATTCCGGGAAATCGGCAGAGAGTTGCAAGCCTAAAGTTCCGCCGGTTGAGGTACTCATGATAATGACTTTTTTTCCTAAAATACGCGCTACCATTAAAGCTTCTTTGGCCGATTCCCACAAATTGTCGGGAGTCATGTCAATAAGTGCATCTTCTGTTTCCAGTCCGTGTGAAGCAAGCCGGGGCAGGTATGCGTTCATACCGAAATGTTTTGCAAACTCTACATTTGCAGGGTAGCCTTCGTACCACGAAGCTGAAAAACCGTGCAGGTACAGCAAACAGTAATCCGTTCGTTGCATTAGTGAATCGTTTGCCCAAACTATCCGCGATTCGTTATCGGGCCGGATGCTATGATTTTCCTCTTTTTCATCTACATAAGTATCCATTTTCCGGATGCTGGCCGGTAGTGAAGGAAGATTTTTGTTCAGTTCCGGTTTTGGTGGCTTTGGTCCCAGCAGGTATCCCGCTACCAAAATGAGCAGGAGAATCAGCAGGAATCTTTTTAGTTTTTTCATTGTTACACATTTTTCAATTCTACTTTCTCATCGAGAGGTAAACTGTATATTTTATTTACAATATCATCAAACCGAATTGCAAGTGTTTTCATATCATTTTTTTGCAAATATAGTGTTTTTTGAAAAGCTTGTTAAAGCATTTTAATCCCGTTTGATTGTTTGATACTGGGCCGCGAAAAGGAAAATAAGGGATACAAGGAGGCCTGAAACCGGAATTTCGGGTGCCATGGGTGGAGCGACCCTATAGCTATCCAGGGCGAACCGCGCATTCTGGGTGGAGCGATCTTCCGCAAAGCGATGCCTAAGGCAAGATCCGCTCATTTCGGGTGGAGCGGATTCCGATCCGCTCATTTTCTTAATCAGCGGTTTGGAAACCGCTGCACCCGTTTCACCCGCTGCACCCAACGGCT
>CAZLGT010000092.1:0-14472 GCA_964559175.1 uncultured Mariniphaga sp. | reverse complement strand
AAAGCCCATGCCACGCCCAATGCCCGATTCGAAATAGGAAGCCGACCGGGACATGTTGAATGTGACCATGTTTTGGTATTGGTTCCAGATGTTTACCATGCGGTCGAGCCGTTCGTCGTGGCTTTTTACCTGGTAGTTCGACAACAGACCTGTCCAGTAGTCCTTTAGTTTTTGTAGTTCTGCTTCTACGGTATCAGAAACAGAAAATTTCTGAATCAGCGCTTTGGCTTTGGTTTTATTGATGACTTTTTTCGACTCCCATTTTTCTACTTCTTTATTTTCAATGTAACCCAATACAAAAATCAGTTCGGTTTCTTCGCCTGCATTCAATTCCATTTCGAAATAATGCGATGCAATGGGTGACCAGCCATGCGCCACCGAATTTTTGGGTTTTCCCTGGCGTACAACATCCGGGTCGGAATATGAATTGTAAAGGCCCGCAAACGATTCGCGGTCGGTATCAAAACCGTCCATTTTCCGGTTTGCCGAGTAGAAGGCATAATGGTTGCGTCGTTCGCGGTATTCGGTTTTATGGTAAATGGTTGAATTTTCAATCTCCACTTCGCCAATGTTGTAATTCCGCTGGAAATTGGTCATGTCGTCCAGCGCATTCCACAGGTTCCATTCCACAAACGAAAACAGCCTGAACTTTTTCTTCTCAGTTCCCTGATTTTTCAGCTTTACCCGGTGAATTTCGGCGGAATCTCCTAAAGGAACAAAATAAGTAATTTCGGCAGAAAGGCTGTTTTTAATGCCGGTTATTTGAGTATAACCCAGTCCGTGCCGGCATTCGTAACGGTCAAGCTCCGTTTTTACCGGTTTCCAGCCGGGCGACCAGATGGTTCCGTTGTCGTTAATATAAAAATATTTACCGTTATCGTCGATGGGAACATTGTTGTACCGGAAACGGGTAATTCGCCGGAATCGTGGGTCTTTATAAAAACTGTAGCCTCCACCGGTGTTGGATATCAGACTGAAAAAATCGTCATTCCCCAGGTAATTTATCCATGGCCATGGAGTTTTTGGATGAGTTATTACATACTCGCGGTTTCTGTCGTCGAAAAAGCCGAATTTCATTGATATTACATTTAGTTTAGTGATCGAAAGCCACAAATGTAACTCATATTGTCATTCAAACAAAATGGAATCGTGAAAATTCAGCAAAAAATCAATAAATATTTTTGTTAATGTTGATGAAAGCCATCGGAAACAAAACGAAGCACCTCGGGCAGCGATTCGCGCCAGTAAGTCCAGTTATGTGCTCCATCGCGAACCCGGTATTCATGCGGGATGTTTCGTTTTTTCAGTGCAATATGTACCAGCGCATTTCCTTCGAAAAGAAAATCATCATCGCCGCAATCGATATACCACCGAACCGCTTTTAAATCTTCTTCAGGCAGGTTATTCACCATTTCGGTAACGCTGTATTTTTCGTACCATTCATTCATTTTCGCTTCCGAAGCATCCTGCATTCCACGGCGCTGCATGTAATTTTTCACCTCGTCGCGGTTTAGCGGTCCGGTGGCCGCACTCAACGGGCACGCAGCCGAAAACAGGTCGGGGCGGTGCAGTGCGTAATAAAAAGTTCCGCCGCCACCCATGGAAAGACCGGCAACCGCCCGGTAACGTTTTTCTGCCCTTATGCGGTATTCTCCTTCGATAAACGGCATAAATTCTTCAAAAAAGAAATCCTCGAAGCGCCAGTTTCCGCTCACGTCGTTGGTATAGCCCCGCTGGCCGGTGTCAGCATCGGGCATTACAATAATCATAGCTGTGGAAGTACCATTTTTGATGGCTTTGCCGGTGATGTGCAACACTTCGCCAAACTGAACCCAGCCGGTTTGGTCGTCGCCTGCTCCATGCAACAAATAAAGCACCGGATAACTTCTTTCCGAAGTTTCATAATCGGGTGGCAGGTAAATGGCATATTTTCGTTCCATGTTCAGGATTTCGCTTTTCATGGAGAGGTTGTCGAAAACTTTCCCGGTTTGGGCAAATGCATTAACAAAACAAAATGTAAAAAGAAATGCTGTACAAATAAGTTTGTTCATTTGATTCAATTTTTATGGATTTAAGGCTTTAAAAATAGCGATAAAATAAGTTCCCGAAAAATAATATTTCGTTTATTTGATCAAGTAATATAGAGGTAAAAATAAAATCGTAAATCCACAAAAATGAAATACGTTGAAGTTATAACCGGCGTCCGCAGCACAAAAACGGTTCTGGCAGTTGCCGAAAAAGAGAAATCGTACGACACCCGTGTGGGTGTGGAGGATGAAAATGGATTGCAGAAATTCAGGATGTTAATTGATGACGGACGGTTGCAATCGCTGCTCGATACCCTGCAAAATGTATTGGGGGCGCAACCTTCAACTCGTATAGTTGTTTTGCCGGTTGAAGCATCATTGCCGCTAACCGAGGCCCAGAAAAACCGGAAAGATAAATCGGCCACTGCTGCGCGCGAATCTTTGTATGTGGATGTTAGAAAGAATGCCATGCTCGACTGGAATTATATGGTTTTGGTTTTTTTGTCCACAGTTGTGGCATCCATTGGTCTTCTTAACAATAATGTGGCAGTTGTAATTGGGGCTATGGTTATTGCTCCGTTGCTTGGTCCCAATCTGGCGTTAAGTTTGGGAACGGCTCTTGGTGATTTATTGCTTATACGGCGTTCGCTTCAAACCAACTTTGCCGGAATTTTTCTGGCTGTATTTCTTTCTGCTGTATTAGGTATTTTCTGGCCATCGGAATTAACAGCACCTGAACTTTTAATTCGTACCGAGGCTCAATTTGATTCTATTGCACTTGCTCTGGCGTCAGGTGCTGCTGCTGCTTTGTCGCTCATTACAGGTTTATCCAGTATTTTGGTTGGCGTAATGGTTGCAGTAGCTTTGCTTCCACCAGCCGCAACACTCGGATTAATGCTTGGAAGCGGAAATTTTACCCTGGCTGCAGGTGCCGGATTGCTGCTGGCCATAAATATTGTGTGCGTAAATCTGTCAAGTAACCTTGTTTTCCTGGTGAAAGGAATCAGTCCTCGTTCGTGGATGGAAAAACAAAAAGCCAAAAAATCGATGATTATTTATGTGGTTGGATGGCTGGTCATGCTGGGACTTCTTATGTATTTTATTTATTTGAGGGATTCACTGTTATAAAAAAAGGCCCTGTTTTATTCAGGACCTTCTTCAATATCAATTTTTTAATGGATTACAAGCTTTTTTTGGCGAGATAAAAGTCAACCATTTCGTAGTCGCTTTTTTCGCGTTCTTCCATATCCTGAACGGTTTTTGGCGGAGGAACAATCACTTTGTCACCCGGCTGCCAGTCGAGTGGCATCGCAACTTTGTATTTGTCGGAAGTTTGCAGCGCCTTCAGTACCCTGATGATTTCGTCCATGTTTCTGCCTACATTCAGCGGATAATACATAATCAGCCTGATTTTTCCTTCCGGATCGATGAAGAAAACAGCGCGAACAGCGGCAGTTTCACTTTCGTTGGGCTGCAACATGCCGTACAGTTTCGATACATTCATTGAAATATCTTCAACAATAGGGAAATCGAACAACACGCCGGTGTTTTTCTTAACGTTATTCACCCATGCAACGTGTGAGTGAATACTGTCGATGCTTAAACCCATAAGCTTGGTGTTCAGCTCTCTGAATTCATCGTGACGAACGGCAAATCCACTCATTTCGGTGGTACAAACCGGGGTAAAGTCGGCAGGGTGTGAGAAAAACACAACCCAGCTGCCTTTGTTGAATTCTGAAAACTGAATTGGACCGTACGTGGTGTTGGCTTTAAAATCGGGAGCCTGGTCACCAATGCGAGGCATACTAATTACTTTTTCTTCTTCCATTTTTTATAAATTTTATGGTTTTTAAATTAAATTTTTCAAAAAGATAAACATTTTTGGTGAGAATAAGTTCAAAATGAATGTTAACTATTTTAAATTATGATATCAAAAAGTTGAGAATTAGAATTTTACGTAATATAATTCCTGGAGATTATATCAACTTAGTGGCTGCGCTGTTTTTTCTCCTTTTTCAATACTTTCCGGGCAGGCCAGGTACTCATAAAGAAGATTAGAATAAGAGAAAGCATAACGAGAAAACTACTTAGCAGCAATGTATCTTTTTTATCCATCAGAAAAATGGCATGGGTATTTATTTGCTGCCAGTAGGTAACGGTAAGCAATACCAGTAAATTATTAACCGAATGGCCGATAATGGCGAGCAGTATATTGCGGGTTCGCAACATAATCCATCCCAGCAGGAGTCCCAGAACAAAGGTGGCCGGCATTTGCCAGGGATTGAGGTGGAACAGCGAAAACAACAATGCCGAGATGAAAACTGCTGTAGTTGCACGGTAGTTTTTTTGCAATCCGTGTAAAATTAAACCCCTGAAAATGAGTTCTTCTACCACAGGTGCAATAACTGCTACCTTCATGAATGCGCCCCACCAGCCAAAATCGCTGTCGAATATTTTGCCAAACAATTCCCAAAACCAGGGTGGGGCAGGGATGACCCTTTCAATACGCATGTTAATTTCTTCCAGAAGGTTGTGGGCCCCCAGAAAAAAAGCAATGAGCGGCAGAATTATCAGTGGGTTGAAGAATTTCAGGGGAAATACTTTCAGCAATGGCGCTTTGGTTTTACGGAAACCGTAAATCAGAATAAAAAGGGTAGAACCAGTGTTCAGCAGAATTTTTTTGATGGGGTGGTAGAGGTATTCGGTATCGTTGTAATAATCAATCAGCGCCAGTGGAAAATCGACCACCGTTTGAATAAACAGATAAAGAATAAGCAGGTGCACCGCCTGCAAAATAGTTGGATAATATGTTCTTCTAAATTGCTGCATTTTTAATTCCGGCCACTAAAAATAAGAAAATAGTTGTTTCTGAAAAGTTAAAACACCTGAGAAACCGATATGTTTTGGCTTTTTTTTCTGAAAGAAATGTGGGCTACCCTTTTTTGAATGCGAAGGCCTGGCCTGTTTTAAATGAAAAATAACGTTGCATGAGATAGCTGAATGCCACTACAATTATGGTTGTAAGCGCTTTGGAAAGCGTGGGATATAAACCGGTATGTTCCACAAAAAATTTCAGGAAAATATAGTTTAAAAGAATGGCGCCCAAAACCGTGAGGCCATAGCGAAACAGCTGAATGCGTCCCCTTAGTTCGGAAGCGGTAAAGGTTATGTATTTGGCCAGAATGAATCCTGTGCAAAAAGTAATGGGAAACACCAGCAGAAATGCGGCAATGTGTGGGCTGATAGCCACAAAGCCCAAATCGAGAATTTGTCGTTCGAGCACAAAGTTGTAGAAAATGAAGTATAAAAAGATATCGAATGCAGTGTTGGTGCCGCCGGTTGCACCATATCGGAAAACCTCATGGGGAATAAACCGCAGAAAAGGAAAATAGAAAAAATCGACTGTCCTGATTATCATTAACCGGCACACATGTAAAAATCGCCTCATAAGCTGAAAGTATCCCTGTTTGCCACAAAGAAACCATTTTCAAATGAAAAATCCAATTTTAAAAGTCGGGCGGTTTTCTCAGTTGCTTTTTCTGGCCCAATTGTTTTTTGTTCTCAAGCCTTTTTAGCCTGGATGCAGCAGTGGGCCTGGTTTTTTTTCGCTTTCGGGGTTTGGTTAGTGCCATTTCAATGAGTTCGAAAAATTTTTGTATGGCTTTTTCCCTGTTTCTCCATTGGGAGCGTTCTGCGCTGGAAGTTACCAGCAGCTCGCCCTCGTTATTCATCCGGTTTTTCAGTTTTAAAAAAATAAGTTGCTTTTGGTTTTCGTCCAGTACTTCCGATTCCTGAACCGGAAAACGCAATTCTATTTTGGTGTTTACCTTGTTCACGTTTTGTCCGCCGGGACCGCCGCTACGGCTTGCCGAAAACTGAACTTCTGTCAGCAATTGTTCTTTTATGGAATCGGGAAGTATCATCAACTAACTGGTTTTGCTAATAATTTCCAGCTTTTTCCGGTTGGTAATTCCGATGTTTTTCCCATCTAACCGAATGATAGCTTCTTTTTCAAATTCTTTCAGAAATTTAATGGCGCTTTCGGTTGAAATGGAAGCAAAATCGGCCAGTTCCTGGCGCGTAAGAAATTCAAAAATGTCTTCCTTCAGAAAATCTTCCTGTGAAAGGTAGAGCAGCCCCGAAGCCAGTTTCCCGCGCATTTGTTTGTATGAAAGGTTTTTGATGATTTCCAGCAGGTGCCGTTCGTTGCGATAGTTTTTCGAAGTAATTTCCAGCGCAAACTGCGGGTTTTGCAAAAGGATTTCTTTCAGACTTTCCTTTTCAATCATACAAATTTCCGAGTCTTTCAGCGCCTGAGCAGAATAATTATGGATGTTCTCGCCAAAAATGGATGAAAATGCCAGAAAATCGCCGGTTTTGGCTATACTGATGTTCATTTGTTTGTCGTAACCGGTTTGCAGGTAAACTTTTATCAACCCGTTTACCACAAAAAGAACGTAAGGAGCAAATGCACCCTGTTTAAATATGGTTTCCCCTTTCAGATACGAAATTCGGGTTTTGTTTTGCGCCAGCAGATTTAACGCATCGGGAAACTGCTGTACAAGGTCTTTGGGATCAGTGGCTTGATTTGGATTTTCTAAATTATCGTTGCTCATTTTTTTCTTTCTGAAAACAATGCAAAAGTACAAAAACAATCTGAGTTGGCTGATGACAGGAAAAAAACTGAAAAATAATAGTCCTGGCCCTTTCTAATGTCTGCCTGGTTTTCTTGCCCGGCAGTTTAGGGCAGGCTACTTTTGCAGCAAAAGAATTTAATCATGAAGAAACGGGTAGCCATTCCGGTAACAAACGAACAGTTAAGCGAATATTTCGGCGAGTGCAGCCACTACGAGATATTCGAAATCGACGGAAGAATTGTGGACGTGGAAGAAGCAAAATTTCCTGCCGGTAAGATTGCATCTGAACTTCCGGCCTGGCTGGAGGATAAAGGAATTACCGATGTGATTGCTTTCCGGGTGAATCCGAAAATCATCAATTCGTTTGCTTCAAAAAAAGTAAACCTGTTTGTAGGTATCCAGCCTGACATGCCTCGGAAATTAATTGAAGACTATATGCAGGGAAAACTGGAATCGGATGAAAAAATGATACATGAAATTACATATTCAACAGCATTATAAAGAATAAAATATTATTAACGTATTAAAGTATTAATTATGAAATTGTTACAAACAAATTTGCACGAAATTGAAACAGCCGCCGAGCTGGAAAAAATGATCAACGAAAACGAAAATGTGATGGTATGCTGTGGACGTATGGGGCCCATGTGTATGCCGGTTTACGATGTTATGGAAGAACTGGAGGAAGACCGCACCGATGTAAAATTCGCTGTTATGGCGTTTGATAATCCGGAAGCAGCCGTTATCCGCAATGCACCCGAATGTCGCGGTTTTATGGGCTTGCCGTTTACCATGTATTACAAAGACGGAAAAGTAGCGCATGCAACCAGCAGCATCCAGAATATGCAGCAGATAACTTCCATTTTGGATGAACAATTTGCAGTAAAAGCATAACAAATGGACGAAGTGTTTGATGTGATGATAATTGGCGCGGGGGCAGCCGGTTTAACCGCCGGGATTTATGCCTCGCGCGCCAAACTTTCAACGGTTATTTTAAACGAAGGCGCTGTGGGCGGGCAAATGGTGCTCACCGAAGAAATTGCCAATTACCCCGGTGTACCTGCAACCAAAGGCTACATGCTGGCCAATACCATGAAACAGCAAGCCAAAAGCTTCGGGTGTAAAATTAAATCGAACGTGAAAATTGTTCGTTACTACCTCGAAGGAGAAGTAAAAACCGTTGAGTTGGAAGACGGAAGAAGTTTTCAGACCAAAAGCGTGATTCTTACTCCTGGTGGAAGGCCGCGTTCGTTGAATATACAGGGCGAAGACCAGTTTAAAGGGAAAGGAATTTCGTACTGCGCAACCTGCGACGGCGACTTTTTTACCGGAAAAGAAGTGGTTGTGGTTGGCGGAGGCAACTCGGCTTTGGAAGAGGCCGTGGCACTCACACAATATGCCACCAAAGTGACGATTGTGCACCAGTTCGACCATTTTCAGGCATTTAAACATGCGGTGGAAGAAGCCCAAAAAAATCCGAAAATTGAATTTGTAATGGAATCGGAATTGCGTGGCTTCCACGGAAACGGTGTGCTGCAGAAAGTGGAAATTGAACATCTTCCTTCAGGCAAAAGAAGCGAGTTGAAAACCGATGGTACGTTTATTTTTGTGGGTTACCAGCCCAATACAGAGAGCCTGAAAGGTTTATTGCAACTGAACGAACGTAATGAAATTATAGTTGATTCAGATATGAAAACCAGCATTGACGGCGTTTTTGCTGCCGGCGACTGCATCAACAAAAAATACCGCCAGGTTACAACTGCTGTGGCCGATGGTACAATTGCTGCCCTGAGCGCTGCCAAATACCTTTCGGAGACTCAGGTGAAACAGGAAGAAGTGCTGGAAAGAGAAGCATAAATAAAAACAAACAACGATATGGCAAAAGAACAGGTAAAAGTAAAATGGCTTGAAAACATGGCTTTTTCAGCAGAAGTGAACGGGCATGAAATCATTCTGGATGCTGCTGAAAAAGTGGGCGGTGAAAATAGCGGCCCTCGTCCTAAACCGCTTATGTTAACAGCTTTGGCGGGTTGTACAGGCATGGACGTGGTTTCCATTCTGAAAAAAATGCGTGTGGAACTGGACGGTTTCAACGTAATTGTTGAAGGCGACCTTACCGAAGAACATCCCAAACAGTTTACCCAAATGCATGTGATTTACGAATTTACAGGAAAAAACCTTCCGGAGGAAAAACTCCAGAAAGCAGTGAACCTTTCAGAAGAACGTTATTGCGGGGTGAGCGCAACGTATCGCAAAGCCATTGGCCTCACCAGCGAAATCAAAATCATTGAAAGTTAAAAAATATGTCAACTACTTTAATTGTTATTCTCGCATTTCTGGCTGCACTCGTTGGTTTAATTACATTCAATTATTACCGGATGAAGAATATAAAACCGGTGACCGACAGCGACAGAATAAAAGTGTTGGGTAATAAAAATTTCAAGCCGGTTATTCGCCGGGGAATTACCCTGGTGGATTTCTGGGCCCCCTGGTGCGGACCGTGTAAAATGGTGGCGCCCATTTTAAACGATTTGGCCGAAACCGAAGAGCGTGTTACCGTTGCCAAAGTGAATGTGGACCAGCAACAACAACTGGCAAAAAAATTTAAAGTGCGTAATATTCCAACGCTCATCATGTATCGCGATGGTCGCGAGGTGCGGCGTTACGTGGGTGTGAAAACCAAAAAGTTTCTGGAGAAGGAAATAGCAGCGGAGTTGGGATAGGTTTTTTTGTCGCAATAACAAAGCCTCGACCTCAGAGAGTTGAAACGAAGTGAAAATCCCGATTGTTCGGGAGTCAAATGTTTATAGCAATGACGAATCATCGATGCACAGACCTCAGAGAGGTCGTATGTTTATAGCAATGTCGAAACAGAAGAGGCAATTCGACTCCTGGAGTCGTATGAACATTGTGCTGAGATATTTTCTATAAACATGTGAACCCTCCGGGTTCGGGGATTTGAAAATCGTATTTTTCGATAACCATGTAATCCCTGGGGATTTTTATCCCAACAACCAACGCAATGTGGGAAATCCCTGAAAGTTTTTTTGATACTTTTGCCTCTATAGATACTGAATTATGATACTTTACGATTTATCACACCAGCTGAATAACGAAACCCCGGTTTTTCCGGGAATGAAAAAACCAGAATTCAAACCGGCGGCAACGCTTGAAAAAGATGGTTACCGCGAAACCCGTTTCGAAATGGATTCCCATTCGGGTACTCACATCGATGCACCGGCCCACATGCTCGAAAACGGAAAAACCCTCGACCAGCTTCCGGTGGACAGTTTTTCGGGTAAAGCATTAATTGTAAACGTGCCGGAAAACATCAAACGGATTGAAAAGGAATTTCTGGCTCAATTTGAAGAGAAGCTGAAAGCAGCTGAATTTGTGCTGTTCAAAACCGGATGGAGCAAACTCTGGGGAACACCGCGTTATTTCGAAGATTTTCCAACGCTTTCGGCAGGCGCCGTTGAATGGCTGCTTGCATTTTCGTTGAAAGGAATTGGTTTCGATGTGATTTCAGCCGATCCGATGAACAGCACCACCTATCCAAATCATTTCAGCATTTTGGGAAAAGGATGGGTCATCATCGAAAACCTCAGGTTTCCGGATGAGCTGACCAAAACTGAAGGCCAGTTTTTCTGTTTTCCAATTTCTTATGAAAATGCCGATGGTTCGCCGGTGCGGGCGGTGTTTGGCATTTAAGACAGGCCTGCAATCAAACCGTAATTTCTCCCACAAGATAGGTAACTGCCTTTCCACCAATCTCAACCCTTTCTCCCAAATATTTGCAATGAAGCACTCCTCCGCGTTTTGAAATTTGTTTGGCCACCAATTCCTTTTTTCCCAATCGTTCAGCCCAGTAAGGGATGAGCATGGTGTGCGCCGAACCGGTTACCGGGTCTTCGTCGATTCCTTCGCGCGGTGCAAAAAAACGCGACACAAAATCGAATTTTTCAGAAGGTGCAGTTGCAATAATTCCCCGCATTTCCAGTGTTTTAAGAAAGTGAAAATCGGGTTTCAGATTTTCAATGGCTTCATGGTTAACAAAAACGAACATCAAATCCTCGCGACCTTTAAAACTTTTTTGTGGTTTTATACCGAAAGCTTTTTCAATATTTGCCGGAAGTTCAGCTTTTTTCACTTCAGAGGTTGGAAAATCAAGCACAATAAGTTCGCCTTCTTTCTTCACTTTTAATACTCCGGTGCGTGACTGGAATCTGATTTCCTTCTCATTGAATTTCAAATGATTGAAGAGCACGTACGCCGTTGCCAGTGTTGCATGTCCGCACAGGTTCACTTCGGTGGCCGGCGTAAACCACCGAATGTGAAAACCGTTTTCAAACGGAATAAAAAAAGCGGTTTCCGACAGGTTGTTCTCCATGGCAATCTGTTGCATGGTTTCATCGGGGAGCCATTTTTTCAACGGAATCACTGCAGCTGGGTTGCCGCCAAAAACCTGGTCGGCAAATGCATCAATTTGGTAAATAGGTAGTCTCATTGTTTTTCGAATTTAATCAATTTTTTAATCCACATTTACATTGGACGTTTCTGCCGGTTTTTCATCCTTACCAAACCGCCTGATTTTAATGTTCAGATAAGCAAACAAAATGGTCATGAGCGGGCTGATTAGGTTGAAAAATGCATAAGGTGCGTAAGCGAAGGTGTCCACGCCAAGAATCCTGGATTGTGTTGCGCCGCATGTGTTCCAGGGAATCAGCACCGAGGTCATGGTTCCGCTGTCTTCAAGCGTCCGGCTGAGCACTTCCGGTTTCAATCCCTTTTCTTCGTAGGTTTTCCGAAACATCCGCCCCGGAACAACAATGGAAATGTACTGGTCGGATGCCGTAGTGTTGAAAAATATGCAGGTTGCCACTGTAGAAGCCACCAGGCTACCTGTACTTTTGGCGTATTTTACAATGGGCCGGGTTATTCTGCGCAACAAACCAGCCGATTCCATTACACCCCCAAAAACCATGGCTGAAAGAATCAACCACACCGTATCGAGCATTCCGCGCATCCCCGAGGTGCTGAGCAAATCGTTCACACTGGCATCGGAGGTGGTTAATGAAACATCGCCAAACATGGACTGCATTACTGCAACATAACTGGCCTGCAAGTAATTTCCTGTATTCCCTGCCACGTCGGCAATAATATGTGGCTGAAAAATGATGGCAAAAATACCCCCCAGCAGTGTCCCGGCAAGCAGCGCAGGTAATGGAGGAACTTTCAGGATAATAATGGTTAGCAGGATGGCCGGCACCAGGAATAACAGCGGGCTGGTATTGAACGTACCGTCGATAGCTGCTTTAACGGTTTGAACGTTGTCGGGTGCTGCTGAATGACTGCCGCTGAAACCGATAACCAGAAAAATGATGAGTGCAATCGTGAGTGAAGGAACAGTTGTGTATAACATGTAGCGGATGTGGGTAAACAGATCGGTACCTGCCATAGCGGGTGCCAGGTTGGTGGTGTCGCTAAGCGGGGAAATCTTATCGCCAAAATAAGCCCCGCTGATAATGGCTCCGGCTACCACTGCCTCGCTCATTCCAAGCGCTTTTCCAATTCCGAGCAGCGCAACCCCAATGGTTGCAATGGTTGACCACGAGCTTCCGGTGGCTACGCTAACAATGGCACTTACCACAACTGCTGTAAAAAGGAACAGGTTGGGATTGATGATATCGAGTCCGTAATAAATCATGGCCGGTACCACGCCGCTAATCATCCAGGTGCCGGCAAGGGAGCCGATTAAAAGTAAAATCAGCATGGATGGCATGGCCGAACCAATGGTGCTCACAATTTTTTCACGGATTTTATTCCACGGTAAACCCAGCCTGATGGAAATGATTCCAGCTAAGGCTGCGGATAAAATGAGTGCAATCTGGTTGGCTCCGGCGAGCGTATCGTCAAACAAAAAAACGTTGGATGTTAGGAGGACTATCAGGACAATTATGGGCAACAGAGCTATAATCAGGCTTGCTTCACGCTTCATGTATAATTTTTGTTCGGTTAATTGGCCAAACTAATACATTTTGCTGAAAATTCAGGTTGAAAACAGAAAATTTTCACAGAATAAAACAACCAACTTAAAATAACGTTTCTGGAATAATTAAATGTTCCTATTTTCGTTTCGTTTAATGGAAGGTTTGTAATGAAGAAATTATATCTTAAGATACTTTTTACTGGTTTTATTATTTTGGGTTTGACACTGCCTGTTAATGCTCAGCGCAGCAATGGGTTAACCGTTGAAGGAACGGTAAGCGTGGAAGAAGGTTCGGTTGAAGGGGCCATTATTCAAATGTTTCGCGACGGACGCAGGCTCGACAATTACGGAATTGGCGCCAACGGGCGATATCGTGTGGAGTTGAATTATAACCACGAATGGACTCTGATATTCGCACGCCCCGGAAATTTCCCCCAGAAAATCGTAGTAGATACCAAAGTTTCCCGCGAAGTGCTGCAATCCGACCCGCTTTTTCCTCCCTTTCCCGTCGATATCAAGCTTTTTACTGAAATTTCGGGAATTGACCGTACCTTTTCTGAAAATACGGTTTTGAAAATTTACTACAGCGATCGGGTCGATAATTTCATTTCTGATTTGTACTACAACGATGCCCAAATAAAACATCTGATTGACCAGGCCATCCTGCAATCGCAAATGATTGACCGTGAGGCCGATTTTCTGGCAGGACTTACCCGTGCCGAGATGGCGGAGCTACGAAGAGAATATGATCAGCTTATAAAAGCGGCTGAAAATGAGTATAGAAATGAAAAATTTCTGGATGCCCTCGACGGATACCAGGCCGCCAGTAGAGTTTTCCCAAAAGAGCAGTATCCCAAAGACCGCATTGCTGAAATAAACGATTTGCTTGGTTTGCTGATGGTGGCCGAAGAGATGCAGCAGGCGCTGGCCGAAAGATTGCAGGACTTACTTGCGCAGGCCGATGCGCTATATGATGCACAAAATTATGCAGAAGCGCGGAATGCTTACCACCGCGCTTTATCTGTTGATCCGGCAAACCGCCATGCACAGCAGCGTTCCGATGAAATTGCCGAAATTCTACGGAGGCAGCAAGCGGATCAGGAATACCGGAATCTGATTACACAGGGCGACAATTCCTTCAGGGAATTATTGTACATGGATGCAAAAAATGTCTTTCAGCAGGCACTCCGTTTGAAACCGGATGAAGATTATCCTCAGCAGAGAATAGGTGAAATAGATAACTTACTGGCTCAGCAGTCGCAAAATGCCGAACGGTTGAAAAGTTACGAAGATGCCGTATTTCAGGCTGAACTGAATTTTGAGAGACAGTTTTACGAGAGGGCTATTTCTTATTATGAAACCGCCCTTACACACCAGCCCGGAGAAGAGGTGGCCACCCGAAGAATTCAGGAAATCAGGGATTTAATGAATGAGCTGGCCAACCGCACGTTATACGACAGAGTTATCCGCACTGCCGACAGGGCATTTCAGCGCAGTCAATACTCCGAGGCTTTGTCCGATTATGAACAGGCTGCCGAACTGCTTCCCAATGAAGAATACCCGAGAAATCAGATCGAAAAGATACAGGAGATCTTTGCAGAACAGGAACGCCTGGCCGCCGAAGCCGAAGCAGCCGAACAGGCACGTCTGGCAGCCATGCAGGCCGAACAGGACCGGCAATACGCACAGGCCGTTTCCCGTGGCGACAGTCTGTTCAACCTGAACGAATACGAACCTTCCGGAACGGCTTATCAGTCGGCACTTCAGGTAAAACCCGACGAAACCTATCCGCAGCAACGCATCGATGAAATAGGTCAGA
>CAZLGT010000091.1:0-14753 GCA_964559175.1 uncultured Mariniphaga sp. | reverse complement strand
CCAGCCACTGGATGCTTTCGGCATCGAGGTGGTTGGTGGGCTCGTCCAGCAGCAGCACATCGGGTTCCTGCAACAGCAGGCGGCACAAAGCCACACGACGCCTTTCGCCGCCCGAAAGCTCACTCACCGGCTGGTCGTTGGGAGGGCATTGCAGTGCATCCATGGCCCGCTCCAGCCGGGTGTCGAGGTTCCAGGCATCCATCTGGTCGATTTTCTCCTGCAGTCTGGCCTGTTCCGCCATCAGCCGGTCCATTTCATCCGGGTTTTCATACACTTCGGGCAGCCCGAATTTCAGGTTGATTTCCTCGTAGGTGTTCAGCACATCCACCACTTCCTGCACGCCTTCCTTTACCACATCAATCACGGTTTTCGATTCGTCCAGGTGCGGCTCCTGCTCCAGCATGTCCACCGAGTAGCCGGGTGCAAAAACCAGCTCGCCGTTAAAGGTTTTCTCTTTGCCGGCAATGATCCGCAGCAGCGTTGATTTTCCTGAGCCGTTCAGCCCGATAATGCCAATTTTTGCGCCCAGAAAAAACGACAGGGAAATGTCTTTGATGATGGTTCGGTTGCTGGCCGGGTAGGTTTTGCTCACCCGGTACATCGAAAAAATTATTTTTTGGTCGTCGCTCATATTATAAAATTTTTTTTATCGCTTCCTCGTAATCGAACTGCAAATCTTCGTGAAGTTTCGAATAAACGTTTCGGATTCGCATAATTTGTCGTTGATACATATTTAAAAGCACACGGCTGGAACTCAGCCTGATTCCCATGTTTTTCATTTTTTCGCAAAAATAGAGGCGCAATTCAATTTCAGTTTGGTTTGAACCTGAAAAACGGATGTATTTATTTGTGGTACGTAAAACTTTTCTGAGCGTTTTTTTTGCAAGATATAAGCTGGTCCGGTTTAAACGGGTAAACTGTTCATCCATTTCTTCTTTAACCGATTCAATAAAAGCCTGCTCGTTTTGGGTTTCAAAAAGAAGGTAGCTGAGAAGTTCCTTGTTTTCCTTTTTGTATTTTGCCAAACGAACTGCCAGTTCCTGAAGCACATCGGGAGGAAGGGTTTTGAGTTCCTTTTTTATGATGCTAACCGAGGCTGTTTCCATTAAACTTTTCGTTTCAACGGCTTCCCGTCCAATTCAATCCAGTCGGGGCGCGAACAGGAGGCCGGTTTTCCGCCGGGCATGAGGTCGGTAAAACCAATTTCTTCCACGTTTGAAAGATCGGGATTTGAAACCTGTCCCACCTCTGTTACCTTGTCAATATAGAGCCAACACATATACATTTTCCATCATGGTTTGTTTAACCATTTGTCAACTATCTTTAGGAGGTCTTCTTTTTTTATGGGCTTGGTAATATAATCGTTGCACCCAACATCCAGAGCCTTTTGGCTGTCGCCCGAGAGTGCGTAAGCCGTTTGGGCTATAATGGGAATATCTTTGTTAAACTTCCTGATTTCACGGGTGGCGATGTATCCGTCCATGACCGGCATTTTCAGATCCATCAGTATCAGTGCGGCATCGGGATACTTTTTCAGAGTCTCAATGGTCTCTTTCCCATCATACGTGTTCACCAGTTTGCAGTTGTATCCGGAAAGTAATACCTCCAGCAGTATAAAACTGGTGTAGTCGTCTTCTGCAACAATAATTACTTTTTTTTCTGTGCTTTCTTCCTTGTTTGACATATCGGTTAATTTTTGAGTAAAACTATAAAAATTTTTGTGAAGTAGCAGTGGTGCCAAAAAGGAAATATTTAGTATTGACTAAATAATTCCCGGCTCCCAGCGCTCAGCTACATGCTCCCGGCTCTCAGTTCACCATCTCTTCCACCGCTTCCTCCACCATTTCCATCTCTTCGAGCAGATACCCGGCGCCGGCAAATTTGTCTATGATGAACAGGGCGTAGCGGATGTCGATGGAGATGTTGCGGTTCATGTCGGGGTCGTACATGATGTCGCTCATGGTGCCCTCCCAGCAGCGGTCGAAGTTTACGCCAATGAGGTGGCCTTTGCCGTTTACCACCGGGCTTCCCGAGTTGCCGCCTGTGGTGTGGTTCGATGCCGTAAAACAGACCGGCATGTAACCGTCGGCAGCATAATGCCCGTAATTTTTGGTGCGGTAAAGTTCGCGCAGCCGTTCGGGCACGTTGTAGTCGTAAATTTCCGGATCGTCTTTTTCCATAATGCCCTCGAGGGTGGTGTAGTGCTTGTAGTGTACGCCGTTGCGTGGAGAGTAGCCTTCCACCTGTCCGTAGGCCACACGAAGGGTGAGATTGGCATCGGGGTAAAGCGGTTTTCCTTCCTTCATTTTCATGATTCCGGCCATATAGATTTTCATGTGGCTGTCGATTTGAACGGTAAGGGTGTCAACCACTGGTTTAACGGCAGTTTCGTAGTGGAAGTTCAGGCGGTTGTACAATTCCACCAGCGGGTCTTTGCGCAGCCGGAGCAGTTTCCGTTCGTTCCCTTCTTCCAGCAGTTCCTTCAGCTTTTGTTCATCGGACAGCACCGATTTCCGGTACACCCGCTGTACCAGTTTTTCCTGTCCGTGTTTGTTCAGCAGGTCGGTGAGATAGGCCGGCAGGAACCGGGGGTTTAAATCGTTTGCCAGCAGGGGCAGCAGGGTTTCAAAAAGCTGCTCGTCGATGGCTGTGTCGAAGTCCCTGAAAAAAACCGGCAGGAAATTCAGGATGCCGGTCAGTTGTTGTTCAAGCCTTTCATTTTGGTTGTTTTCGAGGTTATTAACGAGGTTGTTCACCAGTGCGGCCACCCTGAAAATTTCCACTCCGCGCAAACCGATTTCGGAATAGTAGTCGGTAGCTTTAATATAATCGCGGTAGGTGGCATAAAGCTCGTCGAAATGGTGTAACACCTCGCGGTATTCAGTTTCCCAGGTTCCGTTTTCGATGGCCCAGGCCCTGAACTCCGCTTCAAAGTCCTGTTTTTTGTTTACTGCATCAAGCCGCTGCAGTCCGAGGATTTCTCCCTGCCACCGTTTCCATGCATTGCTGATTGAGGCGTGCTTGGCCGAATACTGGATACGCACTTTCGGGTCGGCTTCCATGGCCGCGCCAATAATTTCCAGCTTTTCGTCGCGAATGGCAATGCGGTCGGGATCGCGCTGGTTCATAACAATATCCACCTCGTGCGAAGGGATGTACTGCGTGGTGCTGCCCGGGTTGCCGAACACCATGGTGAAATCGCCCTCCTGAATGCCTTCCATGGATACGGGGAAGTATTTTTTGGGTTTGAACGGCACATTGTCGGGCGAGTAGCCGGCGGGTTCGTTGTCTTCGCCGGCATAAATGCGAAACAGGGCAAAGTCGCCGGTATGGCGGGGCCACATCCAGTTGTCGGTGTCGCCTCCAAACTTGCCGATGGCCGACGGGGGCGCACCTACCAGGCGCACATCGCGGTACACTTTATAAACATACAGGTAGAATTGGTTGCCGTAAAACAGAGGTTTCACCTGTGTAAGGAATTTCCCTTCCTCCGAAGCCCTGCGCTCAATTTGCGCGGTGTTCTCCCGTATCTTTTTTTGCTGGTCTGCTGTTTCCAGTCCTTCGGTTCCTTCCAGCACTTCGCCGGTCACATCCTCCATGTATTCCAGAAAACGCACGGTAAGGCCCTGGTTGGGCAGTTCTTCCTCCCGGCTCATGGCCCAGAAACCATCGGTGAGGTAGTCGTTTTCCACGGTGCTGTGCATTTGTATTTGCCGGTACCCGCAGTGGTGATTGGTAATCAGCAACCCCTCGTCCGAAATCAGACTGGCCGTGCACCCGCCTCCAAAAACCACCACGGCATCTTTCATGCTGGCGTTGTTGATGTCGTAAATGTCCTGCGCGGTGAGCTCAAAACCCATTTCCTGCATTTCGGCCAGGTTGTATTTTTCCAGCAACAGCGGAATCCACATGCCCTCTTTGGCCGTAAGGGAACTGATTGCAAAAAGTATAAAAAGGATGGAAAGCTTTATTCTTCTCATTTTTTCAGATTTTTTTCATAGAAAAGCAAAAATAACAAAAGTTTGATTTCCGGGAAATACGAATGGATGAACTGCAGAGAATTGTTCGGAGCTTGTCCCCCCTGGCTGAGAGGTTGCCATGGAAACGGATGATGAATGCCAAAGGGGAATTTAAGGGGGATTCAGAACTACCTGGATAAACTGTGTCTTGAATCCCCTTTTGACCACTAAACTTTAGTATTTCTGCAGCAACGTCAGCAGCTTCCGGTCGAGTTTATGTCCGTGCCAGTCTTCGTAGTCCACATCTTTGCGGCCGGAATCCATGATGCCGAAATCACCACGGAACTCCCACAGCGCATAACCGATTCCGTGCTCTGTCAGCACATCGAGTACATCGCCAAACCAGGCCAGGAAAACGTCGTGTGGGGTTTCCCTGTAACATCCGCATTCGCCGCAATGCACGCCAACGCCTTTATTTACCGCATCAATCCAGGGGGCATAGAATTCCACCAGTTTGTCGCGACTGAATTGTTGTCCGTCGATTTCGCCGGGCCACACCGGAGTGGGTGCGTCATCCGGATTTTTCCAGACCCACGAAGCCCGGTAATGCGAAATGTAGTGCGGATAATATCCCCGGCAGCTTTGGCCGATGTCGAGGTCGAATATTTCGGGAATGACATCGCTTCCTACGTTGTTGCCGTCGGCAATCACCCTATGGTTCGGATTATGCTGTTTGATTACCTCCATCGATTTTTTGGCCACTTCGCGGTAAAGTTGCCCCGGAATGGAATCCCTGCGCGAATGCTGGTCGTTCATGTCTTCGCGGGTGCAGGGTTCGTTTACCAAGTCGAAACTGATTTTATCGGAAGAATAGTTCTTAAACCGTTTGGCCCACATACTCCAGTGTTCGTAAAAAGCGTCCTGCGCTTCCTTGTCCTGCCAGAGGTTGTAAGGTTCGTTAAACCCCGCATTCACACAAAAACCAGGTGCACGGTGCAGGTTCAGACTCATGTGTAATCCATACTTGTTGGCCCTGTCCACCAGCGTCTGGATGTTGTCCATCTCTTTTTCGTTGAAGTTCAGCACTTCGTCGGGTGTAATGTCTTTCGACGGGTCAAACGTTACATAGCGCGGATAGGCCATGGGAAGCCGTACAAAATCGAAGCCCCAGTCGGCCATCCATTTCAAATCGTCGTCGGTGGTAGCCGACCGGCCGCCATAACCGCGCGGCGAAAAGTAATCGAGCAGGTTGAAACCCTTCCAGCGGGGCAGATTGTTTTTTGCGGAACCGGAAACACAACCGGCTGCTGCTGTTCCTGCCAGGCCAGTGCCGGCAGCCACCAGTCCGGTGGTTTTAATAAAATTTCTTCGTTTCATCGATAAGGCTTTTTGTTGATTTGCCCTAAAGATATTTAAATTCGGAAGAATGTAATAAAAATCAAATATCAATTTTCAAAAACCAAATATCATATAAACCACAAAACCGGAAATTCAAAATCACAAACAGGGTGAAACAAATTGAAATTAAATTCATTGGTCATTGGTCATTGGAAAAATGGTAAATTGAAAAACTGGTAAATGGTGAAATGGTTGGGGAGGTTGCTGGTTGCTGGTTGCTGGTTGCTGGTTGCCGGTCATAGGTCACAGGGAAGATGGTAAAGTTGAGAAATAGTTGAAGAGGTAGTCGGGTAAACGGTCATTAGTCAATGGTCACCTGGTTTTTGTTTTACAAGGGCAATGTTATCTTCGTTGCTGAAAATCAGGGTTAACTGAACAGATATATCTCTTTATTCCAGAATAAATAATTTTAATTGTGGCACCCTGGTAAAGTCAGAATCAAAAGTTAACAAGGGTAAATCGAGATATAATGCTGTTGCTGCTACAATGGCATCGGGGAGTTTTATAGTAGTGATTTGAAGTAAATCCTTCGTAATACTTTTTATTTCTGCGTTAAGTTCGACAACAAAACAGTTGTCAATTAAAAAATCAATTTCTCTCTTTTCTGCTTTTGTTAATCCCTTTTTGCCGAATAGTTCCAGTTCAGAAATTACAGAAATCCATATCTGTTTTCCATAAAGATAACTGGCTGCCTTTTGAGAGCCGTTAGCAAATAAATCAGTGGGTTTGTGTCTGAAACTATACTAATTCCATTCATCCCTTATTCTTTTTTGGAATTCGAGTGGGTCTTCATTCCATTTCACCTTTCCGAGGTGTTTATCTGCATTGAAACACTTTCCGGGTTTTATCTTTCTTAAGGCATCTGTTAAAGTTTTTACCGTCCGTATTTTTTTGATTTCAGTATTCATTATTGCAATTTTTTGATGAAACAAATATAGTTTTATTCATCGAATTTTTATAACAGGTTTTTGAAATGAAGGATTGTCAAACTGTTAAATTATAACAGGTTTCAATTTGCTAACAACAATCTGTAGGTTATAAGTGGTCATTGGTTGCTGCATGCCCGGACGAGAGGTCGGACGAGGTCGTTAGTCATTGGTTTCATTTCTGATTTCCGGGCAGAAAACTTCTCCAGTCCTTGCCGCCGGTGAGCCAGGCGAGGTTGAACCGGGCCATTTTACCGCCGCCGTCGCTTTCGTAAAAGAGGTAAATCATTCCTTCGGGTAGCGTGCCTGCGCGACCTGCGGTCAACGATGAATAGGCAAAGCTGCCTTCGTCAACCACACGTTTTACCGGCCAGGTTTTGCCGCCGTCGAAGCTGGCCCACACCGTACCGTTGAAGCGGCGGGAGGTACGCAGTTCAAAGGGCACATCTTCGTCTTTTTTGTCGGCCGGAACATCGATGTTGCTGAACAGCAGGATGTCGTGCCCGTCAACCGGCAGGCGCACCAGCCCGGCCATTAGTCCGTAATCGGTGTGCTGGGCGCCATCGGGCAGCTCTTCGTCTATCCATAAATTTTCCCACGTTTGGCTGCTGTCATAACTGTAAGCGATGTACCTGCGGCGCGGATTTAGTCCATCTATGGATTTATGGCGCCGGGAGTTGTAATACAGCGTTCCGTCAGAAAGCTCGGCAAGGGCTGCTTCGCCGGTTCCAAACGCCGGAATCGGTTCGCTGGCCTGCCATGTTTTACCGCCGTCGTCGCTGTAAATGGCGTTGGTGTAGTGTTCGTCCCAGAACTCCCGGCCGTTGCCGCTGCCGTACCAGCGCGAGGGGCGAATCAGCCGTCCGGCATATATTCCATGTTTCAGCGTGATGCCGTGCTCGTTCATGTGCATGGACGGCACATGCCCCAGACTGTTGGGGCGGATGGTCACCTCCTCCGGGCTCCAGGATTTCCCGTGGTCGCGGCTGCGGTAAACGGTAAGCGGGGCAGGCGGGTGGCCTCCCTCCACAAACGCCAGGATGTCTCCGGTGGTTTCATCCACGGTGGTGCCGCCGCCCTGAAAACCAGGGTTGGCAACGGTGATTTTCAGCCCCCAGGTTTTGCCGCCGTCTTCGCTGCGGAGCGCTCTGAAATGTTCGCTTCCCCATGTGGCTATAATGGTTCCATCAGTAGCGGTTACCACGTTTGGAAACCGTTCGTTGGAAACCAGTTGCTGCACCTCAAAAACCGGCTGACCATTGTTCCAAAACGGGTTTTTTTGCGCGGTGTTGCACGAGGAGAAGAGGATAAACAGGACAAAAACAGCGACTGCACTGTACTTTTTGATGCTCATTTTTTGATACTTATCGTTTGATAAATCGCAATTATGCTTATTTTTAAAGTCAAAATAAAACAAAAATTGAATTCAGAACCTGAAATAACACGAAAAAACGAAATTTTACCATGCACCGAAAATTCCGGAAGCAGTGAATACAGGGAAAAGTCTGTTGGAGTGGGCCGGATGAAGTTTTTGGGTGGAAAAGTTGGGGTGCAAGACTGTATTGGCGGAAGGAGATATAATTCAATTTGGCGGGTTTCTCGCATGTTGCGTGTAACTTTTAAAAAAAAGACAAACCTAAAATTATGACAAAAGACAAAATTGAAAGATTAGACCAATTATTCAAATCATATAATTACAGTGTTTCAACAAAATCAAATTCTAATGTAAGAATATATACATTACGCTATGGAATGTATCATGCAGCAGAAATCCTTGTCATCAATGAAAACTATGACCCCAAAAATATTAAATCTGAGTTCTCAGACCTTGGTTATGCAACAGAAGTAAAAACACTTAAAAATATTGTAAATATTGAGGAGTATCTTTTTGAAGGATTTTTTATTAAAACTCCATTAGGAAATGAATTAAAAACCAGATATAAACATTTTGTAAATAAGCAACTTGCAAATCTACCAGAAGGTAGTAAATATGAGTATATTCGTAGTTCTTTTGACCTTCTGCATCAAAATGAATCAGGGATTTTAATAGAAAACGAAAGTTACTCTGGAACAGGTGGAGTATCAATTATAGAAAAATTAAATTCTTTAATGTCTAAAACTGAAGGTGCTATTTTTATAATTCTTGAGGCTGCTGCTGGTTTTGGAAAAACATGTACTGCATACGAGGTATTAAATACTTTTTCAAGTAAAAATACCAAACAGCTTCCATTCTTTACAGAATTATCAAGAAATAGAGAAGCAAGAATTTTTAAACATATTCTTTTAAAGGAAATTGATGAACAATTTCCAAATGGAATAAAACAAAATATTGTCATTGAACAAATTACAAAAGGAAGAATCCCTTTGATTATTGATGGCTTTGATGAATTAATAACAAAAGAAAGTAATAAGGAAGAGGTAGAAAGCATGTTAACTACCATTATAGAATTGCTAAAGGGAAAAGCAAAAATTATAATTACTTCAAGAAAAACAGCAATTTTTAATAGCGAAGAGTTTCTAAATTCAATACATGAATCAAAAAATGAATTTTCACTTGCCCGAATTGAGATAAAAGAACCATCAATTGAAAATTGGTTAAACAAAGAAAGAATAGAATTACTTGAAGAAAATAATTTTCCTTTAGAACAAATTGCAAATCCAGTTTTGCTTGCCTATCTTAGAAACATTACTATTGATAAATTGCAATCTTATTTGGCTGACGCTTCAAATGGTTCACTTATTGACAAATATGTTGATTATCTTTTAAAAAGAGAACAAATTAGGCAGAATATTAAATTGAACACAGAAACGCAGCTTCGGATTTTCAGAAAGCTAATGCGGTTCATGACAGAATTTAATATTACTGCAGAAACAAAAGACACAATTAAAGATTTAATTAAATCATTCAATGTAAAAATTCTTCAAAATAGCATAAAAGATTACATCGCGGAGGAAAAACCTTCAATGGAAGATTTAGTTGAAACACTATCAAATCATGTTTTTTTAGACCGAAAACCAAATGGTAATATCGGTTTTGTAAATGATTTCATTTTTGGACTTTTAGTTGGTGAAAATTTAATTCTAAAGAAATACGAAGAATATTACCCTCAGATTGATAAAATCTTACCTCAAGATTTCTCGTACAAAGCCATTCAATCCTTTAAAATTCAAAGCAAAGAAAGACGTTTAAAACTATGGTATGAGTTTAATTCAAAACCATTTGATTATGATGCACAATTCTTTTTTAGCCTGGATTATACTTATTTAGGTGAATTTAAAAGAGATTATAAAAATCTATATATTGATGATATTGAAATAAATAACGCTTTATTTTCAAGTAATTTCGATTTTGTGGAATGCAACTTTTCTAACATTACCTTTAATAACTGCACTTTTAATTTGAGTTCATTTTCAGATTGCAATTTTTATACGTGTTCATTTTATAATTGTACAATTGAAGCTTGTAATAGTAAAAAATTCAACGACTTTGCAGTATTTGCTTGTAACTCTAATAACGAATTTTTAAAAAACCTTGAATCTTGTTTAGATCAAAGTGACGACAAAAATTTAGTTTATGATAAAGAAAAAAAAGAACTTTCTGATATTACTATATTGGGTCACTTCTTCGGAATAGGAAATCTAAAACCTCGTGCAAGAAAAATTTCACAACTAAAAGAAAGTTTAGAAGAGTATTCTAATAGAGAAATAAACAAAATACTTAGTTCTCTTAAAAGTAATGGTTATCTGCATTTTAAAGACAATGTAGGCTTTATTACCAAACAAGGAATTATTTATTTTAATCAAAACAAAACTCAATTATGATAACGGGTTTTCAGTTAATAGAAGAAGAGATTTGTCAAAAAATTACTGATGAACTCGACAAAGTTGGTCTGCTTTATAGAATTTTTAGTAGGTCAAAAGATGAAAAATCAATTTTTGAGAAAATTGACCGAAAAGCATTGGAAGGTAATCCATATTTTGAAAATAAAAGATTGATTCAAGATATCATTGGAATTAGAGTTGTTACATATTTTAGGGATGATGTTGAGTTAGTTAAAGAAATTTTGTCGAAGATACTTGACTATAAATGTGAAGAAATTGATAGTCCAGATTTAACCGTTTTCAAACCCAAAAGGACAAATATTATTTGCTCTTTTAGCGAACATCAAACAGAAACATTTAACGAAGTAAAACTATCTATTAATAAAGACTATTTTAAAATTCTCGACTCGACTTTTGAGTTACAATTAAGAACAATTCTTTCTGAAGGTTGGCACGAAATTGACCATAGTTTACGATATAAATGTAAAAGTGATTGGAGTGGTCACTATGAAAACGAACGACTTCTTAACGGTATTTATGCGAGCTTGGAATCAAATGATATTGCGTTAAAAAATCTGTTTAATGAATTAGCATATAAACATTTTAAAAGCAAAAATTGGGAGGGTTTAATTAGAAATAAATTTCGGTTAAGATTTCAATTGACTCCTTTAAAGGAGGAAATCAAATCTATATTAAATGAGAATATAGAAATAGGAAAACATTTAATTAAAATTGAAAGAGAGTCATTTATTTTAAAACTATATGAACTTGATATTACATTACCTGTAAACATGAATAATTTAGTTTTTCTTTTAAATGCTCTTGTTATAAAAAATAAAGACTTATTAAATATTACACCTGAGATTATATTACATGAAATAAATTAAAAGTTACACAATACAAGTAAGACTCTGAGCAGTGCTATCAACCAGTTTATAATTTGGCATATTAAACTACACCCGGCACGTTCAGAGCTATCAAGGCTAAAAAGAGGAAAAAAAAACGAACTGATAATTTGCTACTAAAATGCCAGAAAAGAAAAACCAAATAATGAACTGCCAAGTGACAAATAAAACCTTCCGAAACTTCGGTTTGCAAAAGCGCCTGTTTTTTGCCAATGCACCAGCGGATATTGATATATTTGTGATGATATGAAAATGAATTTTAAAATACAGAATAAATAATGTTTGAACAGACTTTTAAAAACATAGACGACATACTTTATAAGGACGCAGGCGCCGACAGTGAGCTGGATTATATCGAACAGACCTCGTGGGTGTTGTTCCTGCGCTATCTCGACCACTTAGAGAGTGAAAAAGCGGATGAAGCAGCCCTGGAAGGAAAGGATTATGAATACATCCTTGATGAAAAATACCGCTGGCCCACCTGGGCCATGCCCAAAACAGCAGATGGCAAACTCAACCATCACGAAGCCAAAACAGGGCCTGATTTGGTAAAGTTTGTGGACTATGACCTTTTTCCCTACCTGGCGGAGTTCAAGCAGAAATCCATCGACAACCCGAAATCCATTGAATATAAGATTGGCGAGATTTTCAGCGAGTTGAGCAACAAGGTAAAAAGTGGTTACAACCTGCGCGAGATTATTGAAATGGCAGATGAACTACCTTTTGGAACGACCAAAGACAAGCACGAACTCAGCCACCTGTACGAAACCAAAATCAGGAACATGGGCAATGCCGGGCGAAATGGCGGACAATACTACACGCCACGTCCTTTGATTCGAGCCATGATTGAAGTGACTGACCCCAAAGTGGATGAACGCATTTACGATGCGGCCTGCGGCAGCGCGGGTTTCCTGTGCGAATCGTACGAGTACATTTACAACCGCATGGAAAAAACCACCTCCAACCTGAAAAAGCTGCAGGAAAACACGCTCTTTGGGAAGGAGAAAAAGAACCTGGCCTACATCATTGGGGTGATGAACATGATTTTGCACGGCATTGAAGCCCCAAACATCATTCATACCAATACGCTCACCGAGAACATCCGGGATATTCAGGAAAAAGACCGTTACAACGTCATTCTTGCCAATCCACCTTTTGGCGGAAAGGAACGAAAAGAAGTACAGCAAAACTTCGACATCAAAACAGGCGAAACAGCTTCTTTATTCTTACAACATTTTATCAAGAGTTTGAAAGCAGGTGGACGAGCCGCTATTGTTATTAAAAACACCTTTTTGAGCAATGCCGACAATGCTTCGGTTTCGTTGCGAAAACACTTACTGGAAACCTGCAACCTGCACACCATTTTGGATATGCCCGCAGGCACATTCCTGGGTGCAGGCGTAAAAACCGTAGTGTTGTTCTTTACCAAAGGTGAACCAACCGAAAGGATTTGGTACTATCAATTAGACCCGGGACGAAAAATGGGCAAAACAAACCCACTGAATGATGCCGATATGCAAGATTTTGTGAAGCAACAAGGCACCTTTGCCGATAGCCCAAATTCCTGGACACTTTCTATAAAAGAATTGGCGAAAACCAGTAATGGAAGCTACGATTTAAGTGTAAAAAATCCCAATGCCCCGGAAGCCGACCCCTTGCGGGAACCAGCCGAAATATTACAGGAAATACAAGACCTGGACGAAGAAAGTGCTGAAATCTTAAATTCAATTTCGGAATTGATATGAAAATTCGACAAGCTCAGTTACCAAAAGATTGGGAGATAAAAACACTTGCTGAAGTTGCGTCTTTCTCGCAAGGAATACAAGTTGGTTTAGAAAAACATTTGAAAGAACCACAAGAAGGTTATGTAAGATTCATTAGAATTGTTGATTACACACAGAATACAGAAGATATAAGATATATTCCTAATCCAGGGGATAAATATTTTGTAAATGAAGAAGATATTGTAATGGTCCGTTATGGAACACCAGGTTTAATTGGAAGGGGAAAAGCAGGTGTAATCGCAAACAATTTATTTAGAATTAAAATCGAAAGAAAGGATTTAACGAATGACTACTTATCTCTTTTTCTTTCTCAAGACCATATTCAAAGATATTTAAGCACACAAGGTTCGGCTACAATGCCTGCGTTAAATTTTGGGCAACTTAGAACTGTTGAAGTGATAATCCCACCCCTCCCCGAACAACAACGCATTGTTTCCCTATTAGACCGTGCCTTTGCCGCCATAGACCAGGCCAAAGCCAATTACGAAAGGTGTCTGAGCCTGTCGAAGGTCCTTTTTGAGAGTTATTTGCAAGGGGTGTTTGAGAAGAAAGGAGATGATTGGGAAGAACTGAAACTAAAAGAAATTGGATTGACTCAAACAGG
The DNA here is from genome assembly GCA_964559175.1 of uncultured Mariniphaga sp. Classification (GTDB taxonomy): domain Bacteria; phylum Bacteroidota; class Bacteroidia; order Bacteroidales; family Prolixibacteraceae; genus Mariniphaga. The sequence continues at coordinate 1,355 of CAZLGT010000091.1, read as the reverse complement.
CAACACTCCCAAGACTTCAGAAAAAGAAAATTACGGTGACTATATTTCATTTATTAAGCCAGCAGATGTAGATTTCTCAGGAGTTGGAGATTTGCGGTACGATAATAATGGACTAAGCGAAATTGGCTTTAGAAAGGCTCGGTCAATGAAAAATGGCTCAACGCTAATGGTTTGCATTGGTGCTACAATTGGTAAAGTTGGATTTGCTGAACAAGATGTTACATCAAACCAACAAATCAATTCACTAACTGTGAGTGATGGTTACTTTCCGAAATTTTTTTATTACGCTATGACTTCAAGGGTTTTTCAAGAAAAAGTATTGTCTGCCGGAAAAGGAGCGCAGGCCACATTACCAATAATCAATAAATCAAAATGGGAGAGTTTAACTATTGCATTCCCTAAATTAAAAAGTAAACAAGAATCCTATTCTAAACGCTTTGATGTTCTTCGAACTGAAACCCAAAAACTCGAAACCATCTATCAGAAGAAAATAGATGATTTGGAAGAGCTGAAGAAAAGCATTTTGCAAAAGGCTTTTCAAGGAGAGTTAGAGATTGGCGTGGCTGTCGAATCAGAAACTTAAAAAGCAATTGGAATTGAATGAGCGATAAAGAAAAAAATACCAAAGGCTTTATCCCCGTGCACGGTGGCTACCGCAACCTGTTTAGTTACCAAAAAGCGGAAATCATTTATGATGGCACAGTGTATTTTACTAATCGCTTTTTCAACAAATACGATCGCACGGTAGGGCAAATGGTACAGGCAGCCCGCAGCGGCAAACAAAACATTGCAGAAGGCAGTATGGCTTCGGCTACATCAAAAGAAACAGAAATCAAACTTACCAATGTTGCCCGTGCCAGTTTAGAGGAACTGCAAATAGATTATGAAGATTTTTTACGCACTCAAAAACTTCCGGTTTGGGATAAAAACCATCGATTGGTTGCACGATTGAGAGAATTAAACAGAAGTGTGCCCAACCCAGGCTATGAAACCTTTAAAAAAGCCATTGAGCATGAAAGCCCGGAAATTTGTGCCAACACAATGATAACTTTGATAAAAATTTGCACCTATTTGCTGAAACAGCAGCTAAAGCAATTGGAAATTGCTTTTGTAAAAGAAGGAGGCTTAAGAGAAAGAATGACCAGGGCAAGAATTAATGAGAGAAATAAAAAGAAATAGCCCTTGTGGGACCCGTGCGACACGGACGACAACGTCCCGGATAGTCCCACAAGTCCCACAAAAACAAAGAAGAAAAAAATGAACGAAACTGAAACCAGAGCAGAATACATTGACCCGGCACTAAAAGCAGCAGGTTGGGGCGTTGTGGAAGGCAGTCGCATTCGCATGGAGTTTCC
>CAZLGT010000090.1:0-14940 GCA_964559175.1 uncultured Mariniphaga sp. | reverse complement strand
TTTTAGCACATTGTTGAATTTTGCATTAACGATGGATAAAATACTATTACGTTAAAGGATTGAATAATGAAGCCAAAAAGAAAAAAAGTGTTGTGTGTGGATGCCGATGCCACATTTCTTGAAAACCAGAAAAAAGCCCTGGGAGAACAAGATGCGGAGGACTATTTTTTTGGGTTCACTGATTTTTGGGAAGCGCTTCATTTTATTGAAAAACAAATAATTGCACACAATATAAAGTTGCATTACATTTTGCTCGACGAAAAAATTCCCGGGAAACAACTCGCCGCAGCACTGGAAAAACTGGCCGGACTGAAAAATTTCCTGAAAAAACCGGAGATAATCGTCTGTACTTCAAACAACAGCAACGATTTACGTAACCAGGTGATGCAATACCATTTTGTTAGCGCGTTGCTTGAAAAGCCCATTCCTGAAAACTACATTGGCTTTTTAATTACGGGGCAGGCTTCCTGAAAACATGTAGAATTACCCAGTTTCCCATTCCACAGGTTGTGAAACAAATTCCCCACATTTTTTACCGGACACTCTTTTTTAAATGTGTATTTTCCTGATAATCAAATATTTTGTGTTGCAACAGTTCTGATTTTCATGTATGGAACAGTTTTTTCACTTAATGGTATGAGATTGAAATAATACAAATTATTAACATTTAAATTTGAAATACCATGAATAAAGGAACAAGAAATGCATTGTTGGGATTTGTTGCAGGAGCTGCAGCCGGAGCTTTAGCCGGAATTTTAATTGCGCCCGACAAAGGATCGAAAACCCGCAAAGACATTACCAAAAAAGTAAAAAGCGTATCGAAAGACATTACAGAAACGCTGAGTGAAAAAGTAGATGACCTGAAAGAACAGGTGAACGAAGTAGTTACCGAAATGCGCGGCAAAGCCAAAGAAGCCGAAGAGAAAGTAAAAGAAAAAGTAAACGAAAAAACTTCGTCGGCTAAGGCTTAAAAAAACCGCAAAATCAGATGAACCGTTAATTAAAAGCAATGAGCAAAGATTTAACAAAAAACCTGGGAGAACTGAATGGTTCGGTGAAAAGCTACGTACAAACAAAAATTGATTTGGTGAAGTTAACCCTGCTGAGTAAAACCACCCGGTTTACTTCTTACCTTTTCAGTTTTTTAATTGTACTGATGTTTGTTATGTTGATTATTGGATTTGCGGCTGCCGCATTTACCTTTTGGTACGGACAAACGTACAACGGCGATTATTTTGCAGGATTGCTCATTGCCGGCGGTGCGCTCATTCTAATGGCGTTGGTTTTTATTCTTTTACGCAAACAAATTGTAACCAATTCCGTGCTTAAAAACTTTTCGGAAATAATTTTTGAAGAAGATGAAGAAACACAAAGTTAGAATGAAGACTGTAAGAAGTATGCGAGAGCTGCGCCTTCTGAGGCAAAAACTGGAATACCAGGAAAAGCTGTATGAAAAAGAGATTACTGAATGTACAGCCGATATTATTGACAACTTAACCGACAAGTTGCGCGATTTGGCTTTTAGCTTTGGAACACACCTGGTGCTCCAGTTTCTTCACAGGCGACGAAAACACAAGGCAGCCGAAAGTTAGAATTTTGAATTTTTGAGATGATTGGCCATGAAGACAAATTTATTATTGCTCGATTCCTACAAAGACATTGATGACCTGATTGCCTATGCTTTTTCGTTGAGCAACCGATCGAAACGGCACCTTAAAATTGTGTATGTGTTTGATTTCGACTGGATGCGGCAATCGTTTGTGGTGGGCTCAGCCGGACCGGTTGACCCGGCACTGGTGGCTGTGGAAAAGAATGCAAAAAAGGAATTTAACGTGGCCGAAGCAAAAATAAAGGAAGTAGCTGCCGATTATATGAAGAAACATGCGGTAAAAATTCCTTTTGAAATTCACATTACTGAAATGAACCGCATCGATGTGGTGCAGGACGAATTGGATCGTGTATCTGATTTGATGCTGCTCATCAGCAACCATCAAAGCTACTCCGAAGCAACGGGCGGACTGATGGGATACCCCAATCTGATTGAGTATGTGAGCTGTCCGGTATTTGTTGTCCCCGAAAAATCGAGGCATGCAGTTGTGAAAAAAATTGTTTATGCTACAAATTTTAATCTTGCCGACATAGAAGCGCTAAAGCATCTTTCTTCTCTGTTTGAAAATTCCGCCGATATTGATTTCAGTATTTTGCACAACACCAAAGATTACGGTTTTGATGAAAAATTGAAATGGTTTGGTTTCAGGGAGCTGATTAAACAGGAGATAAAAATTGAAAACCTTTCGTTTAGCCTGAAAACAAGGAAAGACATTGTTCATGCCATCGAAGAATTTGAAAAGGAAGCAGACCCCGACTTGCTGGTTTTACTGAAAGAAAAAAGAGGGTTTTTTGAGGAGATGTTTGCTTCCGATGAAACCAAAAGTGTGTTAACGCATTTTCAAAAACCTGTATTGGTTTACCACGAGAAATAGAACAAATGAACTTGTCGGGATTAAACCGGTTGGGCATATTTGAATGCTGACCGGTTTTTTTCGTGAGAAATGTTTTTTTTTGCGCGAAAAAAGATTTTGCCAATGAAAAAACAATTAATACATTTGCACGCACAAAAAAAGCGTTCTTAAGCATTTTGAAAAAGCTAAACTTTCCAACGGGAAAGATTTTGGCAGCTTTTCCACAAAATATTAAAAGGTGAGGTGGGTGAGTGGCTGAAACCAGCAGTTTGCTAAACTGCCGTACGGGTAACCGTACCGGGGGTTCGAATCCCCCCCTCACCGCTTTTAGATATTTCGGGAATAGCGCCCGCCTGAATGACGCAGTCGGGCAGGCAGTCCGGTTAGCCTATCCCGGTTGTGCAGGGAAGGTCGCAGTTTAAACCCCTGCCATTTAAATAACCGGTAAAAAATTTCGGGGTATAGCGCAGTCCGGTTAGCGCACCTGCTTTGGGAGCAGGGGGTCGCAGGTTCGAATCCTGCTACCCCGACAACTGAAAACCAGATGATTACATATTTAATTGTCTGGTTTTTTTATTGGGGTTAAATCAATTTTTTATTTTGGTGGAAAATATTTTTTCTCAGGCGATAACCTCAGAATTCTGCATACCTGGGTTTTCTAAAACAGCCTTTTCAGCAGAAAACAATTTTTCGCTTCTTTTGAATTATCTTTAAGCCCTCTGAGGAAATTCGGAAAGGATATTTTGAATGGTGAAAAAGGTGTTTTTTCTGCTGGTTTTGTTGCTGCCGATTTTGTCCGGTATGGCTCAGGATGTGGCGTTTTCGCAGTTTTATTCCAATCCTCTTCACCTCAATCCTGCATTTGCAGGTTCCCTGAACGTTCCCCGGGTGGCGCTTCAATACCGGAATCAATGGCACAGTTTCAGCGATGCGTTTAATACATATAGTGCCGCTTTCGATTTTCCGGTGAAAAAACTTCAGGGCGGGCTTGGTTTTTTTATTCTGAATGATGCCCAGGCAATGAACAGTTACCGTTTGTTAAAGATAAACGCAGCTTATTCGGTACAGGTGCGAATAAGCGAAAATTACCGGTTGCATGGAGCTTTGCAGGCAGGTTTTGGTCAGCAGTCGCTAAAACCCGACAAGCTGGTATTTCCCGACAATGTGGATCCCTTCTACGGGAACCATGGCGTTTCAAGGGAATTGGAGTACCTGTCGGACCCAAATTTTGCCTACCCCGATTTTTCTGCCGGTGTTTTGATTTACAGCCAAAAAATTTTTGGCGGGCTGGCTGCCCATCATGTGGCCGAACCACGACGGTCATTTTCCTCTGGCGAAGAAGATACAGACAAACTGTACCGGAAATATACCGCCCATGCCGGCCTTCGGTTGCCGGTATTTTTATATGGCCATCACCGCAGGAAATTCGACATTTCGCCACAAATGGTCATGCAGTATCAGCACAGGTCGGGTCAGATAAATTACGGATTGTTTGCTTCTTATGCCGGACTGACTACCGGCGCCTGGTTCAGGCAGAATTTTGGCTTAAAATACGATGCTGTTATTTTACTGGCGGGTTTTACCGGTGGCCGCTGGCAGGTTATTTACAGCTATGATATGGCTGTGTCGGGGCTTTGGGGACAAACCGGCGGAACCAGCGAAATAAGCCTCATTTTTTTACTGAAGGAGCTGGGCAAAGGCGGAAATCTTCCTTTTTACAATATGTATGACGATGATTTTGGGTTTCAGTAGTTTTTACCTGATAAGCAGCACCTGGCCTTTTTGTTCTTTTTTAAAACCCTGGATATCGGTGAAACGGACAAGCCAGACATAATTTCCCGCAGGAGCCGGATTTCCGTTTTTCAGAGAGCCGTCCCAGGCTTCGTCTGTTGAATACGATTCGAAAACCAGCTGGCCCTGCCTGTCGAATATCTGTAAGTGAAACTGCGAATTGTCCACACCTGCTTTCAGGGGCATGAATGTGCGGTTTTCTTCAATCGGGCTGCCGGGGCGGAAAGCATTGGGCGTATAAAGTGTGGAGGGAACCACCGTGAGAAGCATCTGAAAAGTATCGGTACAGCCGTACAGCGTTTCGGCAACCAGTTGCGCCACGTATTCTCCCGGTTGAAGGAATTCGTGCACCGGATATTCTTCGTCAGAACTGTTTCCGTCGCCAAATTTCCAGAAATAAGAATCTGCATTTTCCGAACGGTTAAAGAAAGAAATCCTTGCATTATCGGCCATGGCAACCGGATAATCCACAAGAAATCCGGCGGTTGGATTTGGGTAAACCTGAATCCAGTCTGTTTTTATGAGCGTATCGGAGCATCCGGTTTCGGATGAACGGGCAATCAGGCCAATGTCAAAACTTCCCGGTTCCGAAACTGAAAAATACCTCGGGTTTTCGGTAGGGTAGGGCAAACTGTCGGTTATCCACTTGTAACTGAGAAAAGCATCCGGAGTTTCAATGAAAATCTCGGTTTCGTAAGGCGGACAACCTTGCGGGGATTCAGTAAGAAAGTCGAACCGGGGCTTTCGTATCAGTTCCATTTCTGTGGGATTGCTCATGCAGCCATACTCGTCCACCGTAAGCCGAACGGTTGCCACCGGATTGTCGAACCAAACCCATATAGAATCGTTCTCGCCGCCGGTTTGGCGCATACCGTCAAACTCCCAGAAGCAGAGAGAGGAATCGATGCTGTGCGTATAAACGAGCATGGTGGAATCGGGATAGCAAAAATCCGTGCTTGCCGAAATTTCTGCCACCGGTGTCGGAAACACCTTAATCATACTGTCGATGCCGAAACTGTTAACGCATTGCGTAACCGGATTGGTAATGGTCAGTCTGACATCGTAAAAACCCGGTTCTGAATAATGTTTGATCAGTTCGGGGTTGTTGTCGGTAGTTCCGTCGTCAAATTCCCATTCGAATTCCACTGCATCTTCGGTAAGCATTCGGCCCGAAAAATCGACGGTAAGCTCGTCGCAACCCCTGACTGGACCGGCCTCCATTGAGAAATTCGGGACAGCGCCCACCTCCATTTCTGTTGTATCGCTTATGCATCCGTTATCGTCGATGTAAAGGTTAATAAACGAAGGCTCGGTGAGAAAGGCGCCCACAGAAATCAGGTAGGTGTTGGTGTCCAGGGTGTCGAGGAACTGAATGCCGTTCAGATTCCAGTGGAACAAGGCACTGTCGGTTGCCGATCCTTCAAAATACAGCTTTTGGCTGTAGCCTTCGCACCGATCATTACTCTCCAGACTGAAATCGGAAGTTGGCTGCGGATGAAACCTTATGTTGAATGTATCGGTTCTTTCACATCCATCGGTAGTTTTCAGATGATAAAATACATTGTAATCGCCCCAGTCGGCAGCTTCTAAATCAACCGATGTTTTTGTTTCGTTTGCCAATGTCAGCTCAGCCGGTTTGTCCGTCCGCCACTCCACGCTTCCGTCAAAGTTCCACAACTCTTCTGCAGTGCCTGTAATTTCAACCGACAGGTAGGTTGTTTTTTGCCCGCACACCAGATTTGAACCGGAAAATTTCACATCGGGAACCGGAAATATCAACAGTTCCAGAGCATCGGATACAGTGCAGTTATACCGGTCGAAAACGGTTACGGTGTATTTTCCGGTTTCTTCGGCAACAAAGGTCTGTGCCGTTGAAAGAGTATCACCCGAAGCATTTTCCCAGAGGTATTTTTGGTAGCCGCCGGCAGCAACAAGATCCAGCGAAAAAGGCATACATTCTTCTATGTAATCTTCTCCCAGTTCAGTTTGTGGACTACTCTGGTAAACATATACCGAATCTTTCAGTTCGCATCCGTCGTAGGTGGTAGTGGTTGCATCGTACCAGCCAGGCTCTGAAACCGTGATTGTTTGGGTTGTTTCTCCGGTGTTCCACAGGTAAGTATCGAAATAAGGGCCGGCATCGAGCAGGAGCGTGTCACCGTAACACAGCAGCAGCGTATCGCTTAAAAATTCGGTGCTTTCCCCCAAGTCCAGTGTAAGATCGAGATTAAAGCCTGCACCGTATCCAAAGGATTCTACGCCTCCGAACCCATACACATAAGCAAGGAAGCCGCCATCATCGTTCATGTTTTTCAGGTGGTTGGCGCCCGCCTCAATCTGAATCTGTGCAAAGGAAAAGCCACCCTCCGGGAATTCCTGAAATTCAGAATCTACCTCTTCTCCGTTCAGACGGATATGTTCTGTTTCGGCAGTAGCACACACAATATTTACAAAATACCTGGAGATTCCCTCGTAGTTCTCATAGTTTATATTGTCGGGCGAGGCATAAGCCACAAAGGTTATTTCGTTTCTTGACTGGTTAACAGGGCTTAAAATAATCATAAACGGATCGCCGTCGCCACCGGTGAACCCGATGTCCACATCGCGCGACTGGCTGTACTGGGCAACCAGCACTGGCTTGTCGGACACGATGCGTTTGGGATCGTTATGATAGACTACAATTTCTTCAAAAGCTCCCCGCTGAATTGTAACTGGCACCCTTCCGGTGATGTGCACTGTGGTATTGTCGTAGGCGGCAATAATGCGGTAGCGATCCTGCTCACGGGTTTTCAGCGGTGCAAGATAATACTCGCGCCCCCAGGAGTGAACCGGTGGAATTTGCTCATACAGGTGATCCCAGCAACATTGGGTTGTGGGAACCCGTGTACTTAACGATCCCGAGTAGAAAGCCACAGGTTTGCTGGCCAAAACATGGCTGCCGGTTAAATCGCCTTGTCCCTCCGCTGCTGTGCCGGGTTCATTTTCCGACTGCACCTGGTAAGCCTGTCCCTGGTTGAGAAGCACTGTAAATGTGGAATCTTTCGGTTTTCCTTTATCGGTAACCCGCGAAGGCGTTATTTCCACCAGTGTTTCGTCTTCGGTGGCCACAATCAGGAATTCGCTGTTCCGCCCGTTTTGTGCAGGCCCCTGGTCGATGGCCGGGTAATAACAAACGGCAAAGTATTCCTGCCCCAGCGATCCCACAGGGTAAATTACGGCTACATCGGCTGAATTCAGGCTCCAGTTCAGTGCATATACATTTACCGGTTTTTCCGAAATCAGATGAATGCCTTTGTCCTGAATTTCCTCAGAACCGATTACCTCCACCAACTCCCAGGGAATAACTACCTGGGTCGGATTGCCCGAGGTTACCGTATAAGGACCATTGAAGGGTTCTCTGCCGGGACCAACTGAAATGTAAAAAGTAGCCGGTTCGGCTGAGGTGACGGTTATCTCAAGGTAATGGTCCTCCTGATGATGCCTGCTTTCCATAAAACCAAACCAGAATTCAGTGCCTTCGGTCGATTTACGGCATACATCATCCTGAGCAGACACTCCGGCTGCACAACAAAATAATAGGAAGGAAAACAAAAGTTGTTTCATCTGAAATTAAAACGAATCATTTTCCTTTAACCGGCACTGCAACAAACTAATAACCCCACTCTTTCATCACGGTAAGGTTTTCCTGCATGCAATCCATGGGATCTTTCCCCTGATAAGCTTCCTGTTCGATAATAAAGAGTTGACTGCCCATTTTTTTGGCCATATCGGTAACTTCCCTGGCGCCGATAACGCCCTCGCCCAACACGGTACTTTCGTAACCCTCTCCGCCGGCTCTTGCCACCATATCTTTTACGTGGATATTATCGTATCGTCCCGGGTATTTTCCCAGAACATCTTTGGCCATTGCACCGGCCATATACATATTTCCCATGTCGAGCTGCATCACTACCTTGTCTGCATCGGTATTTTTCATTATCAAATCGAAAACGGTTTCGTTGTTCAGGGTTTCACTAAATTCAAAATCGTGGTTGTGATACCCAAAACGCATCCCTGATTTTTTGCAGAGTTCGCCGCAGGTGTTGAAAACTTCCATAAACCGGATAAAATTGTCGTAAGTTTGGTACATCCGGGCATCCATCCACGGGCTCACTACATATTCCTGTCCCATGTAGGCCGCATCGTCCACCAGCCTTTTCCATTCGTCGGTAAAATCATTCTGATCTTCATCCCAGTGGTTCATGGTGAGCACAGTGTGTCCCGAGGGCATTTTCAGTCCCAAATCGTCGAGTACCTTTTTAAATTCCTGTGCTGTCCATCCGTAAAATTTATGGTTAACGTAGTTGGCATGTTCCACATGGGTATATCCCATCCCGGCCAGCCGGGTGAGCGTGCCTTTCGGGTCGCTGCCCATGGCTTCGCGCACACTATATAACTGAAGTGCAGTAACTGTTTTGTTTTTGCCGCCCGAGCAGGCAATTTGCGGGAATAAAGCTGTGCCGGCGAGGGCAACGCCACTGGCCTTTAAAAATAACCTTCTTGTAGTTTTCATTGTAACTGATTTTTTAAGTTTATTATAACTTATGACACCTATAGGAAACCGGATTTTGGTGATAAAACTACAAATAATTTTTTCGTTTACCTTAACGTTAAGCCAATGTTAAAAGAGTTGGCGTTCTTTTATTTCCACAGAGTTGACTTCTCAGTCACCTGACTGGTGGGTAAATAACAAGTGTAATCTGTTTGTTTTTAGCAGGTTGATTCATTGGTTGAAATGCCGGGCAAACTCAGGCAATTGGTTTTCCTCTGATTTTTGTAACATTCCCAAAAACATATTTTGCGACATAAAACCCAAAATTTAGCTGATTTTCGTTCTTCCTTATTAAAATCTTGTTAGTACATTTACGCTTCTCAAAAAAAGAGTGTTTTTATTTCTTTTTAATTAAAGAAAAGTTTTAGCATTAATGAATTATTAAACATCAGGAATATATGACTTCGAAAATTCAACAGTTAACTGAAACCATCTACAACGAAGGTGTTCAAAAAGCGAAGGAAGAAGCGGAAGCTATTCTGAAAGAAGCTAAAGAAAAAGCCGCCGGTATTGAAAAGGAGGCTCAGAAAAAGGCTGAAAAGAAGGTAGCAGAAGCGGAAGAAAAGGCGCAGGAGTTGAAAAAACAGGTGGACTCGGAAATTAAAATGACACTGAATCAGGCCGTTTCGGCTATGAAGCAGGAAATTACCTCGCTCATTGCCATGAAGGTAATTCAACCTCCGGTAAAAGAGTTGTTTTCTGATAAAGATTATCTGCAGAACTTAATTTCCACGGTTGTGAAGGGCTGGATGGAAAAAGAGAGTTTCGATGTAAAAGTGATTCTTCCTGAACAAGACAGGAATAAGCTCGAAGACTTTTATAAAAAAAATCTGGCTGATGAACTGAACAAAGGACTGGAAGTTTCTTTTACACAAAACATGAAATCAGGTTTCAAAATCGGACCCGCCGATGGAAGTTACTTAATTAGCTTTACCGACGAGGATTTTACAAACTTCCTTAAAGCCTATTTACGTCCGAAAACCAGTCAACTGCTTTTTGAGGAGGAAAAATGATTAAACGAAATTACTATTGCCTGGTAGCAGGCTTTCCCGACCTCATTCCTGATGATAAGAAACTTCACTTTTCGTCGGTGGACCTGCGCAATTATTTGCGGGAAGAAATTCATCCGTCCGATTTTGAACTGGCGAAGTTATTCTACCTGCCGTGGGACCATGAAAATTTGATCAGCCTTCTGTTTGAAAGTGAATTTGAATGGGACGAACGTGGAAACTATTCCCGCGAAGAGTTGGAACAATTTGTTGACAAAAAACAATTTGAATACATCGATGCTTCGGCTTTTCCCGCATATTTCATCGAATTTATTGAGTTTTTCCACGACGATGAGGAGGAATTTCCCAAAACCGCTGCCGTAAAATTTCTTACAGAAGGATGGTACAAAACGCTGGATGAATCCGGAAATAAATTTGTTGCGGAGTTTGGTGAGTTCAAACAGAATATGTCCAACATTTTACTGGCTTTGAATGGCCGTAAACACGACATTCAGTTTGAAGAGGCTATTATTGGCGACGATGAAGTAACACATGCCCTGAAACGAAGCAGAGCGCGCGATTTTGGTCTGGCCAACGAAATCAACGACATAGAATCCATTGTGCAGATTTTCGAAATTGAAAACATCCTCGACCGGGAGCTGAAACTCGATAACCACACCTGGCAGTTTATAGATGAAATCACCTTTTTCAACTATTTCTCCATTGAAAAAGTGCTGGGATTAGTTCAGAAACTTTTTATTGTGGAACGGTGGTTTGAACTCGACAAAGAAAAAGGACAACAGATATTTAACCAGTTATTAGAAGAAATCCAATCCAATTTTGAATTTCCTGAAGAATTCGCAATAACATATGGAAAAAGAAAATAAAACAACAGGCAAAGTGGTTGGTATTGTGGCCAACCTTGTAATGGTAGAAGTGGACGGGCCGGTTGCCCAGAACGAAATTTGTTTCATCTCCCTGGGAGACGAAAACCTGATGGCCGAGGTAATTAAAGTAGTAGGGAAAGTTGCCTACGTGCAGGTTTTTGAAAGCACCCGCGGACTGAAACCCGGTTCAATAGCAGAGTTTAAAGGACATATGCTCGAAGTCACACTTGGGCCGGGCATTCTGTCGCGAAACTACGACGGGCTGCAAAACGACCTCGATAAAATGGAAGGCGTTTTCCTGAAACGTGGTGAATACACCGACCCGCTCAACCGGGAGAAAAAATGGGAGTTTAAACCCATGGCCAAAGTGGGCGACGAAGTGCAGGCAGGCGACTGGCTGGGCGAGGTAAACGAAAACGATCAGCCCCACAAAATTATGGTGCCGTTTAAAATGAAAGGCACGTATAAAATTAAAGAAATTGTTGGCGAAGGTGAATATACCGTTGATCATAAAATAGCAGTGGTTGAAAACGGCGACGGTACCGAAACCGAACTCACCATGGTTCAGAAATGGCCGGTGAAGGTTGCGATAAGGGATTTTAAAGAAAAACCGCGTCCGTTTAAACTGCTCGAAACCGGTGTTCGCTGTATGGATACGCTGAACCCCATTACCGAAGGTGGAACCGGTTTTATCCCCGGCCCGTTCGGAACCGGAAAAACCGTGTTGCAGCATGCCATTTCAAAACAGGCCGAAGCCGACATTGTAATTATTGCTGCCTGCGGTGAACGTGCCAACGAGGTGGTGGAAATTTTTACTGAATTTCCTGAGTTAGAAGACCCGCGCACCGGAAAAAAACTGATTGAACGAACCATTATTATTGCGAATACATCGAACATGCCGGTTGCGGCCCGTGAAGCTTCGGTTTACACTGCCATGACCATTGGCGAATATTACCGCGCCATGGGATTGAAAGTGTTGCTGATGGCCGACTCTACTTCACGCTGGGCACAAGCGTTGCGCGAAATGTCGAACCGTTTGGAAGAACTTCCCGGACCGGATGCTTTCCCCATGGACTTGTCAGCCGTAATTTCGAATTTCTATTCACGCGCAGGGTTTGTTTACCTGAATAATGGCAAAACCGGTTCAATTACTTTTATCGGCACCGTTTCGCCGGCAGGTGGTAACCTGAAGGAACCGGTGACGGAAAGTACCCGAAAAGCTGCCCGCTGTTTCTACGGACTCAGCCAGGCACGTGCCGACAGTAAACGCTATCCGGCCATCGACCCGATTGACAGTTATTCCAAATATCTTGAATACCCCGAGGTTCAGGAGAACCTGACGAAAAACGTGAGTGAATCGTGGCTTAAAGAGGTGAACAAGGCCAAAGACATTCTGCTGCGCGGAAAGGAGGCCATGGAGCAAATAAATATTCTGGGAGATGATGGTGTACCCCTTGGTTTTCACGAAACTTTCTGGAAATCGGAGCTCATCGACTTTGTGATTCTGCAACAGGATGCGTTCGATAAAATTGATGCTTCCACACCCATGAAGCGTCAGCAATTTATGTTATCGAAAGTGTTGGATGTGGTGGACAGCAGCTTCTCCTTTAATCATTTTGAAGACGTGGGGTCTTTCTTCAAAGAAGTAATAAACGAATTCAAACAGATGAACTACTCTGAATTTGAGTCGGATAAATTTAAACAGCACGAAAAAGCGCTGGGAGAACTGTTGAAAAAGCAGGCAAATTAATTAGGCAAAAACATTAATACCGAAAAAGAAATACTATGGAAAGCCAGGCATTTCAGAAAGTATATACCAAATTAACAAACATTACCAAAGCAACGGTTACGCTTAAAGCCGACGGAGTGGGTTACGATGAGATAGCCACCGTTGCCGGCAAATTGGCGCAGGTGGTAAAAATTGCGGGCGATGATATTACATTGCAGATTTTTGAAGGAACCGAAGGGATTCCTACCAATGCAGAAGTAAGTTTTCTTGGAAGACCTCCGCAGTTGACCGTGGGTGACGAACTGGCCGGAAGGTTTTTTAACGCCTTTGGTGATCCCATTGATGGAGGACCTGAAATTCAGGGTGAAATACGTGATATTGGCAGCCCTTCGGTGAATCCGGTACGCCGTAAACAACCATCGAACCTCATTGCCACAGGTATTGCAGGTATCGACCTGAACAATACACTGGTTTCGGGGCAGAAAATTCCGTTTTTTGCCGACCCCGACCAGCCTTACAATCAGGTTATGGCATTGGTGGCATTGCGTGCAAAAGCCGATAAAATCATCCTCGGCGGAATGGGCTTGACAAACGACGACTACCTCTATTTTAAAAACGTATTCGACAATGCCGGGGCGCTCGATCGCATTATCAGTTTTGTAAACACCACTGAAAACCCGCCGGTTGAACGCCTGCTGGTTCCTGATATGGCGCTTACCGCAGCCGAATATTTCGCCGTTGATAAAAACGAAAGTGTGCTGGTGCTGCTTACCGATATGACATTGTACGCCGACGCACTCAGTATTGTATCCAACCGTATGGACCAGATTCCATCAAAAGACAGTATGCCCGGTTCGCTTTATTCCGACCTGGCCCGTATTTACGAAAAAGCGGTTCAGTTTCCGGAAGGTGGATCCATTACCATTATTGCGGTAACTACCCTTTCAGGTGGCGACATTACACACGCTATTCCGGATAATACCGGTTACATTACCGAGGGGCAGTTGTTTCTGCGCCGCGATACTGATATCGGTAAAGTTATTGTTGACCCGTTCCGCTCGCTTTCTCGTTTGAAACAATTGGTAATTGGGAAACAAACCCGCGAAGACCATCCGCAGGTGATGAACTCGGCCATCCGTTTGTATGCCGATGCGGCAAATGCACGTACCAAACTGGAGAACGGTTTTGACCTGACTGATTATGACGAACGCACATTGAAATTTGCCAGAGAATATTCAGACCAGATTCTGGCCATCGACGTAAATGTGGATACGGACACTATGCTCGATATTACCTGGGAACTGTTTGGTAAACACTTCAAAAAGGCAGAGGTGGCCATCAGGGAAAACCTGGTGGAGAAATACTGGAAAGGATAAAAAAGCTGGAAGTTTGATGACCGATGACCAGTGACCAATGACTATTAAGTAAAATGAAATAAATTGAATACGTGGCCATAAAATTTCAATACAACAAAACTGCTTTACAGGCGCTCGACAAACAGTTGAAAGTCAGGGAGCGGGCATTGCCCACCCTGAAAAACAAAGAGTCGGCATTGCGTGTGGAGGTGAAACGGGCCAAGGATAAAGCTGCCGGACTGGGTAAAGAATATGACAACCAGATTGCTTCCTATGAAAACATGTCCCGGCTGTGGGGTGAATTCGACCAAAGCCTCATCCGCATTAAAGATGTGGAACTTTCATCGAAAAAAATTGCCGGGGTGTTTACACCGGTACTCGAAAAAATAATTTTTGAAGCCAATACCGATAACCTCTTTAATCAACCCGTTTGGTTTCCCGATGGAATGTCCATCATTAAAAAAATTGCTGAAGTTGCCATCGAGCGTGAAGTTTTTCTGAAAAAAATGGATTTGCTCGATTTTGCCCGGAAAAAAACCACCCAAAAGGTGAACCTCTACGAAAAGGTGCAGATACCCGGATTTCAGGACGCCATCAGAAAGATTAAACGATTCCTGGAAGACGAGGATAATTTGTCGAAAGCTGCACAGAAAATTGTGAAAGATCGACAGGAAAAACAAAGACAGGAGGAGGTTGAAGTATGATTGTTCCAATGTATAAATACGCGTTTTTGGTGTATCATTCCACCTACAAGGATTTCCTGAAAGATATCCGGAAGATTGGCGTAGTGCATATTAGCACGAAAACCAATGAGCCCACTCCTGAAATGCAGGAGCTTTTCAGGCACCTGAACGAGGTGGATAAAGCATCCAAAAAACTGGATATGCTGGAGTCGGAAAAATCGGAAACCAAACCTGAATTTAATACAGGCGAGGAGGTTTTCAACCGGCTGAAAAACATGGAGAAAGAGATGGAACACAACCATCACCAGGTGTCGCAGCTTGAAAAAGAGAAAAAACAACTGCTTCCGTGGGGCGATTTCAACTGGGAAAAAGTACGTACCCTGGAAGAAAAAGGATTGCATATCCGGTTTATGTCGTGCCCCATACGGAAATATGAACCGGCATGGGAAGAAG
>CAZLGT010000089.1:0-15690 GCA_964559175.1 uncultured Mariniphaga sp. | reverse complement strand
TCAAAGGGGGACGAGCTCCGAACACCGTCACTGCTCTGATTGGCAACACCTTGAGAGCAAAGGGCGGAGAGCAGGGAGCAAGGAGCGGAGAGATGAGAGGGTGAGAGGGTGGGAAGGTGAGAGAGTGAGAGTGAGAGGTGGACGAAGAAGCGCTTCGATGGAATGCAAGCGGTTGTTCGGGGCTTGTCCCCCTTGGGATGCAGTTTTGCCATGAAAAACGATTTATGAATTCCAAAGGGGGAATTGAAGGGGGATTCAGTACCGGAAATAAAAAAAAATAAGATGCATAATTCGAAAAAACTTTATTGTTCAAAATTTGGCTTTACATGAGATTCTTGCTTTAAAATCCCCCTGAAATCCCCCTTTGATATTGAACTTTTGAATTCCAATACAACTCAGGCAATCAAAGGGGGACGAGCTCCGAACACCGTCACTGCTCTGATTGGCAACACCTTGAGGGCAAAGGGCGGAGAGCAGGGAGCAAGGGGCAAAGAGCAAGGAGCAAGGAGCAAAGAGATGAGAAGGGGAAAGAATGTGGGGAATATAAAAATTGGTTTTTTCCCGAACAGCGGCAGGGATGAATTGCAAAATATTCCTTTTTTTTCTTTCTTAAAAACCTTATTTTCAAAATTTTACCTCTAAGCAAATCCCTAAGGCTTACATCGTTGCCTTAGGGTTTGTGGTTTAGCGGACAGTTCCCTAAGGCTGATACTTATTCATCAGTTCCTTAATCGCTAATCGCGATATAACCAGAAATATAACTTGACTGTAAAGCTCTCAATCCCCCTAAAATCCCCCTTTGGAAAAAAACATCCGTTTTTCAAATGTAATATCTCAACCAAAGGGGGACTTGCTCCGATGACCTTCATCCTATAACTCAATAAACTGCAATTAAATACATTTTTTTAGATGATAGGTGGACATGAAGCCACCAGGTGAAGAAGGAACAACCGGGCATCATGTTTTTTGCTTCTCCTTCAGCAGCCGTTCCATGGCGAACATTTCGTCGCGGAGGCGGGCGGCTTCGATGAAGTCGAGCTCTTTGGCGGCGGCTTTCATCTGCTTTTTCAGGTTTTCGATGGCTTTTTCCAGTCCGTCGGCGGTCATGTATTTTACCACCGGGTCGGCAGCCATGTCGGGCAGACCTGGCTGGCCATACTCCACGGGCTTTTTGCCGCCCCGGAACCCGTACCCTATGATTTCGCGGGTGGGTTTTACAATCTGCGTGGGGGTAATGTTGTTTTCCACGTTGTATTTCAGCTGTTTTTCGCGGCGGTAGTTGGTGGAATCGATGGTGCGCTGCATGGAGCCGGTGATTTTGTCGGCGTACATTATTACCATGCCATTGAGGTTACGGGCAGCGCGGCCCGCTGTTTGTGTCAGCGATCGCTCGGAGCGCAGAAACCCTTCCTTATCGGCATCGAGAATGGCTACCAGCGACACCTCGGGCAGATCGAGTCCTTCGCGCAGCAGATTGATGCCCACCAGCACATCGAACTCCCCCTTACGCAGTTGCTCCATAATCTCTATGCGCTCCATGGTGTCCACATCGGAATGGATGTAGCGGGTTTTCACACCCATGTTCAGCAGGTATTTGGAAAGCTCTTCGGCCATGCGTTTGGTGAGGGTAGTCACCAGCACGCGTTCGTTCTTTTCGGTGCGCAGGTGAATTTCGTGCAGCAGGTCGTCAATCTGGTTGGTGCTGGGGCGCACATCTATCAGGGGGTCGAGCAGGCCGGTGGGGCGGATGACCTGTTCCACCACCACGCCTTCGCATTTGGCCAGTTCGTAATCGGCAGGTGTGGCGCTCACAAAAACCATCTGGTCAACGAGCGATTCAAACTCCCCGAATTTCAGCGGTCGGTTGTCCATGGCTGCCGGAAGCCGGAAGCCGTATTCTACCAAAGTCGTTTTCCGCGAATTGTCGCCGCCATACATGGCTCTGATTTGCGGAAGAGTCACGTGGCTCTCGTCGATGATGGTTAAAAAATCGTTTGGGAAATAGTCGAGCAGGCAAAAGGGCCGGGTTCCCGGGCGGCGGCCGTCGAAGTAGCGGGAATAGTTCTCGATGCCGGGACAGTAGCCCAGTTCGCGCATCATCTCCATGTCGTACTCCACCCGCTCCAGAATGCGTTTGGCCTCCTGGTTTTTGCCAATTTCTTTGAAATAGTCAACATGGGCCACCAGGTCGTCCTGTATGTGCCGGATAGCCGACTTCATGCGGGCTTTGGTTGTCACAAAAATGTTGGCCGGATAAATCACCGCAGCATCCATCTGCTGAAGGGATTGTCCGGTGAGCGGGTCGAAGCCAAAAATTTCCTCGATTTCGTCGCCCCAGAATACCACGCGGATGGCGGTGTCGCTGTAGGCGGGAAAAATATCCACGGTATCGCCCTTCACCCGGAAGTTTCCGCGTTCGAACTCCACCTCGCTGCGCGAATAGAGGGCATCCACCAGCCGGTGTAGCATGGCGTTGCGGCCCACCTTCTGCCCCACTTTCACCTCGGTGACGTTGGCATGAAAATCGTCGGGGTTTCCGATACCGTAAAGGCACGAAACCGAAGAAACCACCACCACATCGCGACGGCCCGAGAGCAATGCCGAAGTGGTGCTCAGCCGCAGCTTTTCAATGTCTTTGTTGATGGAAAGGTCTTTTTCGATGTAGGTATCGGTGGTGGGCAGGTAAGCCTCGGGCTGGTAGTAATCGTAGTATGAAACGAAATATTCCACGGCATTGTCGGGGAAGAACTGCTTCATTTCACCGTACAACTGGGCAGCCAGGGTTTTGTTATGACTCAGCACAAGCGTAGGCCGCTGCACTTTTTCAATCACGTTGGCCATGGTAAACGTTTTCCCGGAGCCGGTAACGCCCAGCAGGGTTTGAAACCGTTCGCCGGTTTCCAAACCTTCCACCAGTTGCCGGATGGCTTCCGGCTGATCGCCGGTGGGTTGGTATTCCGAAACCACTTTAAACTGCATGGTACAAAACTAATGAACCATTTCAATAAAAAGAAAGGATTTCTCAGGCATTGTTTGTTTTCCAGTCGGTTTTTTCCCACCCACAAAGGAATCCCGGCAGGCGCTGGGAACTGAGAACTGAGCACTGAGAAATTGAGAACTGAGAATTGAGAACTGAGAACTGAGCAATGAGAGATGAGCGATGAGAACTGAGCGATGAGCACTGAGAAATTGAGAACTGAGAACTGAGAAATTGTGCGGGCAAATCCCTAAGGCTTACAACGTTGCCTTAGGGTTTGTGGTTTGGACGCGCGCGTCGTTCGCTATCGGGGATAACCGCGCATTTCAAATAATTGCGTCCGGTGCATTGAAAATGGCCCTAACCAAACGGCTACAAATTACAATTTATTAAATGTGCACTATTTTACTCAAAAAGATTATATTTGTGCAAAATAATTCACTATATGAAAAAGAGAAATACAGTTTTGTTACCAAAACAGGCAAAAGCAATGGCCATTTTGGGTGAAAATATAAAACTGGCCAGACTTCGGAGAAAACTGACGGCCGAACAAGTAGCTGAACGTGCAGGCATCAGCCGCCGGACATTGGTTTCAGTGGAAAAAGGTCTGCCCAGTGTAGCCATGGGCATTTATGTTCAGGTTCTTTTTATTTTAGGTTTGTTCGATGACATTACAAAAGTAGCCGCCGATGATAAATTAGGGCGCAAACTTCAGGACAGTAAATTAATAAGTACAAAAAATAAATAGGTAAAAGTAATTTTATGGCTTCAAAAAATATTTATGTTTATGCTGATTGGTTAGTATTAAATGGTCCATCATTAATCGGAACATTACGGGCGGAATCCATTCGTGGAAATGAGGTTTTCTCATTCGAATACGATAATAACTGGCTCAATTCGGATCAGCTTTTTGTATTGGATCCGGATATGAATTACTACTCCGGTCCACAATACCTGCAGGATGACAAGCCAAATTTTGGTGTGTTCCTGGATTCATCACCAGACCGGTGGGGACGTGTTTTGATGCGAAGACGGGAAGCGTTGCTGGCAAGAATGGAAAACAGGCCTCAAAAAAACCTGATGCAATCAGACTACTTACTCGGTGTTTATGATGAACACCGGATGGGTGCCTTGCGGTTCAAAGAATCGCCGGATGGGCCATTTCTCAACGACAACAGAGAGATGGCAGCACCACCCTGGACATCGCTCAGGGAACTGGAATACGCCAGTCTCCAACTGGAAAAGAATGATTCCGTGGAAAATCCCGATTACCTGAAATGGCTTAATTTATTAACTGCGCCTGGATCATCACTGGGTGGCGCAAGGCCTAAAGCGAGTGTGTTGGATAATAACGATCACTTGTGGATTGCTAAATTTCCAAGCCGAAATGACGATGCTGATGTGGGCGGTTGGGAGATGGTAGTTCATGATCTCGCTGTGAATTCAGGAATCAGCATGCCTGATGCAACGATTCAAAAATTTTCTTGTAATCAATACACCTATATTTCCAAAAGATTTGACCGCCAACCCGGTAACAAACGTATTCATTTTGCATCGGCAATGACCATGTTGGGCCGAAAGGATGGAGATGACTATATTAGCGGGCTTAGCTACCTTGATATAGCAGGTTTTATTCTGCAATCCGGAGATAAAAATTATGTAGATGCTGATTTGCAGGAATTATGGAAACGAATCGTCTTTAATATCTGCATAAAAAACACAGATGATCACCTGAGAAATCACGGTTTCCTGTTAGGTAAAAATGGCTGGAAATTGTCTCCGGCATTTGATATCAATCCGGTACCGACCGGCACCGGACTTACCTTAAATATTACTGATGAAGATAATTCCCTGGATACAGAATTAGCTTTGGAAGTCGCTGAATTTTTTCGTCTGGACACAACTAAAGCGAAAGAAACAATTACTAATATCAAAAAAAGTATCAAAAATTGGCGTAAGATTGCCACTCAATATGGTTTATCAAAAAGAGAACAGGATTTAATGTCTGCTGCTTTTGAACTCTGAACTTTGAACTCTGAACTTTAAACTAATCCCCCAACCATCCCAAAAACTACTGATGGCGGCAAATACAAAATCCCTGACTCCAACCGGATTATTTACTGAACACTGTTTTCACAATTTCTGAAAATGAAACACTTAAGCATTTATTCCACAAAAAAATGCAACTATAAAGGCTGATTGTTATAAATTTGCGTTATATACGCAGACATAAGCATCTTAATTGATTCAATATGAAACACCGGATACTGGTTACCGCATTTCTTTTTTTCAGTCTGATTTCTGCTGAGATGCAGGGACAGGAGATTCAAACCATTGCAGATGAAACACCTCAGACTCATTCGGGGCTGTACATTGGTGCGCAGGCCACCACCAACGGCCTGGGATTCAATCTGAATTACATTGCCGGCTATCGGCTTACCCTGAAAACAGGCGTGGAATCGTTGAAATACAACTTTAATTTTCCATACGAAGAAAACGACATCAACTACGACGCCAGTTTTCAGTACAAAACCGGAGGCATTTTTCTGCTGGCCGATTATTTTTACGCAAAGTCGCTCTACCTGTCGGGTGGCGTGGTAATGAACAACTTTCAACCCAAATTTGAAGGGGTGGCTGCCAGTGAAATGACTTACGGAGACATTACCATACCGGCTTCCAAAGTGGGCGATTTTCGTTTCGAGGTTGAACCTGAACTAAAGTTTTCACCTTATGTTGCGGCAGGTTTCCGCAAGTTTTTCGGGAAAACCAAAATGGTATCGTGGAACTTCGAAACCGGACTATATTACATGGGACCACCCAAACTGAACATACAAACCACCGGACTGCTGGCACCCACTTCCGATCCGGCACACGGTCACCAGCAATACCTCGAAAATCAGTTTTCGGTATATAAATATTATCCGGTAGTGAAATTTGCCCTTGGCATTCGTTTAATTTAACCTAAAAAAATGACCGTTATGAATACAAAAAGATTCCACATTTTTGCCAAATCGCTGCTCACACTGGTGATGTTCTTTGCACTGGCCGGATGCAGCGACTATCTCGACAATCCGCTGAAAGACAGGGAAACGGGAGAAGACATCAACCTGCTGGTAATCGATTTCAATTTTTTCCATACCCGCATTTCGGTGAAACTGGCCGATGCCCAAACGAACGTGCTGATTACCATTCCGGCCACCATCCGGTTCACGGGCGACAACGGAAACGACATAGTTACCTTTTCGGGCGATAAACGCACCCAGATAACCACCTCGCAGGGACAAATTGAAGTTACGGTTGACCCCAATGTGACCATTTCTTCGGGCTCGCCCCTTCAGTTTGCATTACATGTGGAAGCCGACGGGTACATGCCGGTTTCCAAAGGATTTCAGTTTCAAACCGAAGGGAAAAAAACCATCGAGCTGAAACTGGCAAAAATTTCGGACGGGGAAGAGACCGAGATGGGAGGCGAACAGGACAGCGGAAGCGACGACAGCTGGACAGTGACAGGCCAAAACCCGACAGGGCTGAAATCGGCATTAGCCGAAGAAAAACCGTATGTGGTCAGCTACCATTTCACCACAACAGAAATCCTGAAGTACAAAGACAGTAACGGGCAGTTTCTTTTTGAATCGGAAAGCGACCTGAAAGCAGCCTACGAAGCCAGTCCGTCGGATTTTTTCAGGCTTACCATTAGTAAAACTACCGGTTACGAGGCGGGAACCGATGTTGTGAACATCGGTGGCACTCCGGTGAGCGTTCTTTTTCAGAAGCTGGAAACCGGAAGGCTTACCCGGCTGGTGATTGGCAGTAAAGAAGTGGCCGACCTGAACGGCGGGGTGATTGTGTCCCGGTGCAGTTATACCGGAAGCCCGGCGCCCGACCTGTTTGGATTTGCCGTGTTTGGCGACCAGGCCTGGGACATTGGCGCCGAAATGATTTACAATCAGCTGAATTTCAGCTATACGCTTGTAAAAGCCTCTTCTGCCCCGCTCTGCGCCACCGGCAGCAACATTACCTTCCGTGCCAATGTCATCTCCAGTTTTTCCATTGATGCCGATGTGTATGATGTGGATGACAACCTGCTGACTACCCTGCATTTTAAAGGCAGTTTTCCCGAAACTTTTGCGGTTGAAAACACACCGCAGCAGGCCGTGAAAATCGTTTTCAGAAACAACAATCCGGCTTTTCAACCCATCAGCACGCTGGAAATTCCCGATTTCTGCACCGGCAGCTACGATGTGAATGTGGAAGCTACCAGCGGTTACAAAGAGTACCAGATTGTTTTAAAAGCGTTCTGTCCCGACAATCCCACCATTGCCGTAGCGCCCACCTACAGTGGCGAGTTTAAAATTATGGACAGTGAAAATCCCTGGCAGGGTGTGGATATGGCCGGCGGCGTTGTCGATCTGCTCGGCCTTCCCAACCAGGAGTATCAGCTACGCCTTTTGTGGGAAAACGAGTGGGAGTATTCGACGCTGGTTACGGAATTCGACGAAAACGGGAACTACCTTCACCCAAGCGGCTCCAAAATACATTCGGAAATGATGGACGATGGGCGCATTCGCATTCACATGGAACATCTTTTCAGCCAGAATGTGTGCGACGATTTGGGTTGGTGAAAGAGAGAAGATGAGGGCTGAGAGCAGAGAGCAGGGAGCTGAGAGCAGAGGGCTGAGAGGGTGAGAGGGATGAATTGCAAAGCATTTCCTTTTTTTTCTTAAAGACCTTATTTCCATAAACTTACCTTAGCGGCTGGATCGGCCACATAAACCCCAACCTTATTCCCTTATTCATTTTTTTCCGTTGGCAGGTGCCGGCAACTACCGGATGCTAGAAAAAAATTACTTCTCAATCCCCCTGAATCCCCCTTTAATTGGCGTAAATATTCTTCCATGGCAAAAAAGGCAATTAAAGGGGGACGAGCTCCGAACACCGTCACTGCTCTGATTGGCAACACCTTGAGGGCAAAGGATGGAGAGCAGGGAGCAAGGGGCAAGGAGCGGTGAGCAGAGGGAAAAGAGGGTGAGTACAGAAGTAAAGTAAATGTCACCTCCTCAGCCTGAAATAGACCGGAAAATGGTCGCTGACGCCGCCGTAATAATTGGGACCGCCATACGTGCGGTTGGGAACCACATCGCCCTGGCTGTTGGTATATTCCATCCACGATTCCCGGTAAATGTATCCCTTTTCTCCGACAACGCTGAAGCCTTTTGAATCGAGCAGCCCGGGCGAAACAATCAGGTTGTCGAGCATATCCCAGCTGCCGCGGTAGTTATATGACCCTCTGCCCTCCTCAAATTCAGGAAACATGAGGTTAACCAAAAGCGCACCGGGAGTTGAAGGCGGTTTTGCGCCCAGCAGTTCCAGCAGGCTTTTGTTGTCGGGTTCATCATTCATATCGCCCATTACAATAATATGCCCGTTGGGGCTGGCAATCATCACCGAGTCGATTTTGCTTTTTAACACATGCGCCACCTTTAGTCTTTTTGGCTCGGTTTGGGCTACCCCGCCAATACGCGAAGGCCAGTGATTTACAAAAATATGAAATTCTTCCCGATTGCGTGTCTGGCCTTTTACATAAAGAATATCGCGTGTTGCGTATTCCGGGTCGTCTTCAAAACGGACAGGTACAGCAAAATGATCCACTATCTGGAATTCATCGGGGCGGTAAATCAGGGCACAATCGATACCCCTGAAATCGGGGCTTTCGTGATGCACTATCCGGTAATTAGCGTTGGCAAGCAAACCGGTACGCACCAAATCCTGCAATACCTTTTCATTTTCCACTTCACACAAACCCACAATTTCGGGCAAATCGCCTTCATTAATTCCACTGATTACCCTTGAAATATCGGCGAGTTTTTTTTGGTATTTGGTCATGTCCCAGTTTTTTTCGCTTTGCGGGGTGAATTCACCATCCTGCTTTCCCGGCTCGTCTTCGAGGTCGAATAAATTTTCAACGTTGTAGAAAACCACGGTCAGGTTCCGTTGAGCAGCATTCTGCCATGTAGCACAGGATACAAACAACAGGAACACCAGCGTTATTGCCGGAAAAAAGGTTCGGGAATAAATTTTCAAATGCTTCATTTTTAACGGTTCTATTCAATTTCTTTTCCAATAGTTACATCGTAGTAATCTGTAACGAGGGTTGACATCATGCCAGCCGAATTAGCTGCCTGAATGCCCAGGTCGCCATCTTCGAAAACCTGGCAGAATTCAGGCTCAACACCAAGAAGTCCGGCACATTTCAAAAACGTTTCCGGATGGGGCTTCGGATGCGTAACGTCTTCGCTCGAAACCAGAATATCGAAATAGTCATCCAGACCAAGTATTTTCATTGTTTTCCAGGCCAGCCGCCTGTATCCTCCCGTTCCTACAGCCATAGGCAATTTTCTGTGATATTTTTTTGCCAGTTCAACTACTGGCTCAACCGGCTTCATTTTGTGCATTATTTTTTCGTATTCAGCTTCTTTAAAATGACCGATTTTTTCAGCATCCATTTGTGTACCAAATATTTCATTCAGTTTCTGAATGGTTCCTACTGCCGGAACGCCTGCCAATGTGCCAAACAATTCGGGGGTAAAATCAATACCATAATCCGCCAAAATATTTTTATACGCCCAAAAGTGCACCGGCATGGTATCGGCAAGGGTCCCGTCGAGGTCAAAAATCAAAGCTTTTGCTCTGGGGTCGATATGTAATTCTTTCACCATATTCATTTTTATCAAAGCCTCAAAATTAAAAATAAATGGCCAAATGCGACAAAGCTTTCCGAATTAGAGAAAAATCACCAACTTTGTTGCAAATTTAATTTGCAAATGAATCAGGACATGTTTCTTTACACTTTGCCCCAGTGGTTTGTTTTTGCCGGTATAATTGCCAGTGTTTACGGCTGGGTTGAAAAGAAAAAAGCCTTCCGGATGCTGGGGCCGGTCATTTTTATTTTGCTTGCCGGTTATGCCGCCTATGCCATATCCAAAGGCTACTTCTCGTCCAGCGAATTTTTAACTCCACACGAAATCATCAGCGAAGAACTGGAAGAAGAGGTTTTTGAGGAACTGCCTTTTCAGGCCAGATTATTGCCTGCCTACCTGGCATTTATTGCATCCGGAATTCTCGCTGTCCCTGCATTTTTCCTGGAATGGAAAGAGCGTAAAGGCAAAAACCTGCTGACGATCCTTACCGCACTGGTCGGACTTATGGGCTTCTTTATTATTGTTGGCGCACTCAGAAGTTTGTAACTTCACTGAACCTCCCAGCACGTCAGGGTTTCCTTGTCTTTAGTGTAAATCCTTTTCCCCGAAACCAGCGGATGGGCATAAATATCTGTATCAGAAACTTTATAAACTGCTATCTCCACATATTTTTCCGAATTTGGTTCGTAAACAAGTATATCACCTTTCCCTGTCAGCGAAAGCATCTCTTTACCCAAACTGAGCGTTGAGGAAAAACGGTTATGGGTAACAGAATCAACCCATGCCGTTTCGCCGGTTGCAGCGTTAATGCAGAACAAATTTCCCAGCCGGGCTTCATGTCCGTACAAAAAACCGTCTTTCAAAACAGGTGTATTGAATGAAACACCCAATTCCGTATTGTGCCAGCTTTCCGACCAGACGTATTCATTTCCGGTCTTTTCTATTTTAAACGACCTGGTTCCAATACCCTGTCCGGCAATAAATACAGATTGCCCGTCAACCACTGGTGTGGAAGAGTTGTAAAACCTGCGTTCACCGGGTGTTGGAATCCGCCACAAAACATTTCCATCCATGGAAACGCCAAGCAAATCGGTTTCGGTTTGAACAGCCAGTACCTGTTCGTTACCGATTCTCATCAAACCCGGAGATGAATAAGTAGCCGGTTCGCCGTCAATTGTCCATATTTTTTCACCGGTGCCGGTATCAAACGCCACAATCGAGCCATTTTTTCCACCCAAATGAACGATACATTTATTGCCGGTTACCAGGGGAGACATTCCCACAAAAAAATCGGGCACTTCAGTATATTCGTCGTTTTTCCAGACAACCTCACCTGTTTTGGCATCGAGGCAGTTAAGTGCGCCGCCTACACCCAGTGTGTAAACTTTACCCCCGGCAACATACGGCGTACTTCTCGGGCCGGGATGGGGAGCTGCTCCACCGGTTACTTCCGGCGAAACATTGTTCACCGTTCTCCAAATTTCGGCGCCGGTACCGGCATCGAGGCACAATGCCACCTCACTTTCGTTTTGTTTTACATGAAGATAAATCTGTCCATCCATCAAAGCCGCCGATGCATCGCACAAGCCCACATTCTGGCTCCAGACTTTCGTTAACTCAGCAGGCCATTCTGCCGGCGACTGAAAATTTTTCACCACACCGTCGCGATTGAGACCACGCCAGCCGGGCCACTCATTGTTACTTCTCTCTTTCCCGCAGGAGAAAAACAGCACAGTGGTTAAAACAACAATTAAGTACAAAGGGAAATTCAAGGTTCTCATTTCAGGTAATTTTTGGTTCTGATGGCTAAAATAAGCGTTTTTTTGAAATAATTGAACGATAACAAATTTTTCTCAAATTCACGTTTCCAAATGGAATATGTTAGAATTTTATGAAAAAACACTTCAATTTGTCAACAATCCGAAATTATTCAAAGGTTGTTTTTTATCTTGCGTTCCGAAATCCAGATTATAGTTGCATTGAATAAATTAACAAATTATGAATCCACAGGCTGAAGAACTCAACCAGATTATCCGGCAAAAAAGTCCGGCAGTTTACGAAATGCTTTCCGAAAGGGGTAAAAACATTTTTTTCCCGAAGAAAGGTATTTTAGGGCAAACTGCTGAAGCAAAAGGCACACGCATTAATGCCACCATTGGCGCTGCCATTGAAGACGACGGCACACCCATGCGACTTGAAACCATTGCATCGAAAATCGACCTCGATCCGTCGCTGGTTTTTCCGTATGCTCCCAGTTTCGGGCGGCCCGATTTACGCTCGAAGTGGAAAAGCATGATTTACGAAAAAAACCCGACGCTGGGAAAAACGGAACTGAGCCTTCCCGTGGTGACCAATGCACTGACCCACGGCATCAGCATGGCCGGTTACCTGTTTGCCGATGCCGGCGACGAAGTGATTGTGCCCAGTCTGTTCTGGGGAAATTACAATCTCACGCTGGCCAATGGCTACGGCGCCAACCTGGTAAAATTCAACCTGTTTAAAAATGAACAGTTCGATTTGGATGCTTTTGAAGCCAAGCTGAATGAAGGGAAACCCGGTAAAAAAATTCTGATTCTGAACTTCCCCAATAACCCGACTGGTTATACGCCAACCCAGGAAGAAGCCGACAGGATTGTTTCAATTATTGAAAAAGCAGCCGAAAAAGGAAACAAACTGGTTTGCATTACCGACGATGCCTATTTCGGACTGGTTTACGAAGACGGCATTGCCCGCGAAAGCATTTTTGCGCCACTGGCCAATCTGCACGAAAATGTGCTGGCCGTTAAACTCGACGGCGCCACCAAGGAAGATTATGTGTGGGGCTTCCGTGTGGGATTTATGACTTACGCCGTAAAAGGCGGCGATGCCGAATTGTATTCAGCGCTTGAGTCCAAAACGGCAGGCGCCATCCGCGGAAATATTTCCAATGCGGCGAACCTTTCGCAGTCGCTGATGTATGCAGCTTACAACAGCGCTGAATATGGTGTGCAGAAACGGGCCAAATACCGCATTATGCAAACACGCTACGAAGCAGTGAAAGAGGCATTAAAAGAAGAAAAATACCGGAAATACTTTAAAGCACTGCCATTCAACTCGGGCTACTTTATGTGCGTTCAACTGGCCGAAGGACTCGACAGCGACAAGGTACGGAAGGTGCTCATTGAGAAATACAGCATTGGCACCATCAGCCTGAGCGGAATTTTACGGCTGGCTTTCTCTGCCGTTGCCGCTGCTGATGTGAAGGAAATGTTTGAAGGCATTTACAAGGCTTGTGAAGAGTGTAGTTGAAAAATTTTTCTGTTTTAGTCAATATAAGTTTCTTTTAAAACCGATTTTAATTCTTGTATTTCAAAATCTTGCAGTTCCCCAGAAATTTTTATTATTCTTTGCCTGTCAATTGTCCTGATTTGGTCTAAAACAATCCAGCCGGTTTTATTGTCATGCTTAACTTTTACCCTTGTCGGATATTTTTTGGAACTTGTTGTCATGGGAGAAATTACAATCGTCCGTAAATATTTATTCATCTCATTGGGAGAAATGACAACACAAGGTCGGGTCTTTTTAATCTCACTCCCAATTGTCGGGTCCAGATTAACTAAAATAATTTGGTATTGTTTTATTTCCATTCTTCCGGGTTTTCATCGTCAAAAACATCGTCAATCAACAAATTGTCCTCTCCGTTTTCAGCCATTTTTTCAAAAGCTTTTTCCCAGCCTTTCCTTGGTTTTGAAACGGGCTTTAAGATTATCTGCCCTTTATCCATTATTAAATCAACAGTGTCTTTGATGTTATATCTGTCAAGCAGGGTTTTGCTCAACCTGATTCCCTTTGAATTTCCGATTTTTATAACTGAAACTTCCATAGCTAATCTTTCAAAAATGTAATTACAAAGTTATAACATTCCTTTGGATTAAAAAATGGAGAATAACTGTTCTTGCTGTCGGGTGAATTTTTTGAAGCACTTTAATTCGTTTTTTAGTTTTATTCATTAATTAATCGCCATTAAGTTGTTTCTCAATGTTTATATATCAAAATACAGGAGCAAATCTCCTTAAACTTATTTTTTATTCAGGGAATCGTCCAAATTTATTTATTTCTTCCAGCGACTCATCCCAACTTGCTTTATTTGAGATAAAAATATGTGCATCAGGTCGTTTTTCCAATTTAGTATCCAAACATCCTGCCGGAACTACTAACAGTTTACCTTCCATTTGTAAATTGGGCAAAGCTGAACCACAATTGGCACAAAAGGCTTTCACATGATTACTTTTAGGTGGTTGAAATGTTTTAATTTCAGTTTCTGTTTTTATCCAATTTAGTTTAGCCGTTGTCGAAAATAAATTTGCAGCATGGGCAGACCCTGTATCTTTCCTGCAATATCTGCAATGACATAAATAAAAACTCTCAAAATCACCTGTCACCTTAAATTTGATTCCTTTGCACAAACAAGAACCCAAGTATTCCATATGATAAGTCACTTTTATAAATTATGAATTTAGTAGAAATTCATTCCCCGGTATTAACCTGAATTTCCTATTCTTTTCCCGTTTACTCTTACCAATCCTTACTTTATGAACTCGCGTCTCCATGTTTAAATTAAGCACACTGGTTGGTGCAAGTAGAATACGGAGCTTTGAAACACTTCATTGTCATGCAGCCACTGAGCCAATTCGTTTATTCGTATTTTTATCACCAAGTCGTCAAAGACGAATTGGCGGTGTTGTAACAAAGAACCACGGTTGAATTACCCGTTGAAAACCTTATTACATATAGCTTTTCTTCAAAGAACACTTCAATTATTTTTCTTCAAAAAATCTTAAAAACCGTCTAAAGTACATAGCTTTGAATCCGGTGTGTGTAGGTCCATCCCGATAGCCATCGGGATGGTGTGCCCCGAAGGGACGGCAATGCCAAGAGGCGCTCCGGCGGGCTGTTAGCTCACCGGCCATCTACTCGACTATGGCGTTGTAGTTTTGTTTTTATTCATTTTAGTTTATTATTAGTCCTAATTTTTTTCCTAATCCTTCCTCAAATATTTTAAATAACGTTGAAACTTGAATGTCAATCTTTCCATTTTCAAGTCGCGATATATAACTTTTTTTAGTCCCTGTTTTTTTAGCAAGGTCGTCTTGGGTAAGATGAGCCTTTTTTCTTTCTTCTTTTATTATCTCACCAACAATAAAAGCTTTGGCTTTGACCTCAAATTCATCGCGTTTCTCTGTTCCCGGTTTTCCGTATTTGATGTCTAATAGTTCATCAAAATTTGTTGCATCTTTTATTGTTTTCATTTTCCTTCTCCTTCTCCTTTTTTATTTTTATAATATTCCTCTTTAATCCGTAATGCCTTTTTAATTTCTTTTATGGGCGTTTTTTGACTTTTCTTCTGAAATCCGTTGAATAATACAACAATGCGGCCAGAATCAAAACAACAAAACACCCGATAAATGTCCGAGCCAACTTTTATTCTAATTTCATAAAGACCATCGGTATTTTCAATATGTTTCAAAAATTTCTGAGGAATTAAATCCACAGTTTTTATCACTTTAAACACATATTCTATTTTTTCTTGAACTGATGAATCCAGCGAAATATAAAAGTCAATAAAATAGTTTTTATAAAATTTTATTTCCCGAGTCATTTTGCAAAGTTAACAAGTTTGTAAACAATTTGGCATATAAATTCAAAATATTATCGAGGATTTTTCTTTTTTTCACTATGCGCCATAATTGTTGGTACATGTTGTCGGGGCGGATTTCGGAGAGCGTGCCTTTGTCCGGTGTGTAAAACCGGACACATGGTTACCATCAGGGAATTGCCCCGGATACGCTCCCCGGCAAGGTTTATATTGAAAGAACCGTTGCCAAAAGCATAGATATCCATCCTGTTTTGCGCAATCAGCGTAACCGGGAAAGGTATGCCTTCCAACGAACAAAAAGTGCCCAAATCAGCGGAGTTGATGACTATCCTTTATTTTTAAACCGAAAGGAAAAGCACAAAAACCTGCAATACGTCAAA
>CAZLGT010000088.1:0-15849 GCA_964559175.1 uncultured Mariniphaga sp. | reverse complement strand
GTCAGACCCGAATAACCACAATCCGCCCCAAGTCCGTTTGCGTAAAACCCCTGATTAACAGGATTTGAGCGCCCGGTCGGTCAAACGTCCACTGGTCTTTCGACTCATCCCGATAGCTATCGGGACTACGAGGCCTGTTTTTGCAACCGTTGAGCTAACTCGGTTTAATAAGTTCTGTTGAGTTTACCAACTGCTGAATCGATGCGGATAGTATCTTTTCTTATTCAATGAACTCGCTTTGTACAGTCCAAATTTAACTGGAAAGGTTGGATTTTGCAAATATTTTCGTCAGTTTAGTTTCAATCCAAAAATAATATCTTGTAAATGAATGAATTACTCATTACACACCACAAAGGAACCGGGCGGTATTTTTCGCTCCGGCATACTTCTCTGCACTAAAACTGCATTTTCCTGCAAATTTTAAGGTAAAAACAGCAACCATGTTCATCAAAAATTGTATTTTTCGTGTCGTCCGGGTTTTCACATACACTTGCCTTAACAAAAAGAATTATTTCTGACCTTGACAGGAACTGACTGGAAGATGAAAGCAGGTGCATTCAGAGAAACCCGGATTTCAGAGCAACTTTCGAAAACACAAAAAGAAGGAAAAACGAAGAAATAAATTAGAATATTTCTAAATTGAAGTTTACAGCTTTAATGAACTCCGAAAACTGAATTTTGGCATGTCTGTATTAAAACAATTATATAAATTTGCAAACTCGAAATAGCAAAAACCAGTTGTTACGGAAACAGTAATAAGACATAAGGCACTTGTTAAAAAGGTAAATGGCGACACAATGACCGTAACCATTACCAATCAGTCGGCATGTGCTGCATGCCATGCCAAAGGAGTATGCACCGTTGCCGACTTTCAGGAAAAAGAAATTGAAATTACACAAATACAAAGCAACTACGAACCGGGGCAGCAGGTTACAGTTCTTTTTCGCGAATCGGCCGGGTTTACTGCCCTGTTATACGGATACATACTGCCATTTTTACTTGTACTTTTCACGCTCATAGTTATTTTCTCGGTAACAAACAATGAACTTTTATCAGGTTTGCTTGCCCTTGCTGTTTTAATTCCATACTATACAACATTATATTTTTTTCGTCATAATTTAAAAAAAGTTTTCAAATTCGAAGTGGAAGAAATCAGTTAGTATATGAGTATCACAATCGTATATACAATAGCTACGCTGAGTGTAATTGGCACCTCTGCTGCGGTAATTCTCTATTTTGTAGCACAAAAGTTCAAAGTATATGAGGATCCGCGAATCAACGAAGTGGAGGAAAACCTGCCGGCCGCCAACTGCGGGGGTTGTGGATATGCCGGTTGCCGGGCGTTTGCCGAAGCCTGCGTTAAAGCAAGCGACCTCGGCGATCTTTATTGCCCTGTTGGAGGCAATGAAACCATGAACAAAGTGGCAGAAATACTGGGCCTTGAAGCGGTAAAAAAAGATGCACGGGTTGCTTATATCCGCTGCAACGGCACCTGCGAGCACCGGCCCAAAACCAATATTTTCGACGGCGCCACTACGTGTGCCATTGCATCATCGGTTTACAGCGGCGAAACCGATTGCCAGTGGGGCTGTCTGGGTTATGGCGACTGTTTCGATGCCTGTGATTTCGACGCCATTGAACTTCGGGCCGACCTGGGAGTACCCCGAATTACAGACGACATGTGCGTAGCTTGCGGCGCCTGTGTTGATGCCTGTCCCAAAGACCTGATTGAACTGCGGAAAAAATTCCCGAAGAACCGCAAGGTGGTTGTGGCCTGCCGAAACAAAGACAAAGGCGGAGTGGCACGGAAAGCATGCAGCGTTGCCTGTATCGGTTGCGGAAAATGCGAAAAGGAATGTAAATTCGATGCCATTACCATTGAAAACAACCTGGCTTTCATCGATTCCGACAAATGCAAACTTTGCCGCAAATGCGTACCTGTTTGCCCCACAAACGCCATCATTGAAGAAAATTTCCCGCCGCGGAAAATAAAACAGGAAGAAAAAGAAGAGTGTAGTACTGCTAAATAAATGAGAATGTTAAAAACGTTCAAAACAGGCGGAGTTCATCCGCCCGAAAATAAATTATCGGCAACATCGCCCATCGAAGTGTTGTCGCTTCCTGACACGGTGTTTATACCCGTTGCACAACACATTGGGGCGCCCGCCATTCCTGTGGTGCAACGTGGAGATCAGGTGAAAGTAGGGCAGGTAATTGCAAAAAGCAGCAGCTTTGTTTCCACCAATATCCATTCCTCGGTTTCAGGAAAAGTAAAAAAGGTGGATTTCCAGGCCGACAGTTCAGGTTATCCGAAACAGGGAATTTTCATCGATGTGAAAGACGACGAATGGCTGGAAGAGATTGATCGCTCGGAAGAACTGAAAAAGGATTTCGACCTGGATGGGCCCGAAATCGTAAAAAAAATTCAGGAAGCAGGAATTGTCGGAGAAGGAGGCGCAACCTTTCCCACCCATGTGAAACTGGTGCCCCCAAAAGGAATGAAAGCCGACATACTGATTATCAACGGAGTTGAATGTGAACCTTATCTGACTTCCGACCACCGTCTGATGCTGGAAAAAGCCGACGAAATTCTGGTGGGTACCCGATTGCTGATGAAGGCGCTGAATGTGAATAAAGCAGTAATTGGCATTGAAAACAACAAGCCCGATGCCATTCAATTGCTCTCTGATAAAGTAAAAAATGACCCCGGTATTGAAGTGGCCGGCCTTAAGGTGAAATACCCGCAGGGAGGTGAAAAACAACTGATTAAAGCCCTTACCGGCAGGGAAGTTCCATCGGGTGGACTGCCGGTTGCCATAGGTGCAGTTGTTAGCAATGTAGGAACAGCTTTTGCCGTTTATGAAGCCGTTCAGAAAAACAAACCCCTGTTTGAACGGGTAGTATCCATAACCGGAAAAGGTATTGAAAAACCTTCCAATTTCCGGGTTCGCATTGGAACACCAACTTCGGCCCTGATTGAAGCCGCTGGCGGTTTACCGGAAGATACAGGAAAGATCATCAGTGGAGGACCCATGATGGGACGGGCGATTGCCTCGCTGGAAGTACCGGTAACCAAAGGGACCTCAGGCATTCTTCTGATGACTCAAAATGAATCGAAACGTGACGAGGTAATTTCCTGCATCAGGTGTTCGCGATGCGTTTCGGCCTGCCCAATGGGATTGGAACCTTACCTGCTGATGACATTGGCTGAAAAGCAGATTTTCGACCGGGCCGAAGATGAAAAAATTATGGATTGTATGGAATGTGGTTCCTGCAGTTACACGTGTCCGTCGAACCGGCCGTTGCTCGACTACATTCGCTTTGGAAAAGGAAAAGTTGGACAAATCATCCGTTCACGAAAAAAATAATTTAATTTTAATACCGGATGCAGCAATTAAGCAGCTTAACTGACTGAACTTTAAACTTTAAACTCGAAACTTTAAACTGATAATGAGCAATTTACTAACGGTTTCACCATCACCCCACGTTCATTCCGCCGATTCTGCGCGAAAGATAATGTACCGGGTGGTTATTGCCATGATTCCGGCGCTTTTATGGTCGGTTTTTGTATTTGGGCTCGATGCGCTCAGGGTAACGCTTATTGCTGTTGCAGCCTGCATTGCATTCGAATACCTTATTCAAAAATACCTGATGAAGGTAAAACCATCGGTAACCGACGGCTCGGCGCTGGTAACAGGCATTCTGCTTGCCTTTAACGTACCGGCCGGCCTTCCCTGGTGGATAATTGTTATCGGTGCACTGGCGGCCATGGGAATAGGAAAACTTTCTTTTGGCGGTCTGGGGAACAACATTTTCAATCCGGCGCTGGTTGGCAGGGTATTTCTTTTAATCTCATTTCCGGTACAGATGACTGCATGGCCCGTAACCCGTCATGCTGAAGTGGATGCCGTTACTTCGGCCACACCACTGGGATTGATAAAAGAGGCGCTGATGAGCGGAACATCTGTCTCGCAGGTTACTGATCAATTGCCAGCCGCCACCGACCTTCTGCTTGGGACAATCAGCGGCTCGCTGGGCGAAATTTCGGCTTTAATGCTCATCATAGGCGGCCTCTACATTCTATTCAAAAAAGTAATTACATGGCATATTCCTGTGTCAGTCATTGGATCGGTCGCAATTATTGCAGCCGCTTTCTGGCTGGCCGACCCGCAAAGCTATATCCATCCTGTTTATCATATACTGACGGGTGGGTTAATGCTTGGCGCCATTTTTATGGCAACTGATATGGTTACCTCACCCATGACATCCAAAGGCCAGATAATTTACGGAGTAGGAATCGGGGTAATTACCATCAGCATCAGGCTGTTTGGTGCCTATCCCGAGGGAATTTCATTTGCCATTCTGATTATGAATGCGTTTACCCCGCTCATTAATACCTATGTGAAACCAAAACGATTTGGAGGACAGTAATATGGCAAAACGCGAATCAACATTCATCAATATGGTGGTAACGTTGTTTGCCGTTACCTTTATTGCAGCTGCAGCCCTTGGTTTTGTGCACGATTTAACTAAAGATGCCATCGAGCTGGCAAAAATGAAAGCTGAAAACGAAGCCATTGAAAAAGTACTTCCTGCATTTGAGGAACTGGGCGAATCATGGAAAGTACCGGTAGGTGAAACCGGCGACAGCCTTGAAATTTTCCCGGCCTACCAGGGCGATGAAATGGTTGGAATAGCAGTAAAAACCTTTACCAACAATGGATTCAGCGGTTATATATCCATCATGGCAGGGTTCGATACTTCCGGAAAAATTTACGGCTACGAGGTTTTGGAACATGAAGAAACCCCGGGGCTCGGTTCAAAAATGAACGAATGGTTTCGCAACACCGAAAAACCGAATCAAAACGTTATCGGGAAAAACCCCGAAGACTTCAGGTTTGAAGTGACAAAAGACGGTGGTGATATCGACGCCATCACAGCATCCACCATTACTTCAAGAGCTTTTATCGACGCACTTGTGAGGGCTTTTGAAGCATACAAGGGAAATGTAAACGCCATTTCGGGCGCAACCGAATAAAAAACAAGCCAATGAATCAGTGGAAAAATTTCTCGAAAGGATTTATAAAGGAAAACCCGGTTTTTGTTTTACTGCTGGGAATGTGCCCCACACTGGGAGTTACCTCTTCGGCCATTAACGGGCTGGGAATGGGACTGGCCACCACTTTTGTGTTGCTGATGTCAAACATTGTGGTTTCATTAATCAAAAGTCTCATACCAGATAAAGTACGCATTCCGAGTTTTATTGTAATAATTGCATCGTTTGTAACAGTGGTTCAGTTGGTAATGCAGGCTTATCTGCCTTCGCTTTACCAAAGTCTGGGGTTGTTTATACCCCTCATTGTGGTGAACTGCATTGTGCTTGGACGGGCAGAGGCTTTTGCTTCCAAAAACAATCTGCTTACTTCTGCAGTCGATGGACTTGGAATAGGACTCGGGTTCACGTTTGCACTGGTTTTGCTGGGTGGAATCAGGGAACTGCTTGGCAGCGGAAAATTGTTTGATATTACCATTTATTCTGAAAATTACGTCACGTTACTGTTTGTGCTTGCACCGGGCGCATTCATTGTGCTGGGGTACCTTATTGCCATTATTAACCGCATTAAAAAAGATTAGGAGGAAGAAATAATGAATTACCTTGTTATTATAATCGGAGCTATACTCGTTAACAACATTGTTTTAATGCAGTTTTTGGGAATATGCCCTTTTCTGGGTGTTTCCAAAAGACTTTCTACTGCTATTGGCATGACCGGCGCTGTGGCTTTTGTTATGGTGCTGGCAACCATTGTCACATATCTTATTCAAACGTTTATCCTCGATGCTTTTGGCCTGGCATACCTCCAAACCATTGCATTTATTCTGGTCATCGCCTCGCTGGTGCAACTGGTTGAAATCATTCTGAAAAAAGTGAGTCCGGCACTGTATCAGGCATTGGGAATCTTTCTTCCGCTTATAACCACCAACTGCGCCATTCTGGGGGTTGCCATTCTTACCATTCAAAAAGAGTTTAACCTGGTGGAAGGGGTGATTTTTGCTGTATCTCATGCCATTGGATTCGGTTTGGCGTTGATGATTTTTGCCGGCATTCGCGAGCACCTCGATCTTCAGGATGTACCCAAAGGATTGAAAGGAACGCCTATCGCCCTGATCTCAGCAGGTATTCTGGCTATGGCATTTATGGGATTCTCGGGGCTGGTGTGACAAAAATTAATAATTTTTTTGCAATTTTAACCTCACTTTAAAACTGCAAAAAATGAAACGGTTATTGTTTATCCTGTTTGCCTCCCTGTTTGGTGTATCAAACACATTCGCTCAAAACACTTTCCAGTCGATGTATGAAATAAAGCGGGTAATTGATTTAATTAACTTCAATAAAACGGAGCAGGGAGAATTCAGAAGAACCCTATCTGAGGAAAATATAGTGGGTTCTCCCTATCTGAATGACGAGTTTATCGAAGGGTCAGTATTCACCAAATCCAAAACCCAGTATGCCGAAGTGCCCTTGCGATACAACATTTTTAATGACGAAATAGAATTTCGTACTGATGATGGTCAGGTTTTGGCATTGGCTTCTGCAGAAGTTATTGAAAAAGTGGAATTTGGTGATTTTTACATGGAATATATACCTTATATGGTTGTTAAACGAATGAGACGGGGCTTTTTTAATGTGTTGGAAAAAGGCAATGCAACGTTGTATCAGCGGTCGCATGTTGTTTTTGAAGATGCCAAACAACCCGCAGCATACCAGGATGCACAGCCAGCCAAATTTGTGAAAAAACCAGATGAATTTTATATCAGGGTTGGATTGGAGCCGGCATTACCCATTGCCAAAAACCGCGATCTGGAAGGAGCTTTCCCGGATCATAAAAAAGAAATCGCAGAATTTATCAAAAAAAACAGGGTGAGAACGAATAACCCGGAATCTTTAAAAGAACTGGTTATATTTTACAATTCACTAAAATGATTTTCTGAATTTGAATATGAATATTTCATTTATTCTGGTTGAACCTACCGTTCCCGAAAATGTGGGGGCTGCTGCCCGAGCCATAAAAACCATGGGATTTACAGAACTGATTTTGGTTAATCCCTGCGATTATCTGAGCGGTCCGGCACGCTGGCTGGCACATGGTTCCAACGAAATCCTCGAAAACGCAGTTGTCTTTTCTTCCCTGAACGAAGCCCTTAAAGAATTCGATTTTGTAATTGGAACGTCTGCAAAAAAGCGCAGCGTTAAATACGACTATTTCCCACTCCCCAACCTTCCGGAACTTTTAATTTCGAAAGGGAAAACTGTTCAAAATGTGGCTGTGGTTTTTGGCCGGGAGGAATCGGGGTTACGAAATGATGAACTGAAATTGTGCGATCTGGTAACCACCGTCCCCATGAAAACAACCTTCCCTTCGCTGAACCTTGCACAGGCGGTGATGCTATATGCCTGGGAGTTATCAAAAATTTCCTCCGTCAACAATACTGAACTGCCCTTAAAAAATGAAGAAAGTCTTCGTGCACTGCTAGAAAAAGTTCATGCCATCCTTCTCGAAACCGGCTTTAAAGAGCACTCTGCCATTTTCCCGAGATTTCTGGAACGTGTCAGTTTTCTGAATGAAGGCGATATTCATTTGCTCCACTCTTTTTGCAATAAGTTGCTCGAAAACAAAAAATAATTTGTTCCGGTGCAACATTCGAAATTTCCTGTCGTCATTGAACCAGAACTGAAACAAATTGGAAACACAGTATAAAAATATTCATCAGGAACTCATCGACTTGTGCATGGAAGGGAACCAGAAAGCACAGTTTCAGTTGTACAAATTGTACTACAAGCCCATGTACAATGTGAGTCTGAGGATTGTAAACGATGAAGCGGAAGCCGAAGACATCATGCAGGAAGCCTTTTTAAAAGCTTTCCGCAAAATAAACACCTACAAAGGTGAAGTGAGTTTCGGCGCTTGGTTGAAAAAAATTGTAATAAACCGTTCTTTGGACCATCTGAAAAAAAAGAAAGTGCAGTTTGAAGAGGTAAGCGAACGCACCCTGAAGCTGCCCGACCAAAACGAAGAAATTGGCGAAGTGGACTTGGAACGCATTAAAAAAGCCATTCAGAGTTTGCCCGACGGTTACCGGACAGTTTTAAGCCTTTACCTCATTGAAGGGTACGACCACGACGAGATAAGCCAGATTCTTGGAATCAGCAACTCGGCATCGCGAACCCAGTTTTCGAGGGCCAAAAGCAAATTGCGGGAACTGTTAAAAGGAAAGGAAATTTTTTCATACAACTGAAAATGAAAACAATGAAAGAAAAAGATTACATAGAAGAACTGATTGCGAAAAACCTGGAAGGATTAAACGATAATGAGCCTCCTGCCGGGCATTTCGAACGGTTTGAATCCCGGCTGGAAGATTTCCGGAAAAGAAAAAAAGTGATTTCACTGAACTTTATCTGGAAAGCAGCAGCCGCTGCCGTGTTTGCTTTTTTGATTGTAAATCAGGCCATCATCTGGTTTTCAACTGATAATAATACACAAATAAACGGAACCGGGAATCAAATAACACTGGCATCGGTTTCTCCCGAATACGAAGAAGTGGAGTTCTATTACACCAACGCCATAAACGTAGGGCTGAACGAATGGGAAAGATTGATGTCGGAAGGACTGATTTCAGAAGAAGAACAGCAAATGATGGATGCCGAGTTGAGCGAATTTGAACAGATTTTTGAAAAACTACAGGGCGACTTGGCAACAAGCCCCAACGACGAAAGGGTAATTAACGCCATGCTCGAATATTACCAGACTAAGCTTAGTATAATACATATGATTATTGAAAAATTAGAAGAAGTAAAACAAAAAACCAATACAAGTCATGAAGCGGAAATTTAATTTTATTGCAGGTTTTATTTTTTTGTTGGCCGCCACTGCCGGATTGCAGGCTTTTGGCCAGGAAAAAACAAAAAAATATCACGAATCGTGGCCTGTTGCCAGTGTGCAAACACTTGATATAAACAACAGGTTTGGCGAAGTGAAAGTAACCAACAAGGGCGGAAGCAATGTAACCATCGATGTATTAGTAACCGTGGAAGCGCCAAACGAGCGACGTGCCGAAGAACTGCTCGACCAGATCAATGTAAGTTTCAGTAAAACCGGAAGCACTGTTTTTGCTGAAACGAATATCAGTCGCAGTTTTAAAAGCCGCCAGCGTTTCAGCATCGATTACGAGGTGAACATTCCTTCGGATAAAAACCTCAACATAACCAACAAGTATGGAAATACTTTTGTAAATGTGCTGAATGCCAACGGGAAGTTCGATATTTCTTACGGTAATTTCTCGGCTAACGAGCTCAATACACCTTCCGATGGTTCAGTTACTCTGGATCTGGCGTATGGCAAGGCCGATGTGGAAACTGCCAACGATATGACGGTAACCATACAGTATTCAAACATCACATTCGGCCGGTTGAAAGACTTGAATCTGAATTCAAAATATGCAGTTATCAGCCTGGACAAGGCCGGTTCAATAGTGGCTGAATCAAGGTACGACACCTTTAATTTTGGCGAAGTGGAATCAGTAGCCGCAGACACCAAATACACCCAAATAAAAATAGATGAACTTTCAAAAAGTTTGAAAGTGGATGCCGGTTACGGTGGAATAAAAGTTGGAAAGGTTGACAATGGATTTGAATCCGTTACCATTACCAACAGCTACGGACAAATTTCAATTGGACTGGGGAATGCCGATTATTCGCTGGATGCCAGTTGCGACTATTGTGGAATTTCGTATCCCGACAGCCGGTTTTCGGGAGACCGGATGAGTGAGAACCAGTCGCGCCGTGTGAAAGGGAAAATAGGCGCCGGATCCGGCGGAACCGTTTATGTAAGAAGCCGGTACGGACAAATTAAGCTGGATTGATTTAAGAAAAACAGCAATACAATGGAAAAAGCCTTTATGATTTAATGTCGTAGGGGCTTTTTTCTTTTCAATTTCGCGAAATACCCCAGTTTATATACGTCAAACCAAAGCAATCGCGGATTGTTCCCGCACAGATTTTTCTCCAGTATTTTCCGGAAAAATCTGAAAAACCAGTGTAACAAAACCGGAGGAAAGATTTTGGTGACCTGGCGGTATTTTTTCAGGAAACGCATTTTTTGACTGAATTCAGGCGAATTGCTGACTATCTTTTCTGAAATGAACAGAAGGTTTTTCAGCGCTTCTCTTGTTTTTTTAAGAAATGTTTCGGAATCCTCCAAACCGGTATGTTCCACCGGATTATCGATATGATGCGGGGTTATTCCGGCGTTAAAAAGATCGAACCCGAGCAGTGTATCTTCGTGTCCGTAAGGACCCAGATCTTCGCGAAAATGGATTTTTTTGAACCGTTTCCTGTCAATCAGAAAATTATTGGATGTAATGATGAAACCCTTCTGTTTGTTGCGATCGTCGGCTGAAATAGCTTCGCGCTTTCGTCCGTAAATCCAGCGCAATAATTTTTCATCGGACGGCTTTTCTTTAGAATATGCTGTTCCCCCGCAAAG
The DNA here is from genome assembly GCA_964559175.1 of uncultured Mariniphaga sp. Lineage (GTDB taxonomy): Bacteria > Bacteroidota > Bacteroidia > Bacteroidales > Prolixibacteraceae > Mariniphaga. The sequence continues at coordinate 5,308 of CAZLGT010000088.1, read as the reverse complement.
CACAATGCCCGGTTTGGCCAGTTCAAGGTATTTTTTCAGGTAATCATCCGAAATGATTTTTGAATCGGCATCGATAAAAAGCAGGAAAGTTTTTTTTGAATCTATCCCCATTTTATTTCGGATGGCCGCCCGCCCAAGGTTTTGCTCCATCTCCCTGTAAACAACCAGAGACTTTTCAGCCAGTTTACGGTTTTTCAGTTTAGCTGGTTCTGCAGAGCTGTCGTCGTAAACTCTGATTTCATAATCAATTTTCAAACGACTGGCCTGACTTATGAGCTGCAAAACCAATTCGCCTGCTTCTATGTTATAAACCGGGATATTAATTGAAAGCATCTCGTTCATTTTGAAATCGGATAAATTTACACAAACATTTGAAAGGACCGATTCCAATCGTATTTTTAAAGATTAAACTTTATTTTTGAACAAATATTTTATAAAAGAACAGGTTACGGCATGCACAAATACATTTCAATACTTCTGTCTTTAATTCCTTCACTGGTAACAGGTCAGTCGCTGCAACTTCAGGTCGGGTTACCCGAAGCTTCCGGCAGGGAAATTTACCTAGCACAATATTATCTGGGGAACATTTACGCCAAAGACACCATCCAACTCAACGAGGAAGGTCGTGGAATTTTCAAATCAGACACCCTTTTTCCGCAGGGCTTATATAAAATCTATATGGATGAAAATAATCACTTCGATTTTTTTCTCGGAAGCGATCAGCAATTTCTCATTCAGAATTATTCTTTTCAGGCTGAAAATCTGAAAATCAAAAATTCCGGGGAAGCAGAAGCTTTTGTGGAATACACTGCTTTTCTGAAAATTCTTCAGCAAAAAAACGCTGAAATCAGGAAGCTAATGGAAACGGCCAATGATACTGAAAGGCAGGCTTTTATTGAAGAACTCAACGAACTCACCTCGCGGCTTTACGCTTCCTGGGAAAATTTGGAAACACAATTTCCCGGCTCGTTTCTGGCAAAATTTGTAAAAGCAAACCATGTCCCCGCCCTCGACGTTTCAACCCTTCCCGAAGAAGTTCAAAAAAACGACACCCTTTTGCAAAATGCCCGGTTTTATTTTCAGCAAAAACATTTCTGGGATAATTTCGACTATACCGACGAACGGTTCCTCTACACGCCTTTTTTCAAAAACAAACTTGAAACGTGGTTTACCAAAGTGCTGTTCCAACACTACGACTCAGTAAAAATCCCGGTTTTCAATTTTATCGAAGAAGTAAAACCGAAACCGCGCATTTTTCAATTTGCCACTTCGTATTTTCTGAACAGCAGTATCAACAGCAACATTATGGGAATGGATGCCCTTTTTGTTGACATTGCGCAAAAATATTACATGTCGGGCAAGGCATTTTGGGCAACGGAAGAGTCGCTGGAAAAAATCAAAGAAAATGTATTGTTTGCCGAGAACAACCTTATTGGCAAAACAGCTCCTGACCTTACTTTGGAAAGTTTTGACGGTGAATTTGTAAACCTGCATCAGATTGATGCAAAGTACACGCTGGTAGTAATTTACGAACCAAATTGTTCGCATTGCAATGTTTTTGTTCCCGAATTGTATGCCGATGTTTACCTCCCGCTTAGAAATAAAGGACTTGAAGTTTTTGCCATTTATTCAATGGACAATAAAGAGGAATGGGGCGAATTTCTGGAGAAACACCAACTTTTCGACTGGATAAATGTATGGGACGAACACCATGTTTCACGATTTAAAATTTTGTATGATGCCCGCAAAACCCCCGGTTTGTACCTGCTGGATGAAAACAAAAAGATAATAGCAAAAAAAATGACGGTTGAGCAGGTGAAAAAGTTTTTGGAACTGGAGTTAAACTGAAATGCATTTATGATTTTGTCAGGTATTTTTTGGCATATTGCAATGCCATGTCAAAGGCAGGAAAAACAGAATCTTCACCAATCAGTTTGAAAATGCTGAAGTTTTTCAAATCGGCGGCCACGTTTTCGTTAACACCAGAAAGTATTACTTTGGTATCTGATTTAACCAGTATTTTCAAAGCCTCTTTCAGGTTGGTAAGTCCGGTGGAATCCACAAAAGGAACATGCCTCATGCGAATAATGATAATTTTGCTTTTTAACCCGGTAGATTTAAGTACCTCGCAATACTGTTTTGCCGAAGCAAAAAAAAGCGGTCCGCTGATTTCGTAAATTCCTATTTCTTCAGGCAGTTCTGAATAGTCTTCGATAACATCGCTGTCAATCACTGCCGGAATTGACTTACCCATGTCGGCCATTCGTTTCATAAACAGCAGGGCAGAAAGCACCACGCCAACTTCAATGGCAATGGTTAAATCGACAAGTACCGTTAAAAAGAATGTGGAAAGCAACACAATAATGTCGAAAAAAGAACCTTTCAGGATGGACCGAAAGGACCGCCATTCACTCATGTTGTAAGCCACCACAATTAAAATTCCGGCCAGGCTTGCCATTGGAATAAGTTTTACCCACCGGCCAAAAAACAGCATAATCAATAGCAAGGTTACAGCATGCACCATACCGGCCACGGGAGTTCTGCCACCCGTTTTTACATTGGTTGCTGTTCGGGCAATGGCTCCTGTGGCAGGAATTCCACCAAAAAAAGGTGTTATAATGTTGGCAACTCCCTGGGCAATCAGTTCTGTATTCGACCGGTGCCGGCCGCCAATCATACCGTCTGCAACAACCGCAGAAAGAAGTGATTCAATACCACCGAGCAAGGCAATGGTTAGTGCAGGCTGTACATATAACCCCAGTTCGCTCCAGTTGATTTGTATCCGGTTGAACTGAATTGTGTTGGGAATTTCTCCGAAAAAAGATTCAATGGTAAGCACAGGGAGATTAAAAACCTGAACAGAAATGGTTCCCAAAACTATTGCGATCAATGAACCAGGGATTTTTTTTACAAATCTTTTAGAGAACACCACCAGTATAATAGTTGTCAGGGTGATTCCTGAGGCAAAAAAATTAACTGTTTCTATATGATTAACATAGGACATCCATTTTGCTGCAAACCCGCCCGGAACATTTTGAATTTCCAAACCAAGGGCATCCCTGATTTGGGTAGAAAAAATGACGAGAGCAATTCCACTGGTAAAACCAACAATTAAAGGATGCGGAAAATATTTCAGAAGTGCACCAAGTTTCAGTAATCCAAATATTACCAGGAAAACTCCTGCCAGAATGGTAGAAATCAATAGCCCATTCAGCCCGTATTGTGCCAGTATGCTGTAAATGATAACAATAAATGCACCTGTTGGGCCGCCAATCTGAACCCGGCTTCCTCCAAGGAATGAAATAATAAAACCTGCAATAACTGCTGTTATCAACCCTTTTTCAGGTGAAACTCCCGATGCCACAGCAAAGGCAATCGCAAGGGGCAGGGCAATAATCCCCACAACAATTCCTGCCAGGAGGTCGGATGAGAAATGTTTACCGGTATAACCTTCTTTTAAAACACTAAAAAACTTGGGTTTAAAAATTGAATCCACTTTGCAGGTGTTAAAAATTTCGCAAAAGTAATTCCTTTAAATGTTTGGTTGCTTAAATAGCCTCGAAAATTTTTATTGAACTGCATTTAACTTAACAATGAATTGTTTTGATTTGATAATCAAATATCTGCGTTTGGAAATATAAGATTAATCATACCTGGAAATAATTTCAGTATCTTTTTTATGGCCTGAAAAAAATGGATAAAGAAGGGATTGTTTCATTTGCTTCAGAAAGAATTTTTAAATTAGTGCAGAAAATAATTGCCAATGATTAAGAAAAAAGCACTGACAAAAAAGAAAATCCGGGCAATCCAAAATTCGTGGGCCGACGGTATATTAGCTATTGGTCAGGCACACAGAAAAAAAGAAGATTACAAGTCAATTGCAACTGAATTTATCCACAAACACTATGGTTACAAAGAGGGAATAGTTCTTTTTAAGCCCACCCTGGCTTCTGTAGAGCAATTTCGCGAAACTTTTGAAAAGGCTCTCTCTTATTTTGTTTCAGGGAATCCTGATTACCCTGAAGACCAGGGTTTCGCCATTTGGCATTGGGTAAAAATCAAATTTGAAAATGCCGGAATTGTTGTTATAAAAAAACATGCAGTTGCAATGGGCAATTATTTTTTCACAGATTACGAAGGGAATGAAGTAAAAGTAGAATATACGTTTGGCTATTTTGTAAATCAGGATGGTGATATTAAAATCAATCTTCACCATTCATCAATTCCATATTCAAAAACTTAAACCATTTTTTATGAAACCAGTTTTATTAATCATTTCACTTGTATTGTTTTTAGGATGTTTTGAGACACAAAGCCAAACACCTGAAGAAATTGCCCAGGGCATTAATTTTCTTGAAACGCAAACTTATTCAGCCGAAGAAAATGCCGAATTGCTGAAATTGTATGAAGGCCTGCGGGTTGCCGATGTTTCCGATGGAATGGATATGGTTAGGCTGCCCAACACCGGTCTGGTGAGTACCGACATTCACCCCGACTGGGTGGATACGCAGGACATGTCGCATATCATACGTGGCATTGCAGTTACTGCGCGATATGTACCTACTCAGCGTCCCGACAGGCCTGAGCCGGGTGAAGATTTTGCAGCCTGGGAAGGGAATTTCTACAACCAGTATTCCAGCGAACTGTTTGCACAGGTTATTCAGCCGGGCTCGGTGGTTGTGCTCGACGATGTGGAAGACCGCGATATTGGGTCCATTGGCTCCAACAACATCCTTTACTGGGTTTCGCTTGGCGCCGTAGGCGTGGTTACCGACGCCAGCGCGCGCGACACCGATGAAATTGCCTTGCAAAAAGTTCCGCTTTACCTGCGTAAAAAGGGCCGCGGAATCCGACCGGGCAGGAATGAACTTGAGTCGGTGAACCGTCCGGTGGATATTGGCGGCGTTTTGGTTTGCCCCGGCGATGTGGTAGTTGCCGATGGCGACGGTGTAGTTGTAGTTCCGCGTAAAGTGGCCAGAGAAGTTGCAAGGCACGCACATGGCATTCTGGAAAAAGACAAGGCCGCCCGTCGGAATTTGTACGAAAAACTCGGAATGCCGATTGACAAAACGGTGCAATAGAAGTTTAACGGACTCAAATTCAGCCTTGTCTTTCTGCATTCTGTAATTCATTTGTTTTTTAAAATTTAATAAATGAAAATTTTCCTGAAAAAAGCATTACCGGATTTGCCTGAAAAAAAATAAGTATTACTTTTGCACCCGCCTTTGACAAACAAAGGAGACATAAGGATGACTCAGTAGCTCAGCTGGTAGAGCACATCCCTTTTAAGGATGGGGTCCTGGGTTCG
>CAZLGT010000087.1:0-15958 GCA_964559175.1 uncultured Mariniphaga sp. | reverse complement strand
TAGAGCACGACCTTGCCAAGGTCGGGGTCGCGGGTTCGAGTCCCGTTTCTCGCTCAGAGAGAAAGGGGATGAGAAGCCTGTCCCGATGACTATCGGGAAGTCCCATTTCTCGCTCAGAATCTTCAATCTCCTCCACACGGTAACCGCAAATTACACCTGTGATTTTCGAAATTTGTTACGGTTGTAATTTTTAATTGTTATCCGGATTTTGCTTTATGCATAACTTTGCACTAAATTTATTTCTCATATTCCAGCTTTTGCAAAACTACATATATTCCCACTATTCGGAAAAAATCAATCATCCGGAATTTGCTGACAGAGGCATTCAGAGGTATTACTGGTTTTTATCTTTTGATTCATTTACGACTGTGTATTCATAATTTTTAAAACCAAAACGCCGAACTGGTGTTTAACTAAAAACATTTTTCTTAAAACTTTAAACTGATTTTTATGTACACAGGATTACTTCACGCCCATAACCTGTTTCGCTGGCTTGTTTTATTGGCGCTGGTGCTGGCACTGGTATTTGCATTTATCGGCTGGGCCGGTAAAAAGGAATGGTCAAAAAAAGATAAAATCACCGGTCTGGTACTCACCATTTTTATGGATATTCAGTTTTTGATTGGCTTTATTTTGTATGCCTTTGTGAGTCCTTATACCCAAACTGCTTTTGCCGACTTTGGGGCAGCCATGAAAAATGCACTGCTGCGGTTTTACGCGGTGGAACATATTCTGCTGATGGTTGTTGCACTGGTTTTTGTGCACATCGGAAAATCAAAAACAAAAAAAGGAACTCTTTCCTGGAAAAAACACCGGGTTGCTGCCATCTGGTTTGGGCTTGCACTGATTTTGGTGCTGGCCGGAATTCCGTGGGACAGGGCTCTGATTTAATCACGATGACAGTATTAGTTTATCGATCTCATGTGATTTAAATCAATATTGCCGCCAGAAATTTAGATTTTTTCATTTTGTTTTACTTTAGTTTTTTTATCGGTAGCAACTTAAAATAGGTTAAACTGCGCCATAACCATTCAAAAGGTCCGAACTGAAAACGATTTAACCACCAGCGGCTAAACAGAATTTGCAATACAAAAATTATTACAGTTAAAACAATGCCTTGCCAAACTTCAACTTTTCCAAATAGAGCGAAACCGTATGAATGGAACAGCAGTGCAGTTATTATTGATTGAAGCAGGTAATTGGTCAGTGCCATTCGGCCAATAGGCACAAAATACTTAATCCAAAGTCCCGACTTGCCTTTGATGAATAAAATGGTTATCCCTGCTATATAACACAATCCCAATGATATTCCGCCAAAAGTATGCATCGACGATGCCAGCAAGGACCAACCATCAGGAATCATCAATACCGCGTACCGGTAAGAAACTGTATAAAGGAAACTGGTAAGTACACCAACTCCTAAACCCCACCAAAATATTTTTCTGAAAAGGTGCAGGTGGTTCATATAGTTTGTAATTATGCCTCTGCGTGCAACCAAAAACCCGACCAAAAACATAGCCAAAACTACCGGGTAGAAAGACATCAGGCTACCAACAAGCAAAGTTAAATACTCTTCAATCCTCATCGAAACAATCTCGCGGAAACTTCCGGTTGAATAGACCTGGGTTGCTTTTTCAACCAATTCTTTCATTGCAGCTGCACTACCCTGGAATTGAACATCCATTTCAGCTTTAACTTCGGGTATTTGCGAACCCAGTGTAACTGCTAAAGTCAATAACGATATTAGGATTGTTGGTATCAGGGCTAATGCCACGGCCCATTTTATTATTTTTTTGTCCGATGATTTTCTGAACAGGATCAGAACAAACCCGAAAAGCGAATAAAAAAGTAGTATATCGCCTGCCCAGAGTAAACTGATGTGCACCAAACCGAAAAGGAACAAAAAGAAAAGCCTCCTTCGGAAAATGGATAATACAGAGTTGATATTGTCTTTGCTTTTATTCAGAATAATGAAAAATCCAAAGCCAAACAACAAAGAAAAAATGACATAAAACTTACCTTCGAAGAAGAATTTAATGAATGATTCGGCAATGATGTGTATAACTGATGCGTCAGGTTTTGCCCCTAATATAATCTGCGTCATGGGTTCGTACATCAAGTGCATATTTACCATTAATATGCCAAATAACGCAAAACCTCTCAATGCATCGATTAACTCAATTCGATCTGATTTTTTTAAAGGACTGTATTTCATAATAATAAATTTAAGAGTATAAAGTCAATCTGACAGGCACTTTTTCCAAATGATTTTTTAATTTTTGATTTCATGTTTTAAAGCTAAAAAATATTTTACACGCAAACAATAGACCTGATGGAGTTGTAATAATAAAGAAATGGAGAAAAGATCAAATTTTAATCGCCTTTTGGTCCCGGATGCTTTTTAAATATTGAATCCTCATGTTTACCGGCAAAAAACAGAATTTTATAAGATTTATTTTTTTAAAATCTGTTTCCCCTGCAAATTTGTTGCAAAATACGAAATGGCGTACTGATATATTTCGGTATGCAATTCCTAAAAACGAAAACAGAAAACACAGAAACATGAAGCATTTTTTTCTGGTTGTCCTTTTAGGGACCCTATACTTTTTGTCGTATGCGCAAAACTCCACCCTAAGCGGTTACATTCGCGATGCAGAAAGCGGCGAGGCGCTCACCGGGGCAACCTGCTATGTTCCCGAAATTCAGAAGGGTGTAACCTCCAATGCATACGGATTTTATTCTGTTACCCTTCCGCAGGGTTCACATCAAATCAGCTTTTCCTTTATTGGTTATGAAACGCAAATCGTGGAAATCAACCTTGAAGAAAACCAGATCCTTGATGTTTTTATGAAGGAAAAAACTACGCAACTGGGCGATGTGGTGGTTATGGCCGAACGAAGATACCGGAACATTACCGGCACGGAAATGAGCATGGAACGTGTTTCGATAAAATTCAAATACTTCGCTCATTTACTCGAATTACGATTACAATCTGGGTGTGCCGGGCAATACCGCCGATCAGTTCGACTGGAGTTCGCATGTGCGTGACTACAATTTTAAACAGAATTTTTCGTGGTTCCTGAATACCGACAATCGTATAAATTTTGGCCTGAACCTGATTCGCCACCGTTTTGAGCCCGGAAACATTAAGGCCAGTGAAAACTCATTTTTTCAAACCCTGAACCTTACCCGTTACAACGCCATGGATGGTTCGGCTTATGTTTCCAATGAACAGAAAATTGGCGACCTGTTTTCGATGGAATACGGCCTCAGACTAAGTGTTTTTCAGCAGATGGGCGAGGGGAAAGTGCGGGAATATCTGAATCCTGATTCGCCCCAGGCAGATGAGGTAATTAATAAAATCAGTTACGAAAAAGGGGAGCGGATTGGTTCGCCGTTTATAAACATCGAGCCGCGTTTTTCGGCCAGGCTCATTACCGGGCCAACCAGTTCGGTGAAAGCTTCGTACAACCGGATGGCCCAAAACCTGCACCTCATTTCCAATACCAATTCGCCCACTCCGCTCGACATCTGGCTTCCTTCGAACAAATACATCAAGCCGCTGATTTCAAACCAGGTGCGGCCCTCACTGCGTGGCGATAACCGGTTTTTGGGTATTTTCACTTACGGCAACGAACCTCAGGGTTTGGGCAACTTTTACAAATGGGATATTTATATCAACGACACGTTGCTCAGCCAGTCCGATTTTCTCATTTTTGCCAGCGACGAACTGGTGGACGGGAATTATATTTACAGTTTCGAGATTTTTACCGACTTTCACCAGCCTTCCAAACCGGAAGATCGAAGACTGAAATTGGGTGATACGGTTTTGGTGAAACAAACTTCCATTTCAGCATTTGCCTACAATTTTTATTTTCAGCTATTCAACCAGGCGCAAACCGGCAGCTTGTTCAGTGTCCCTCCCGCCAACATTCAGGGTAATTTTACTGCATCCGACGGGAACCCGGTTTTGGGCCTGTTCACCGCACACGATGTTTCAAACTCGAATGTGGTTGTAATTGACGAAGAAATAGAAAGCGGATTGCGAAAATGAACAAAGGAACCGTTCTCTTTTGGGAAGAACGGTTCCCTCGGGCTCAGCAAAGGGACAAAGGAACCGTTCTGAAAAAGGAAAAGAACGGCTCCCTTCATCTTCACTCCAAAATTATTTCAGTTCGCTCTTCATGTAAAACATTGTGATAATTTAGAAATCCTTCTTTCCCTCCATATAATTCATGAACGAAATCCCTGGCGATACTGGTTTTGCCTGTTCCGTTTATCGCTTTGAAAGAACTATATCTGTACGCTCTAAAATTATTCGCAATTCCATGTTTTTCAGAATTAAAGTGTGTATAGAATATAACATATTCAAGATAATCCTGATTCTCAATAAGAAGATGTTTGTATTTTGGATCAAAAAGATTCCCCACCCGGTTTTCCTGATTATTCTATACTTTTATTACCAGATGAAAATGATTGGGCATTAAAGAATAAGCAAGAAAATAAAGATAGCCGCCTAAAAAGTCTTTCAGTAATTTAAGAAAGTAGTCGTAATTTTTCGGCAGGTAAAAAATATTCTGGCAGTTGCTTCCCCTGTTAAAAAGGTGATAATAGTTACCTCCCAATATGGGTGTTATGGTTTTTAATGATGGCATTTTTGATTTTGAAGATAGAAAATAATTTTAGGAAAAGGAACCGTTCTCTTTTTTGAAAGAACGGTTCCCTTTATCCCAAATTCTCTGTTCCCACCTGGTTTTTCCTATTTATCTCTCCTTTTTCGAACCCGGAAATATTTTGCAGGGTAGTTTCGGCAATTTGTTCCAGCGCTTCGCGGGTTAGAAAAGCCTGGTGGGCGGTAATTAGCACATTGGGCAGTGCAATGAGCCGGGAAATAGTGTCGTCGTCGATAATCATTTCCGAGAGGTCTTTAAAAAACAACTTTTCTTCTTCGGCATAAACATCAATGCCCAGCGAACCCAGCCGTTTTTCCCGTAATGCTTCGATAACCGCTTCGGTGTCTATGAGTTTTCCACGGCTGGTATTAATCAGCATGGCGCCCTGTTTGACATGTTTCAGGGTTTGTGCATTTATCATCCGGTGGGTTTCCGGGCTGAGCGGGCAGTGCAGCGAAACAATATCCGATTCAGTTAGCAACTCTTCCAGCGAAACATATTCTACGCCCTCGTTTTGCAATTGTTTATTCGGATAAGGATCATAAGCCTTAATTTTCGTTTTGAACCCTTTGAGCAACTGAATAAATGCCCGGCCAATGGCGCCGGTGCCAATTACCCCGATGGTTTTGCCGCTGACGTTAAATCCGGTGAGCCGTTCCAGTGAAAAATTTCCCTCGCGCACGCGGTTGTAAGCCTTGTGGGTTTTCCGGTTCAGGGTAAGAATAAGCGCCAGCGCATGTTCGGCCACGGCTTCGGGCGAATAGGCTGGCACGCGCAAAACGGTGATCCCGTGTTTTTCCGCAGCTTCCAGATCCACATTGTTGAATCCGGCACAACGTAACGTGAGCAATTTTATATTTCTGCGGCTGAGTCCTTTCAGCGTTTTGGCATCGACTTTATCGTTTACAAAAACACAAACCGCATCAAATCCTTTGGTTAACTTCACGGTGTGACTGTCGAGCCGGGTTTCGAAAAACTGAAGTTTGAACCCGTACTTTTCGTTTATTTTGTTGAAATACTGCTCGTCGTAAGACTTTGAACTAAAAAATGCAACTTTCATATTTTTTCAGTTTATTTCCCAGTACAACATGCTTCCCTTCATCTCCAGGTAGTCGAAATCAAATTTCCGGTAAATGAAATTGATGGGAAAAAGCTGGTAAAACCGCACATTTTCGCCGTTTAGCCGGGCCGGTTGCCACTCGCCCTTTAATGTGTGAAAAGCTGTCAGCGCCAAATTGTTCAGTTCCAGACCCAAACCTTTTTCAATCCGAATTCCTTCAATGTTGCCATCTTCCTTCACCACAAAACCAACCAGGAGGCGGCCTTCTATCTGCGATAAGTCCACCTTCGATTCCCTGAATGTTTTCAGCACATGCTCATGTAAGGCCTGTGTTCCCCGTAAAAACCGGGGCTCGCGTTCAACCGAATAAAAAATGTTGTCGATATACCGTTCTCCGTTCTCCCGCCAGTTTTGGTTTGACACCAACTCGTTGTTTTCGTAAACCGAAATGGATTTTACATTTCCGTTGGGGTAATACTCGGTAAGTTCGCCGTGGAAAATGAGTGGGATTTTTGATTGGGTGAAACCCATACGTTTTATCTGGTTATTTTGCAGGTCGGTAAATTTCAGTGTTCCGTCGGATTGCGGTTCAAACCGGCGTTCAATTTGTTCCGAAAATTCCTGTCCTTTAATCCGAATATGAAACAGCTCAGTACTTTTTCTTCTGACCCGTTCGGTGAACAAAAAGGTCCATGAACCATCATCAGCAAGCTTTTCAGTAATGATTCTCACCCGGTTTTTCCCCGGGAATTTTATCTCTTTTTTCAGCACCGTGTTTTCGCCGGGCTTTATTTTCCCGTTTGCCCCGAAATAAATGGTCGTATCATTTTGCCCCGAAAGCAAAAGCGGCACGATAAAAAATAAAATACATACCAAATGTTTCATGCGGTTAAAATAAGAAAAAACGTTTAGAAATTCAGCTTCAATTGCTCGTTTATCAATCTGAACGACATGCGGTGGTATTTTGTAACACCATATTTCGCAATGGCTTCGCGGTGCCTAAACGTCGGATAACCTTTGTTCCTTGCCCAGTTGTATTCGGGAAACTCTTGGTGAATTTTTTCCATATACTCATCGCGCCAGGTTTTGGCCAGCACCGAAGCTGCGGCAATGGAGTAAAACCGTCCGTCGCCTTTTACCATGCAGGTGAATGGAATATCTGTTTGCGGGCGGAACCGGTTCCCGTCGATGAGCAGGTGTTCCGGTACCATTTTCAGCTTTTGAACCGCCCGGTTCATGGCCAGAAAGGAGGCATTCAAAATATTTACCTTGTCAATTTCCTCATTGGATACCATTTCCACAGCCCAGGCCAGCGCCCCGTTTTCAATGAGCGGACGAAGTTTTTTCCGCTGTTTTTCCGACAGTTTTTTTGAATCGTTCAGCATCCCGTAATCGAAACCGGAAGGCAGAATTACAGCTGCCGCCACTACCGGACCGGCCAGACATCCGCGTCCGGCCTCGTCGCAACCGGCTTCCAGCAGGCCTTTTTTAAAACAGGGTAACAACGAATTATTCATTTTTTCTGAAGTTAAAGACATGGAATTTTACTCCATCAAATCGGAATCGTAGTCGGTTTTATTCACCCATCCGGCAGGAACATCTTCGCCGGCTATATATCGGTTGTAATAATTCTGAACGGCGCCGTGGTAGGGGTAATTATCGAAAATTTCGCCCTCCCCCATTACTCGCGGGTCACCCTGCTCGATGAGCTTTTCAATCATTTCCTGTTCCAAAATCATTTTCAATCCCGCAAAAATGGGTTCGTCAATCAGGTTTGTCATGCAAAATGGGTCTTGTTCAATCAGGTACAGCTCTTCTGCCGGGCGTTTGCCAAAATTCTGCTGCCAGTATCTCCATTCACCTTTTTTACGGCGGGTGTCCAAAATATAGGTTTTCGTTGGACTTCCGTCGCAGTTGAGATATCCGGTTTCCGGATTTCCTTTGGGCCAGCGGTCGGGTTCAAAATTCCGCAGGTACAGAAATCCCCTGCTAACGATTCCCCGCACCGGGTATCCCTGGTCATCGGGGCGCCCCACATCGTGGCGTTCTTTTCCCACGAGCACATAACTGCGTTCTTTCACCACTTTCCCTTCCTCTTCCGTATGAAAATACTCCGTAAGACTTCGTCCGGTAACGGGCTGCATTCCTGAATTTTCAACCGTTAACCCAGCCAGTTCGAGAAAAGTAGGCGCAAAATCGATAAAGCTTACCAAATCATCAATCACCCGGCCCGGTTTTTTAATTCCGTCGGGCCACATAATTGCCAGCAGCAGGTGATTTGAATATTCGTACACCTGCCCTTTTATGCGGGGAAAAGGCATTCCGTTATCGGAGGTTACAATTACAATGGTATTTTCCAGCTCACCAGCATCTTCCAGCATTTGCAGCATCCGTTGCAGGTGCTGGTCGAAATATTCAATTTCAAATGCATAATCGAGCATATCGGTGCGAATGGAATCCACATCGGGCCAGAAGGGAGGCACCCGGTCAATATCGGCCAGGCTTTTCCCGCCATAATTAATGCCTGCTTCAAACTCATACGCCCGGTGGGGCTCAAGACTTCCGTACCAGAAACAAAACGGTTGGCCCTTAGGCCGTGCTTCCAGAAAAGCCCCGAAATTTTTTGCATAGTCGTTGTCGGAAATGAATTTTGCCGGCGGCTCGGTTTTATGCTCGTCGAATTTGGGGCCGGTAAGTTCGCGACGTTTCCCGTTTATTTCGCCCGGGTCGCCCGGTGCCCAGCCTTTGGCTGTGCTTCCCACCCAGTACCCGTTTTCGCCCAAGGCTTCGGCATAGGTTTTAAATTTGGCCGGGAAAACAGGCGAATGATTGGCTGCCTCTTCCAGCTGCCAGCTATTTCGGCCCGTAAGAATGGAAGCCCTCGACGGAGCGCATTTGGCATTGGGTGTATATGCCTGTGTAAACAAAATTCCCTGCGCCGCCACCCGATCGAAAGCCGGCGTTTTTACCCAATCGCACCCGTAAGCGCCAAAATGTTTCCACGAGGCATCATCGGCTATGGCAAACAAAATATTGGGCGGCTTAAGTTGTTCCTCACCCGGATGGCAGCCAAACACAACAATCAGTGAAAGAAAAATCAGAAAAGCTCTGTAATTTAACATCGTATTTCAGTTTTTTATAAGTAATCGTTCAAAAGAGTGAACAATACGCTTTTCAGGTAAAAAATTTACCCGTAAATTAGCGGCATCTTTCATTAAAAAACAAAAATAAATCAAAATGAGAAAACCGGTTATCTTTTTGGCAATAATTACCCTGTTTGCCTGCACACAAACACCGAAACAACCTGAGTTGATTAGCGAAGAAACGTTTACCGGCAGGGTTGACGGTAAAACAGTGGAACTGTTTACCCTTCAGAATGAAGCCGGAGTGGTTGCACAAATCACCAACTTCGGCGGACGTGTGGTCAGCCTGTGGGTGCCCGACAGGAAAGGTGATTTTGAAGACATTGTAACCGGATACGAAACCCTGGCCGGTTATCTGAACTCCGGTGAAATTTACTACGGTGCATTGATTGGTCGTTATGGTAACCGCATTGCCAACGGTCAGTTTACCCTGAACGACACGGTGTATTCCCTGGTTCAGAACAACGATGAAAACCACCTGCACGGCGGAACAAAAGGATTTAACGATGTGGTTTGGGATGCAAATCAACCCGACGGCCAAACGCTTGTACTAACCTATACCTCTCCGCACATGGAGGAAGGGTATCCCGGAAACCTGGATGTGAAAGTGCAATACCAGTTAACCAGCGAAAACGAATTAAAAATTGAATATTGGGCCACCACCGACCGCCCTACCCCGGTGAACCTGACGCATCACTCCTTTTTCAACCTGAAAGGCGATGGTAACGGGAGCATTAACGACCATATCCTGCAAATCAATGCCGATTTTTATACTCCGGTAGATGGTGGTTTGATTCCTACCGGCGAAATTGCTCCGGTTGAAGGCACCCCGATGGATTTCAGAGCACCAACGGCTATTGGCGAACGGGTGGATGCTGATTTTGAACAACTGAATTACGGTTTGGGCTACGATCACAACTGGGTTTTGTTTCCTGCCGATAATGATTTGACCTTTGCTGCAAGAGTAGTCGAACCCGTTTCAGGTCGCACACTGGAAGTGTACACCAACGAACCCGGCTTGCAATTTTATGGTGGCAATTTCCTCGACGGAAGCGATACCGGGAAATACGGCAACGTTTACGAACACCGTTCCTCTTTCTGCCTGGAAACCCAGCACTTCCCCGACAGCCCCAACCAGCCGGATTTCCCGTCAACCATTCTGAATCCGGGTGAAGAGTATTATTCAATTTGTGTGTATAGGTTTGGGGTGGAAGAATAAAATTCCTTTGCTTTAATTTTCTTTGAGCTGGTGGCTTTAAGTCCACCTGCTCAATTATGTTTTGGTCAGCTTTATTCGCCAGCTGAACTCCAGTCAGCAGGTGAATTCAACCTTTGAGCTGGTGGCTCTAAGTCCACCTGCTCAATTATGTTTCAGGCTGCTTTATTCGCCAGCTGACTTTCAGTCAGCAAGTGAAACAGCCAACTTCCCGGTAGCTTTCAGCCAGGCGGTTTCTTTCATTTTGAAATCGGTTCTGGAATCAATAAGCTCACTTAAGGCCTGCTGCCATTGGGTTTGCGCTATCAGGTATTCGGTGATGGTTTCCATACCTACCTCGTAATTGTCGCGGGTTACGCGCAGGTTTTCCTCTGCCTGTTCCAGCGCAGTTTCGTTTAGCTGAATGCGTTCCCACGCCAGTTGCAAATTCAACCGGGCCTGTTCGGTTTCCAGTTGCAGCAGTTGTTTGTTTTTTTCCAGTTCCAGCTCTTGTATCTCCTTGTCGATTTTGGCGGCGTTGATTTTTTTTACGCCCTCGCCCCAGTGAAAAATCGGAATTTTCACCGATGCCAGCACATTCAGACTGGTGTTTGAAAAATCGGTACCTCCAAAATCAATTCCCCCAATGTGGTTGTACCCGGCCTGAATTCCGGCAACAGGCAAAAAATCGGCTTTGGCCATCCGGATGTTTTGTTCTTCCAGTTCAATGTTTTTCTGCATCAAACGGTACTCAGGCCGCTGATTAACATTTTCCTCCGACGGAATTATTTCTGCCGGAGGAGATACAGAAACAACCGTGTCAACTGCCATAATCGCCGTGCTGAACGGAAGGCCGGTAACCCGGCACAAATCCATGCGGCTGAGTTCAAGCCCGTTTTTGGCTTTTTGCAGGTTCAGTTTTGCGTTGTTCAGTTCTACCTGCGCTTTCAGCAAATCATTCCGGCCCGACATTCCCACCTCGTGCGCATCGCGGGCTTTTCCCACCAGTTCGGTCAGCATATTCACCGCCTGCTGCGCCAGTTTCACCTTTTGGGAAACCGAAATGTAGGTCCAGTAAGCATTATCGGCTTCGGCAATGGTGTTCATCTGCTGCAGCGTTTTGTTCTCTCCGGCCATTTCAAGTCCGATGTCAGCCATTTTATTGCCGGCACTGATTTTCCCGCCGGTATAAACAGGCTGCTCCAGCGCCAGCCCGGCAAGGTAAGCTCCGCTCAGGCTCACATTCAGCGGCAGCCAGGCATACATGTTAAACACAGGATTGCCATCGGGGCCAATTACCGGCTCACCGGTCATTGGGTTCATCATGATGTTGGGCACCAACTCACCCGTTTGCGGATTGGGAACCTGAGTGGGCAACATCAGTTCCATTTCAAAGTCCTTGTTCTGATAAATGCCCATGCCGGTAGCCGAAAGCAAAGGCAAACGCATTGTCCGGACGGCGGCCTTTTGCGCTTCAGCTTTTTCCATTTGTTTTGCAGAAACTTTCAGATTTTCGTTTTTACGAAGCGCCATTTCCCGGGCTTGTTGCAAAGTCATTTTCTCTTGCGCAACACCCTGTATTCCAGTTGTTAGAAAAATAAAAAATATAATCTTATTTAATGTTTTCATGATGCTAATTCTGTTCTGTTTTCGTTTTTTTCCATTCGCTTCACTCCATAAAAAGCCGCGTACAATATGGGCACAAAAATCAGGGTGATAAGTGTACCCACCAGCAATCCGCTGATGATGGCCACCGCCATACTTGCATACATGGGGTCGGTGAGCAGCGGAATCATTCCCAGGATGGTGGTGAACGAGGCCAGCAGCACCGGCCGGGTACGCGAAATGGTGGCGTCAATCAGCGCATGGTACTTTTCAACGCCATTGGCAATGAGCATTTCGGCCTCGTCGAGCAGCACAATGGCATTTTTTACAATCATCCCCATCAAACCAAAAGAACCGATGATGGCCATAAACGTAAACGGCTGCCCCGCCAGAATCATTCCCGGAACAATGCCGATAAATGCCATGGGGATGCAGCTCAGCACGATAATTGGTTTTTTAAAATCGTTGAAAAGCAAAATGAGTGTAAGAATAATGAGCATGATGGAAATGGGCAGGTACCTGAAAATATTGCGCAGCGCATCGCCCTGCAGTTCATGTTCGCCCACCCAAACGGCTTTGTACCCGTCGGGCAGCGTGATGTTTTCAATGTCATCCAGCATGGTTTTGCGCACCAGTGCCGGACTGTAACCTTCCAGCGGTTCGCACTGCACCTGAATGGCGCGTTGGCCGTTAACCCTCCGCACCACCTGCTCCTGCCAGTCGAGGTCGATTCCCTGTGTTACGGCGCTTAACGGCACCGGACTAATCAGCTCTTTGGACAGTTCGTCGATGGATGTTACCCCGGTAAGCAGTTTCTGAATTGTGGTTTCGTTCAATCCCGAAAGATTCGGCAGCATGCTCCAAACGGGAATGTCTTCCAGATTTTCAATTCGGGAACCGTCGTTGTTTCGTAATTTCAACACAATTCCCACGCGGTTCTGGCCTTCAAAATATTCGCCTATGGGCAGTCCGTCGGTAGCGGCAAGAATGGCGTTGCTCACATCAGAGCGGCTGGTGCCTGCCCTTTGTGCCGACTGCCGGGCATACCGGGCGGTGAGTGCCTGTCCAATGGGTTCCCAGTCGTCTTCAATGGTATAAAAGTCGGCGTATGGATTGTTCCTGAAAATTTCCTGTGCCTGCCGGCTCAAATCGCGCAGCACTGCCGGGTCGGGGCCGGTAAATTCCACCTCCACCGTGTGCGATGCTTTTACCGAAAGGTTGTACTTCCGAATCCGGGAACGGGCATCCGGGAAATGGTTGTGCAGGTATTCACTAAGCACCGGCTTCATCCGGGTCATGGTTTGGTAGTCTTCAAAATTTACTATCAGCTCGCCGTAATTGTCGGCTGCTTCGCCCATGGGCCGCACCAGCGCATAGCGGGTAGGCGTTTGTCCGTGACTGGTTACCACCATTTTAACTTCCTCAAGCGATTGCAGGTATTCGGTAATCCGGAACAAATCTTCATTTACCTTTTGCGGCCCGGCGCCTGCCGGAAGCCTGTATTCAATATAAACCTGGTTGTAGTTGAAATCGGGGAAAAACGTTTTTTTGATATTCTGAAAATTAAATGCAGCCAGTGCCAGCAATAAAATGGTAACAATAAGTGTAACCGTTTTGTAGTGCAACAGCAAGCCCAGGATATTTCTGAATTTCCGGTATGCCCAGCCATGATACAATTCTTCGTTGTCTTTCTTTTTTTTCCGTTTCAGTAATTTTTCAGCAAAAAGCGGCACCTGTGTCATGGCCAGTGCCCAGCTTATGAAGAGGGAAATGCACAACACAACAAACAAATCGCGGGCGTAGGTTCCGGCCGCATCCTGCGAAAGGTAAACCGGCAGGAATGCAGCCACCGCAATGAATGTGGCGCCAAACAAAGGCCAGGCAGTTCGTGTGGCGGGGTGGATGAGCGCCCTTTTCCGTTTCACGCCTTTTTTTAAATCCACCAGAATGCCATCGATAACAACAATGGCATTATCAACCAGCATTCCCATGGCCACAATAAAAGCTCCCAGCGAAATGCGTTGCAAGGTTCCGCCGGCAGCCAGCAAAATGGGAAAGGTAGCCAGAATGGTGATCACCAGCCCTGTACCAATGATAAACCCGCTGCGAAATCCCATGGAAACCATCAGCACGATAATAACTATAACCACTGACATCACGAGGTTCCACATAAACCCGTCGATGGAGTTTTTGACCAGGTCGGGCTGAAAAAACACCTTCTCAAACCGATAGCCCGCCGGAATGTTTTTTTTCAGTTCATCCAACCTTTTTTCCACGCGTTTGCCCACCTCTACAATGTTTTCGCCCGATTCCATGGAAAGTGAAATGGCAATGGCGTTTTTGTTGTTCAGGTGCATGGTATTCCGGGGTGGGTCTGCATAAACTTCGTTCACTTCAGCAATGTCCGAAAGCCTGAAGAGGCTGCCGTCGAGTCCTTTTATCATTACACTGGCCACATCTTCGGCACTGGCAATTTTACCGTTCACCGAAATGCCGAGCAGTTGATTGCCGGTTTGCAGGGCGCCGGGATAAACCGCTGCATTTTCTGCCTGCAGCGCCGCCATCACCTGGAACGGGAACACGCCCAACTCACCCATTTTGGATGGATTGAAAACAATTTCGGTAACCGGCTGCTGCTCTCCGTAAATTTCCACCCGGGCAACGCCTTTTACACCGAGCATTTCGCGTTTGATGAACCGGGCCATTTTGCTCATCTCTTTGTGCAAATAGCCGTCGGCGGTCATGGCGTAAAACATGCCGTAAACGTCGCCAAAATCGTCGAAAACCATAGGCGGCTGCGCGCCTTCGGGCAGTTTGGCAACCACCTCGTTCATCCGGCGGCGCAGGAAATCCCAGCGCTGCTCAATCTCTTTTTGCGGAACGGTAAGTTCGAGCATCACCGTAATAATGGAAAGGTTGGGCATAGATTTCGACCGGATGGTTTCCACATCGCCCAGCGTGTTCAGTTCCTCTTCGATGATATTGGTGACCTGCATTTCCACCTCATGAGCCGAAGCGCCGGGATAAACGGTCACAATCTGCGACATCATCACCACCAGCTCCGGGTCTTCCAGCTTGCTGATGGAACGAAATGCCAGGATGCCACCAGCCACCATAGAAAACAGGATAAACCAGATGATGGCTTTTCTTTGGAAAGTCATTTCAGTGAGGTACATTACAGCATCCCTCCCACATTGGTTTCGGAAACCGGTTCGAGCGGTTCCACCTGTTCGTTTTCATTCAGTTGGTTCACGCCGGCCACCACTACTTGTTCCGTTGTTTGCAATCCTTCGGAAATGCGGATTCTGCCGTCGCCGGTGAGTTTGCCGGTAACCACTTCGCGTTTTTGCACCGTGCCGTTTGACTGGTAAACCCACACATACGTTTTACCGTTTTCGTTAAACAAGGCGTTGAGGGGTACACAGGCCACAGGCCCGGTACTGCTTTTCAAAACTATGTTTACCTGCACATCCATTCCCGGGGCCAGTTTGGGCTGGCTGGCCGGGTTTATGCGCAGTTGCACTTTATACAACTGGTTGTTGCTGGCTTTTCGGCTGTAGCTCAGCAACTGAAGCGGAAATTCCTCTCCGGAAACCGCCGGTTGCAGGCCTGAAAAGGAGATGATGTTTTCCCGGTCAACATACAGCGCAACCGGGATTTCCACTTCCAACTGGTAGTGTCCTACGTCAATGAGTGAAGCCACGGGCATACCGGCATCCACCAGTTCGTTTTCCGGAAAATTCACTTTCTGAATGTACCCCGAAACCGGCGCAGTGAGTTTGGTGTCGTTCATCTGGTCGTTGGCGTGTTTGAGTTGCGCTTCCACCATTTTAAGACCCGAAACTGCTTTGTCGTAATCATTGCCGGCCACGCTTTCACGATTGTGTAATTCAATCACGCGGTCGGCTTCGGCTTTCACCTGTTCGTACTGCGCCTGTGCAGCCGCCAGTTGCACTTCGTAGTCGCGGGTGTCCATTTGGGCAACCACCTGCCCGGCCTGCACATAATCGCCCTCCTTCACCAGAATTTTCTGAATGGGGCCTGCCACCCGGAATGCCAGGTTCACCTCGGCGGCTTCCTTAATTATTCCCGAGTATTGTTTTACCTGTAGCGAATCGGCCTGTTGAACCGGTTCGATTTTTACTTTTCGGATGATTTCGGTTTGCCCGTTGTTGTTGCCGGCACAACCGGCCAGCAAAGCCAGGACATATAGCATAAATACACTGTTTATCAATTGTTTCAGAGCGGGTTATGTGTAAATTTTTTCGTTGAATTCTTTCAG
>CAZLGT010000086.1:0-16153 GCA_964559175.1 uncultured Mariniphaga sp. | reverse complement strand
CCATTCAATACAATATGTGTGATTCGAAAGAGGAAACGAAAAAAATTACTTCACTTAGTTTTCATTTACAAAACAGAAAGGAGCTGGAAAACAAGGGAATATTTGTTCCGTTATGGATTGATGAGATACACAGTGAAAATTGAATATGTTGTGGATTTTAATATTCCGGTGCGATGCACCTTGGTGCCACTTTTCTTTTTTTGAGCTACAAATATTGTCGCGGCGATGCCGCTGTTTGTATAAATAATTGGCTGTAAAGGGAAAATGGTGCAGAGCACCAAAAGCTTTGTAGCATTTGATTTGGTATTTGAAGAAAGGTGCAGCGCACCGAAATATCAGATAGTTTTTATTGCTTTTTTAAATGTGCAATTTGCCGTGTGCCTTAATCCGGTAATTAACTTTAGAAGCGATTTCTATATTCCGCCCGATCTTTACCGTTTTGCTCAAACTCAACAATATAATAACCAATCAGCCAGTCCATAATTTCCGGGTTTATCAATTGTGGGGTCACTGACCCCACTTTTTTAATTTGCTCAAAAACGGGGGACACTGACCCCCGAATTGCATCTGCTATCTGGGGATAGTATAGATAAAACTGTCGGAACCTGAATAGTGAACGTTTATCAATACCCTTTATAAGTTTCAATTCAGCAGCAATACTTTCAATTAGCATGTCGCCATATTCCGCCCGGTCTTTGTCGTTTTGCTCAAACTCAACAATGTAGTAGCCAATCAGCCAGTTTCTGATAGTCAGCATTTGGTTCACTGCATTTGCCGCCGATTGCTGTAATTGCTTATGCAGTTGTTGAATGGTTGAAACCAGGTTGTTAAAATTATTCATGGCTTTTTATTTTATCAGGGACTCTGATAATATTACTTCCTTCGGGATACTCATTGAAACATCTTTTGCTGAAGCAGTGTGATTGAAAAACTGTTCCGGCAGGTTTCGTTTAATGGCTGCAAGAATCTTCATTTCCTCCCACTTGCACCAGCGAAGAAGCATCCATTCAATACAATATGTGTGATTCGAAAGAGGAAACGAAAAAAATTACTTCACTGAGTTTTCATTTACAAAACAGAAAGGAACTGGAAAACAAGGGAATATTTGTTCCGTTATGGATTGATGAGCTGCACAGTGATAATTAATGGTCTATAAATCTTCTTTTTTGTTTTTCTTAACCTTTCCTTCCATGATTTTTAACTCTTCCAAATCGGCCGTATCTGCCTGTAATGCTTCATACTTTTTGCGTCGTATATCAAATTCAGTATAAATCTCACGAATTTTGTCTTCCATTTGTTTATTGCTAATGGAACCGGCGTTTTGTAACACATTTTTATCCTGAAATTCAAGTATCCTATCCACGTTATCGTGCCAGTATTTCATGGTTAAATCCATCTGGTTTTTTGCACGAAGTTCAGCGCTTTCCAAAAAGATTACAACCAGGCGGTTCAGAGTATCTATTTCATCTTCGGTAAGGTAATTCTTGGCAATAAATATATCCTGTTTTCGTACCACACTACCCTTCCATGAGGTAAGCGCCATGTTGGGTTTGTTTGCATTGGCCCTGGAAACAATGATTTCGGCAGCAGTTTTACCTGTTACGGCATAAAGCAGTTTATTTTGGGTTTCGGCAAAAAACATTTGGGTGGCTTTGTCGGTAGGGTCGTAATCGCTGCTTAAAGCAAACAAATCGCGTACTTTTTGGTAAAACCGCTTTTCCGATGCCCGAATATCACGAATGCGTTCGAGCAATTCATCAAAGTAGTCCGGCCTGCCATCGGGGTTTTTCAGGCGTTCATCATCCATCACAAAGCCTTTTACCATATACTCCTGCAAATTGCGGTTAGCCCAAATGCGAAATTGAGTTCCCCGTTTGCTACGTACCCTGAAGCCAATGGCCAAAATCATTTCGAGGCTGTAAAAAGTAACCTCGTATTTCTTACCATCTGCGGCAGTTGTTAAGTAATCCTTAACAACTGAATTCAAGTCTAATTCTTTTTCTTTCAGTATGTTGGATATGTGCATGCTAATGTTTGGTTTGGAGGTGTCAAAAAGTTCCGCCAGTTGGATTTGGTTCATCCAAACCCTGCCGTCTTTGGCATAAAGCGATACCGATGCCTTGCCATCCGGGGCGTTGTAAATAATGATATTTTGTTCGTTATTTTGCATGGTTTATTTAATTATGAATGTAAAACCTAATCATTAAACAGCAGCTAAATTAACAAAAGATTGTTTTTACATGAGTTGTTTCTGTCCAAATTTAATCGCATGATATTCCTCACTTACATTTCCTTCAGTTCTTTTTCAATGTGTTGTTGCAAAATTGTTCCGGCAGGTTTCGTTTAATGGCTGCAAGAATCTTCATTTCCTCCCACCTACACCAGCGAAGAAGCATCCATTCAATACAATATGTGTGATTCGAAAGAGGATACGAAAAAAATTACTTCATTGAGTTTTCATCTTCAAAACAGAAAGGAACTGGAAAACAAGGGAATATTTGTTCCGTTATGGATTGATGAGATGCACAGTGAAAATTGACAGGTTATAAATTCCAAATGAATTCGCCGTTTTCTCCTTCCTCCCAATTGAATATTTCGGTTCCTAAATAGCGTAAAGTTTTATATTCGTGTACAAAGAGTAAATTATTTGCACGCTCATTATCTTTTTTTACCGTGCAACAATAAATTTACCGGTGCCTGTTATCGCCCTGTTGTTTGTTAGCCGACAGTTGTAAATTCCAGTCTCCAGTGTTGAAAGATTCAACTGTATTTTGTTTTCCCCAGGGGGTAAAACACCGAGGTTTTTTTGGACTACTATCTGCCCGTTAACATTTACAATAACTAATTCGGTATTTCCCGCCGATTCGAGATTA
This sequence comes from uncultured Mariniphaga sp., assembly GCA_964559175.1. GTDB lineage: Bacteria > Bacteroidota > Bacteroidia > Bacteroidales > Prolixibacteraceae > Mariniphaga. Next base: position 13,280 of record CAZLGT010000086.1, on the reverse strand, counting down.
AAACGGAAAGTTGTTAATCCGGCAGTTGGATTGGGAAAAATATCAAAAACTTTTTCACTTAATTTGTTGATTTCAGTTCCAACCAAAGCATTTGTAGTAAAACTGATGCAGTTGCCGTAAGCAATACCGGCGCTGTTTTTGGCAAATGCCCTCGCATAATAAGTCACTCCTTCCGAAAGTTCATTGATTGTTACTTCAAAATTTACATTTCCATTGTTTGCTACAATACTAAAATTTGTAGAATCGGGATTATAAACGGTGCCATAGTAAATACCCTTTGTAATTATGTCACCACCGCCATCCGAAATGATATTTCCTTTCAATGTAACACTCGAATTTGAATTCCTGGCGGGAAATCCCGTAGTTACGGTTGCCAAATTTACAACACCTTTTTTAAGTGAAAATGCCTCGTAAAGCGAGGTTTTAACCAAATCGCCTTCTGTAAGCTTCATTAAAATGATAGTAGCAATTACAGTGGCAACATCTTGAGGGCTTTTATTGAGTTGGGCTTTTTTAAGGTGCGAACAGGCCAGTTTTAACAATTGCCTGTGATTCGGTTTGCTGTCGGATAAAACCATGCTTTTTAGTGCGTTATTGTTTGCCTGGGCATCTTCTTCGTTAGCGATAAAGGAAATCGCCCTGAACATTCGGGTATCAACACTGTCAACAAAAAACGGGTCATCCAAATCCAAAGCGCCGTAACTGTAAATTAAACTATCGAACTTTTGGCCAAATACCTGAAAATCGGATTCTGTAATTTCAAACATCCTCAGTTTTAACAGATAATTTGAATATCTCGATTTTACAGTGTTATATATATTGCGTTCGGTTGAACGTTGCTGATCGATTGCAGCCAGCCGGAATTCATCAAAATTTATAAGTTCAGCGCCGTTATAAATTGAAAATTCGGCATTTACAACAATAATACTGTCGTAATATGTTTCCTCTAAAATATCAGTTGCACCGTCATAATGCGAATCAAACTCTGAGATATCAAATTCATTCTCACCTATTATTATCTCAAGCGTATCCATAAATGCCCGGATGTATTCATCCGTAAAATCAAATGCATTCAGTTTTGCTGCAAACCACGGATACTTGTAGTTAAAAATATCATACGCTGAGTTTTCAGTAATTATTGCCGACTTTTCACATTCCACACGAATTCCTGTTTCATAGCAATACAATTTTACCAACCCGTTTGGGAGGAAAATTTTTGTTTCACCATGCCTTTTACCAAAAAGCATCTCTGCCCATTCGGTAGATATTAAATTTCCGTCAGAGCCATAATATCGAATTATTACATGCCCATGCCAGTTATTATATCCGTCTGTTTTCCCGGTAACCACTTCCTTTTTTCCATTCCAGAATGTTTTAGTAACTTCATAAACGCCATCGTCTAAATATTTTTTTTGCTGGCTTATGGTAATGCCCCCTAAAGAACTTATGGCGAAATAGCCAAAAACACCCAATACAACCAATGACAATACCGATTGCCATAATGACCTCTTAAACCATATCCTTTTCATAACTGTTGATTTTATTTGTTTCTATTCCAAGTGCAACTCCTGCCAAAATTCCCAAAACACCAAAAGCAATATCACCGATACAAAAAGTGCCGTTTAATATTTCCAAATACTGAAATACCTCAAAGCCAAAAACCAAAACGGGAATGCTTGCCATCCAGAAGATTTTTAACCGCGATTTGCTATTCCACCATATAGCAGTAATGATTAAAGAGTAGGACAAAGCCCATAACCCATTGGGCAGGGAATAGATAAACCATTCCGGAAAAAACTGACCAAACGACAAGGTTTTTTCGCGTGCATAGAAAAGAAAATCCTCCAACCCGATGAACTTTAACCAATTGAAAAAAACAGGCTCTGAAGGCCGTAATAAAATATAAATTATTCCTCCTGAAAAAATTTTCAGAATTGACAATAAAAATACCCGAAGAAAAGAGTTGTCACATGAAAATCTGACAGGTATTCTTTTCATGTAGAGTTGATTTTTTTAACAGAAAAAGTAACAACAAAATGTTGTAGTTTCCAACACTTTTATCTACAAAAAAATTCCCTTGATTCACTTAAATCTGCTCACAGCCTGTAAAGTACGTATGCCTTATCCACTCTTTGGCAATTCCGGGCGCAGGCAGGGTTTGACAGGATCGCCGTTAACGATTTCAAATTCATCTTTGGCCAAAATTCTGATATTACTGAAAGGTGAAATATTGTAAAGCGATACCGATGCCTTGCCATCCGGGGAGTTGTAAATAATAATATTCTGTTCGCTACATTTTTCATCCAGCATTTCGCACTATCCGTCAAACAGCAGTTCTGCGCCGGCGGGTGGTTTTGCGTTAATTCCAACCTTTTGCTCTGACAATATGTTTCGTTTAAAAAAGGCTTTTTTGCTAAAACCCGGATGTTCATCAAAGTGCTTTTAAATATTATTTGTATTTTTCGACTTTAAAATTAGTAATTGGAACGAATAAAAATCACTGATAATTAAGGATTTATATCATGAAGACATTAAAATTGAAAACCATATTTTCTGCATTATTTTGTTTGCTCTTACTTGCCGGATTTATCTCCTGCAGCAAAGATGATGATTTGGATGAGGAAAAAATTCCGAAAATTGTAATTAACGAACTCCTGCCAAAAAATGATTCTCACGGTTCGGACCAGGACGGAGAATTTGACGACTGGATTGAAATTTATAACCCTGCCGATGTCGATCAGGACATTTCAGGATATTATCTCTCCGACAGCAAAAAAGACATTACAAAATGGAAATTCCCTGAAGGCACCATCATAGGCAAAAAAGACTATCTGATTGTTTGGGCCGATGGAGACACTTTGCGGACAGGGTTACATGCCAACTACAAACTTTCAGCCGACGGCGAAAATGTTTTACTCCTCGACCCTGATTTAAATGTGATTAACCTGGTAGAATACCCGGCTACTTTAATTGAGCAATCGTGGGCAAGAAAACCCAATGGAACGGGCAACTTTGAATGGTCTGTTCCAACATTTAACCAATCAAACGACTGACAGCCAATTATTGTATTGACGGAGGATCAAATCATTCGGCAACCGTGGGATGCAGCGACCATTGACAGGTTATATCACCCAAATAAATTCACCGATCTCAATTCATTCCCGTTTGCTAAACCCCCTGATACTTTGCTGTGCCGCTTCCCGTCCCAGTTAAATCATTTTTGGTGCTTTGTAAAACCCGAACGTTTTGCTTATTATCAAATTTTAAAATACAACATTATTCTTTTTTCAACTGGTTAAATTGAATATCTTTCGCCTTTAAAATAAAAGCGCCTGAAACGATGCTCATAAAACTGGGAATTTTGCTGGTTGGCTTCACTTATGCCGGGGTTTTGCCTTATGCTGTCAAGCGTAGCATTCAACACATTAATTTCGATTTAAAAAAATACACGCTCAGTTTTTTAAGCAATAAAAATCTTTACGGGAAAAAATATGTTCGGGCGTATAAGCGTCTGTTATTTGCTACTGCCATTTTAAATTATCTCTTTTTTTGGCTGCTCTCATTGTATTACGATTTGGGTGAATACGAACGCTTCATGAGGCAAATCGACTACAGTTTTGCGGTTTTGGCCCTGCTGGCGTTTGTTCCCCACAATATTTATCCTTTCAGGCTTGAAAATCTCAAAACCAATTTGCAGCGCGTTACACACAACCTGCTGGCCGTTATTGTTTTTCTTTCGTTGCCAACACTTGTCATTTTGTTTCAAACGGCTATACTGTCCGAGCGTTGGTTTCTTGGAGTAACGGGGTTGGTGATTATTGGCGGAACCATTTTGGTTACAGGCATTTCGGTGATAAAAAACGGAGTAAACGGGATAACCGAAATGCTTTTTATCAATGGAATCAGTATCTGGAGTATTTTTGTTACTGCCATTTCCCTCATCAGTTAATTTCACGTTATGTATTTCTGATTTCACCGATAAAAAATCGCATTTCACAGAAAACTTTCAGCGTGTTTTAAGTTTTCCGCTACCTTAGCGCCCTTAAATATTTTAGATGGAAATACGCGAACGAATTATTGAAGAAGCAACAAGCCAGTTTTTGCAGTTTGGTATCCGCAATGTCACCATGGACGGCATTGCGGCAGCTACGGGAATGTCAAAACGCACGGTTTATGAAGCGTTTAAAGACAAAACCGCCCTGGTGCACACCTGCCTCGATGTTCTTACCCAAAAGCACAAATACAAAAATGCCGATATTTGTTCTTCTTCACAAAATGTGGTGGAAACCATTTTTTTATACATGCAGGAAGGCATTAAAGCCATGAATGCTATCAACCCGGTATTTTTTCGTGATATGGAAAAACTTTATCCGAAAACCTGGGAGAACTTACGTAAAAGCAACGAAAAGGAAGCATTCAACCTTTCCGTGGAACTATTGCAAAAAGGGATTAAAGAGGGTCTTTTCAGATCGGAAATCAATATTCCCATTGTGGCCAAACTTTTTCATGAACAAATGAATTTGCTGGCTGATGAAAAAGTTTTTCCTCGTGACGAATATAGTTATATTGATGTATTTCAAAGTCTTACAATCAATTTTATGCGAGGCATTTCTACAAAAAAAGGTATTAATTCGATTGATTCGATGCTGACAAATTAAATAGCAAATGAAACAATTTTAAAAAATGAATACAGATAACAAGAAAATAAAACAATGTGCTATGAGAAGAAAACAGATTTTTATCCTGATTTTAGGATTCATGATTTTTGGCGGGTTAAGTGCACAGGAAAAACTGTCGCTCGACCTGGAAGCAGCCAAAGAACATGCCCTCAACTACAACCGCACCATTAAAAACTCGGGGCTTGCGATAGACCATTCGCAGGAACAACTTTGGGCAGCAATAGCAGCCGGGTTACCCCAGTTGAATGCCACCGCCGATTACTCCAATGCCATGGGAGCCGAAATCAGCATTCAGTTTGATGAAAGCATGGAGCCGTCTAAAATTCCAATTAAACCATCCAGCAACTTTAATTTGCAGCTTGGGCAGCTAATTTTTAACGGGGGTTATATTGTTGGAATTCAGACTGCAAAACTGGCCCAAAAGCTTTCAGAAAAGAACCTGGTAAAAACAGAACAGGATGTTTTAAGTCAGGTGATTGAGAGTTACTATCTGGTATTAATTTCGGAAGAATCGCTGAAAATTCTGGAATCGAATGTTGAAAACTTGAATGAAGTGTACCGGAAAACGGAGCCGCTGGTGCGTGTGGGAATAATGGAAAAAGTGGAACTCGACCAGCTTTCGGTGCAGGTTAACTCGTTGAGCAATGCAGTCCGTTCGGCCGAAAGACAATACGAAATGACCAAAAACCTGTTGCGCGTGCAACTGGGAGTAACTGCCGAAACAGAGCTGGAACTCACCCAGTCCTTAGCCGATTTTTTAGGTGAAAACCCGGTGGACGGAATCGACAATTCATTTGTCCCGGAGCAAAACCTCGACTTTCAACTACTCGAGGTTCAGGAAGAAATTACAGAAAAACAGATAGACATGCAAAAGGCGAGTTTCCTCCCCACGGTAAGCGGCTTTTACAATTACACAGAAAAAATACTGAAACCCGCATTCGACATGTCGCCAAAACACATGGTTGGTTTGCAAATGAACATTCCTGTTTTTTCGAGCGGAGAACGCCGTGCAAAAGTAAGGCAGGCAAAAATTGATTTGGAAACCATGCAGAACAACAAAGCGCTGATGGAGGAGCAACTGGAGATTCAGTTTAAGCAGTTACAGTTTAATTTAACCAGCGCCATTGAAAGTTACCGGGTTCAACAAAAAAACGTGGAGGTTTCGCGCGAGGTGTATCAAAACCTTCGCCGCAAATATGAACAGGGGATGATTTCGGGCCTGGAATTAACCACAGCCGACAACAACTATCTGCAGGCCGAATCGCAGTTCCTCACTGCCATGCTCGAGGTGTTGCAGGCACAAAACGCATTGAATACACTTACAGGAAAAATAGTAAACAATTAAGACAATAACGATGAAACAGATTAAAAAATTAACTGTCGCATTTACTTTGGCACTGGCCATTTTAAGTGCTTGTACTCCCAAACAACAGGAAGAATCGGCTACCAGCCAGGCTGAAAATTCTGCCGACAGAAAAGAAGCAGTAAGGGTTATGGAACTTCAGATGCAAACCGTTGCCCGTTCGGTTGAATACCCGGCCACATTAATGGCTTACGAAGAAGTTCATCTGGCCCCGGCACAACCCGGGCGGATTGAAGGCATTTTTGCCGATGTGGGCGATCGCGTTTCAGCAGGTAAACTGATGGTACAAATGGATCGCACCCAGCTTCATCAGGCCGAGATTCAGTTAAAAAACCTTGAAGTCGATTTCAGACGGCTCGACACGCTTGCAAAATACGGAAGTGTGCCCCAACAGCAATACGACCAGTTGAAAACACAATACGAAGTGGCCCAATCAAATGTTGATTTTCTGAAAGAGAACACTCAGTTACTGGCTCCATTTAACGGAGTAATTTCAGGAAGGTATTTCGAACCGGGAGAAATGTATTCGGGTGCTCCAAATACGCAAGCCGGAAAAGCAGCCGTGTTGTCGCTGGTTCAAATCGACCGGCTGAAAGCCATCGTTCCGCTTTCGGAAAAATACTTTCCGCTGGTAAAAAACGGAATGGAAACAGAGATTAAAATCGACGTTTACCCCGATCAACCATTTTCCGGACGTGTTGAACGGGTACACCCAACCATCGATGCCACAAACCGCACATTCAATGCCGAAGTTATCATCAGCAATCGCGAAGGCCTGCTGCGTCCGGGAATGTTTGCACGCGTTACCTTCGATCTCGATGAGGAAGAGGCCATTCTTCTGCCCAGTATGGCTGTTTTAAAAGTACAGGGCTCCAACGAACGCTATCTGTTTAAGGAAGAAAACGGTATTGCCCGCCGGGTAACGGTTACCATTGGCAAAAGGTATGACGACAACATTGAAGTTTTCTCAGATGAACTGGAACCCGGCGATAATATAATTATCAGTGGCCAGGCCCGCCTGCTCAATGGTGTTCGGGTAGAAGTCAGAAGGTAACCATCCTCATTTCCATTCATTAAAACGAATATAAACATTATGAGTATTTATAAAAATGCAGTAAATAAGCCAATTACCACGTTCATGATTTTCATAGCAGTGGTGGTAATGGGGCTCTACTCGCTGGTTCAAATCCCCATCGATTTGTATCCTGAAATGGATCCCCCGTTCATTTCGGTAATGACAACTTATCCGGGAGCCAATGCCAGCGATATTGAACAAAACGTTACCCGTATCATCGAAGATGCCCTCAACTCTGTAGATGATTTGAAGGAGATTACTTCTGTTTCAACAGACAATCTTTCCATTATTAATCTTGAATTTGAATGGGGCTCCAACCTCGACGAAGCTACCAATGATATCCGGGATGTGATTGATTTTACCATCAATGTTTTGCCCGAGGAGGCCGAACGTCCGCAGATATTCAAGTTTAACACCAGCATGATGCCCATTGTGTTTTATGCAGTTACAGCTCAGGAAAGTTACCCGGGACTGGAAAAATTGCTGGATGAGAAAATTATTAACCCACTGAACCGAATCGAGGGTATCGGGTCCATTGGTATGATGGGCGCCCCGCGCCGGGTCGTTTATGTTGATGCTGACCCGCGCCTGCTCGATGCCTACAATCTTACCATTGAGCAGATTGGCAATACCATTGCTTCCGAAAATATGAACCTGCCTTCGGGAAACGTAAAAATGGGCCAGCTCGACTATCAGTTGCGTGTACAGGGTGAATTCAATGCAAGTTCACGTATTGAAAACCTGGTGATTGGGAACATGGCCGGAAAACCTGTTTACATACGGGATGTTGCAGTGGTTCGTGACTCCATCAAAGACCTCTCGCTCGATGAAAAAATAAATGGAGAAACCGGACTCAGAATGTTTGTAATGAAACAGTCGGGTGCCAATACAGTAAAAATAGCCCGCGAGGTGCGCAAAAGCATTGAAGAACTCCAGAAAGACCTTCCACCGGATGTGAAAATCAACCTCATAATGGACACCTCCGATTTCATCAAAGGATCCATCAACAACCTCTCCCAAACACTCATGTGGGCGATGTTGTTTGTGGTGTTGGTTGTATTGTTCTTTTTAGGAAGGTGGCGCGCAACGTTTATCATTGTGCTCACGGTTCCCATCTCGCTGATTGTGGCATTTCTATATCTTTTCATAACCGGAAGTTCAATAAATGTAATTTCGTTAACCTCCCTCTCCATTGCCATAGGAATGGTTGTTGACGATGCCATTGTGGTGCTCGAAAACATAACCCGGCATGTGGAGCGTGGTGCCACACCGCGCGAGGCAGCCATTTATGCAACCAACGAAGTGTGGCTGGCCGTAATTATTACCACGCTGGTGGTAGTGGCGGTATTCTTCCCGCTCACCTTGGTGGGTGGAATGACCGGCGTTATTTTCAATCAGCTGGGCTGGATTGTTACCATCACCGTGGTGACCTCGACACTGGCAGCCATTTCACTCACACCTATGCTGGCATCCAAATTTCTGCGGTTGCGGGTGAAAAAGGGAAAACCATCGGCTTTTAGTTACGACCGTACCATTGGCACCGGTTTGAGATTTCTCGATAATTTTTATGAAAAAACCCTGAGGTGGGCACTGCGTCACAAACTGTTTACCTTGTTAACAGCCCTGGCCATATTCGTTGGATCCATGTTCCTGTTTAAATATATTCAAACCGACTTTATGCCCGAGTCAGACCAAAGCAGTATGAGCATAGAAATTGAATTGCAAACCGGTACCCGTGTGGAAGAAACCATTAAAACCACCCGGTATCTTGAAAATGTGATTCGGGAAAAATATCCGGAGGTACAAATCATGGCTGCTTCATCTGGTTCCGACGACGAAGGAAGCATGTTCTCCCTGTTTTCCACAACAGGTTCAAACATGATTAACATCATGATGCGCCTTACAGATATCAGTGAACGTGAACGATCGGTATGGGATATTGCAGCCGGAATCAGAGAAGAAATTGCCGCGTTGCCCGAGGTAATTAATTTTAGTGTGGAAACCGGAGGACAGGGATTTGGTGGTAGTTCAAATACCGTTGATGTGGAAATATTCGGATACGATTTTAATACTACCAATGCGCTTGCCGAAGAGGTCAGGCAGAAACTTGAATCGGTACCCGGCGCTATCGATGTGCAGGTAAGCCGTAAAGAAGACAAGCCTGAACTACAGTTTGTGCTCGACCGCGACAAGCTGGCACTGCACGGACTTACAACTTCTCAGGTATCCATAAACATTCGCAACAGAATTAGCGGGATGATTGCCTCCCAATATAAAGAAGAAGGTGAAGAATACGATATCCGGGTCCGGTTGAAAGAGGAATTTCGAAGTTCGATTACCGATTTGGAAGAACTTTCCATTATTACCCCGGCAGGTGCACGTATAAAAATGAAAGAACTCGGCGAAATAAAAGAGTACTGGTCGCCGCCAAACATCGAGCACAAACGCCGCGAAAGGTTGGTGACCGTTTCGGCCAAACCCGACCGGATTGCTTTGGGCGAACTGGCTGGTCTGATAAATGCAGAACTGGAAGACATTGAACTTCCGCAGGAGGTGTTGCTAAACGTTGGCGGGGCCTACGAAGACCAACAGGAATCATTTATGGATTTAGGCCTGCTGATGTTAATCAGTTTGATTCTGGTTTTCATTGTAATGGCCTCGCAATTCGAGTCGTTCACCATGCCGTTTGTTATCATGTTCTCCATTCCTTTTGCATTTACAGGAGTAGCTGTGGCATTGTTTATTACAGGAACCACGCTAAGCCTTGTGGCTGCACTTGGAGCGGTACTTCTGATTGGGATTGTGGTGAAAAACGGAATTGTGCTCATCGACTTTACCAACCTCATGCGCGACCGGGGAATGGATCTTTATGAAGCCATAGCCGTTTCCGGAAAATCGCGTCTGCGCCCGGTTCTGATGACCGCTGCAACAACCATTTTGGGGATGCTTCCACTGGCGCTCAGCACCGGAGAAGGAGCCGAAATATGGCGGCCTATGGGGATTACCGTAATTGGCGGCCTTGTCTTTTCCACTATGGTTACCATGGTGATTGTTCCGGTAATGTATGGTTTACTGGCACACCATGGCGAGCGCGATAAAAAGAAAAATGTTGTAAAACAAATTCGTTTTCTTGAAAACGGAAAAAATTAAAAACATGGAAATGAAAGCAGTAATGATCGTATTCAATCAAACCAATACCGAGCGTGTGGAATACATGTTCGACACATTGGAAATAAGAGGCTATACCTGGTTTAGTGAAGTCAGGGGCCGGGGAACAAATACCGGCGAACCGCGCATGGGCACGCATACCTGGCCCGAAATGAACTCGGCTGCACTTACCATAATTCCTGATGAAAAAGTAGATACTTTGCTCGATGCCGTTGAAAAACTCGATAAAATTCACGAGGAAGTTGGCGTCAGGGCGTTTGTGTGGAACATAGAAAAAAGCGTATAGCTAAAATACAAATTTGTGGAAATGCAGATAAGCACCTCACAGTGTTAGCTGCTTTCCACAATTTTTTTTCACATTTCAAAATGTTGTTTCTCCAAACTTTTCAACCTTAAGCTGTTAGTTATTGGTGGTAACTTGCCGGCACAAAAACACACCGTTTTGGTTATATTTGTGCCAAAATTCAGGAAAAAATGACTCCGAATTACGACGAAGGAACGATACGCACACTCGACTGGCAGGAGCATATCCGGAAACGGCCGGGCATGTACATCGGGAAGCTGGGTGACGGCACTACTGCCGACGATGGCATTTATGTGCTGCTGAAAGAGGTGATGGACAACTCAGTGGACGAGTTTATGATGGGGAACGGAAAAAAAATCACCATCAAAATTGAAGACGACAAAGTTACTGTCCGTGATTTTGGCCGCGGAATTCCACTTGGAAAACTGGTGGATGTGGCCAGCAAAATGAACACCGGAGCCAAATACGATTCAAAGGTTTTCAAAAAATCGGTGGGGTTGAATGGCGTTGGGATTAAAGCGGTAAATGCCCTTTCCTCCAAATTTACCATTCGCTCGATTCGCGAGGGGGTGGCCAAAGAAATTGAATTTAGCCAGGGAAACATCACCAACGAGAAGGATTTGAAAGGACTCGATGAACCCAACGGCACATTGGTTAATTTTGAACCCGACCCCGAAGTTTTCAGCAGTTTTCACTACATCAGCGACTATGTGGTGAATATGATAAAAAACTATACTTTCCTGAACTCTGGCCTGACCATTGAGTACAACGGCGAACGCTTTTATTCCCGCAACGGACTGCGCGACCTGCTGGAAGAAAACATAGACGACGACTCCATTTACCCGATTATTCATTTAAGAGGCGACGATATAGAAATTGCCATAACACATGGAAACCGGTATGGCGAAGACTACTACTCGTTTGTAAACGGCCAGCACACCACGCAGGGCGGTACACACCTTCAGGCTTTCCGCGAAGTATATGTAAAAACCATCCGCGACTTCTATAAAAAAGATTTCGACCCGTCCGACATAAGGGCCTCCATTGTGGCGGCAGTGAGTATAAAAGTTGAGGAGCCGGTATTTGAATCGCAAACAAAAACCAAACTCGGTTCAAAAGATATTGGCCCCAACGGACCATCGGTGAGGGCCCATGTGGGTAATTTTTTACAGAAGGAGCTGGATAATTACCTGCATAAAAATTCCGACACTGCAGAAGCATTACTCAGGCGAATAACAGAATCGGAACGCGAGCGCAAAGCCATTTCGGGCATTAAAAAACTGGCCAAGCAACGGGCTAAAAAAGTGAGCCTGCACAACAAGAAACTGCGCGATTGCCGCATTCATTTCGACAGCAAACATGAACGGGCCGAGGAATCGAGCATTTTTATTACCGAAGGCGACTCGGCCAGTGGCTCCATCACCAAATCGCGCGATGTGAACACCCAGGCCGTTTTCAGTTTGCGGGGAAAACCGCTGAACACCTACGGCCTGACCAAAAAAGTGGTTTACGAAAACGAGGAATTCAACCTGTTGCAGGCAGCGCTCAACATCGAAGAAAGCATAGACGATTTGCGCTACAACAAAATCATTATTGCCACCGATGCCGATGTGGACGGAATGCACATCCGTCTGCTGCTCATCACATTCTTTCTTCAGTTTTTTCCTGAATTAATCAGAAAAGGACATGTTTACATCCTTCAAACGCCACTTTTCAGGGTTAGAAACAAGCAGAAAACCTATTATTGCTATTCAGATGAAGAACGCCGCGAAGCCATTAAAAAACTGAAAGGAAAACCCGAAATTACCCGGTTTAAAGGACTGGGCGAAATATCTCCAGATGAATTTGGAAACTTCATTGGAAAAGAGATCCGCCTCGACCCGGTAATGATGAAAAAACATGAATCGGTTTCGCAGATGCTCGAGTTTTATATGGGTAAAAATACACCCGACAGGCAGGATTTCATTATTGATAACTTGTATGTGGAAAAAGATGAGGTAGCCTGAAAGAAGGAATCATTGATGAAAAACGATACTTTTTATTTGTAACTTCATAATTTGAAAATTTAAAAAGGTGCAGTGATGACTGAGATAGAAATAAAAAAAAGGCTTATTGGAAAAATAAGTCGGTTGAAGAATGAATATCTTCTTCAGGAACTCTATCGTTTGGTGGAAAATGAAGAATCTAAAACAGATATTTATAAATTTTCAGAAGAAGAATTAAATGCCATAAACGAAGCTATGAATCAATACCGAAGCGGAAATATTTTAAACAGCGATGAGGCTGACAAAGAAATTGATGAATGGCTCGACGAATAATTTGGGTTATACAAGCCCAAAAGGACAGAAAAGAAATTCTTGGTTACTGGAAAGAACGAAACAAATCTGTTGCATACAGCAAGAAACTTGACAAGTTTTTTAGAGAAGCACTTCAATTAATTTTAAAATTTCCGTTCATTGGAAAACCAACAAATAAAAAGAACATAAGAATAAAAATAGTACGTAGTTATTTTTTAATTTATGAAATAACAGCAGAAGAGATTGTTGTTTTAAGGATTTGGGATACAAGACAAAATCCAAAAAAGATAGAAATCACAATATAATAAATGTCAGAAGAGAATTTAAATAGCGAGAATACGGAAGAACTTCCGGATAGGGGTTCGGATGGCATAAAAGAGGAAATTACCTATCT
>CAZLGT010000085.1:0-16819 GCA_964559175.1 uncultured Mariniphaga sp. | reverse complement strand
AATAACATAAAAATAAAATCGACAGATTTTTGGGTTTTGTCGGTTGATAATGAAAATTTATTGTATTTTTCGGGCTTATTTAAAAAACCATTGAAAAAGCCATGAAGCTCAGTCCGAGAATGAAATTTCTTTTGAAAAACGGGGTAAAAGGATTAGCCTGGCTTGCTGTTATTCTTTTGATTTATCTATTTGTTGAGAACTTTTTTATTTCGCATGCACCGGATGAATGGGTAGAAAGGTTTTATGCCCGCCCTTTGGTTATTTACCTTATCTATTTTGGTTCCGAATTTTTCTTTGGAATTATTCCACCCGAGATTTTTATGATTTGGGCACTGAAAAAAGGTGGCGTTCTCAATTACACTACAACTATCGCCATTTTTGCCGTGGTATCCTACGCTTTGGGTTATGTCACTTTCCTCATCGGACAATACCTTTATAAAAAAATCGCATTCAGATACGTACGAATAAGATACCTCAAACAATCCTGGCCTCAGTTAAAAAAATACGGCATTTTTCTGATAATTGTGGCAGCACTCACTCCCCTGCCCTGGTCGGCCATCTGCCTGCTGGTTGGCTCTGCCGGCTATCCCTCGGGCCGTTTCCTGCGGTATGCCCTGTTCCGGTTACTCCGGTATGCGGTTTACGGGTTTATTATTTTTCAAACGCACCAGATATAAACAAGCACTACCTTTTGTTGTTATAACCTTGGAGAATTTGAATACTAATTCATGCTAAAAAAACTAAAAAAAAAGTGGAACATCAAAAGCAACGTTCAACTGATTTTGATTCTTGTTATTTTTTCGGTAACCGGAAGCGCGTCGCTTCTGGTTCGAAAAGCCGTTTTCAGCTGGATTGGAATTACCGGCGATACCAGCCTTTGGATTAAAGTTCCGCTTTATGTGCTCATTATTTTCCCGGCATATCAAATTTTGTTTTTACTGTTCGGTGCACTGTTCGGGCAGTTCAGGTTTGCCTGGGAATTTGAAAAGAAAGTCTTTTCGCGATTAAGATTTAAAAAATGAAGGTACTATTACTGATTGCAATAACAATTTATATGAACATATTTTCAGAACAAAATATACAACCGGAAAAAGCAACGCTGGGAGGTGGATGCTTTTGGTGCACAGAAGCCGTTTTTCTGGAACTGAATGGAGTGGAAAAAGTAGCACCCGGGTATAGTGGCGGTCACATAAAAAACCCGGCCTACCGCGAAGTTACCACAGGCCGCACAGGCCACGCCGAAGTGATACAAATTACGTATAATCCTGAAATCGTCAGTTTTTCGGAAATACTGGAAGTGTTTTTTATTACGCACGATCCCACCACGCTCAACCGGCAGGGGAACGATATTGGAACGCAGTACCGGTCGGCCATATTCTACCACACCGAAGAGCAAAAGCAAACAGCCGAAAAGGTAATTGCCCTGTTTGAAGAAGAAAAAGTGTACGACGATCCGATTGTTACAGAAGTAACTCCCTTTAAAGCGTTTTACCTGGCCGAAGATTATCATCACAACTACTTCGCACGAAATAAAAATCAGCCTTACTGCCAGTTTGTAGTAGCTCCCAAACTGAAAAAATTCAGAGAAATATTCCGGGAAAAACTGAAGGAATAGAATCCATTAAAAACCATTGGGGGTCAGATCGATGCATCTTTTCTGTGGAAAATCCGGCCAAATCATGTTGCTCCTTTTTTGGGAAAAGTTTATACTTTTACTCCTTCATTCATCTAAACCAATTTAATATGAAACATTCAATGCTTATTATTCTGCTGGCAACCATTTTTGCTTGTTCTCCCACACAAAAACAACCCGAAAAAAAATTTGAAGTGTTCAGAGGCACCAACATCGCCCACTGGCTGTCGCAAAGCCGCCAGCGCGGTTTAGAGCGTAAGCAGTTTTTTACCAAAGCCGATGTGGAAGCTATTTCCGAAATGGGCTTCGACCACATTCGCCTGCCTATTGACGAAGAACAAATGTGGGACGAAAGCGGGAACCGGCACAACGATGCATTCCAACTGATGGAAAATTGCATTGAATGGTGTCTGGAAAATGATTTGCGTGTGGTAATTGATTTACACATCCTGCGTTCACACTACTTCAATGCCGAAGAAAAACCGCTGTGGACCGATCCGGCTGAGCAGGAAAAGTTTTACGATTTATGGCGCGATTTGTCTGCAACATTGAAAAAATACCCAAATTCAATGGTTGCATACGAACTGATGAACGAGGCAGTGGCCGATGATCCCGAACTATGGAATAACCTGGTTGCAAATGCAGTAGCCGCCATTCGCCAGACAGAACCTGAACGCACTATCGTAATTGGTTCCAACCGCTGGCAATCCGTTGATACATTTGATGAGTTAAAAGTGCCGGAAAACGATCCCAATATTTTACTAAGTTTTCACTTTTACGAACCTTTCTTGCTCACCCACTGGAAAGCAAGCTGGACCAACTTGAGAAACTATAACGGACCTGTTCATTATCCCGGTACTATTTTAACCAAAGAAGAGTTTGAAGAATTACCCGAAGAAATTAAACCCGTTGCTGAAGGTTGGGTTGACCGCGAATTTAACAGGGAATGGATTCTGGAAAAATGGCAGAAACCCATTCAAAAAGCCGGAGAACTGGGTTTGCCGTTGTACTGCGGCGAGTTTGGCGTTCTGGCAGGACCTCCGGAAGATGACCGGCTAAGATGGTACAGCGATATGATTTCCTTGTTTGAGGAAACCGGAATCGGTTATGGCAACTGGAACTATAAAAGCACAGGTTTTGGCCTTGTTAACGGCGATGGCAGCCGGAATGAGGAGTTGATCCGGATTGTTTCAGGAAAATAAACTGAAGGAGGCTGTACCTGCAGTTGCTGCCTGGGTCAATTTTGATTTGACCAGTTCTTTTTTGCAGTTCCGATTATATCCCTATTTTTAACATTCAAATTTAAACCGGCATTTTATGCGAACTGTTTACCTTGTGTTGTTCTCTTTTATTGCCCTCCTGTTTTGTAATGCTCCACAGGCTCAGAACATTAAAATCAACGAAATAATGTCTTCAAATTCATCGGCAGTAGCAGATGACGACGGCGATTATTCCGACTGGATTGAATTGTACAATGATGGCCAGGAAACGGTTCAGCTGAAGGACTGGGGACTTTCGGACAATTACGACAATCCTTTCAAGTGGGTTTTCCCGGAACACAGCCTGGAACCAGGTGAGTTTTTGCTCATCTGGGCATCGGGTAAAAACAAAAGGCCAGCCCCCGGAGAATGGACAAACGGCATTTTGCGGGAGGTTTATCCCAACATTCAGGGAACCAGTCTGAACGATTTAATCCAACACCACAGCTATCCGGAAAATCCCGGATCGTTTCATTTCGTCAGAGATAAATTTGAGGCGCCCATCGACGTAGCCGACAATTACGGACAGCGGATGCACGGACTGCTGAAAGCTCCGGCCACCGGAAACTTTGTATTCTGGATTTCGAGCGACGATTCCGGACAGCTGCAAATCAGTTCCGACGAAAACCCGGATAACCTCAGAACCATTGCTTCCGTGAACGGATGGACACTGCCAAGGGAGTGGCATAAATTTTCTGAACAAAAATCGCAGCCGGTATATCTTGAAAAAGGAAAATTCTATTACATCATGGCACTCATGAAAGAAGGTAACGGAGGCGACAACCTGGCCGTAAGATGGCAATGGCCCGACGGGACTATGGACGAACCCATTTCGGGGGAACACCTTTTCTGGCCCGAACCTGCTCCGCTGCACACCAATTTCAGCATCAGTGCCGACGGGGAAGAAATCATTCTTACCCATGTTCAGGGCGAAAGGATGGACGAAATTCCTCCGGTTGAAATTCCAACCGACATTTCGTATGGCAGAACACCCGACGGTAGCGAAAATCTTCTGTTTTTTGCCCAACCTACTCCCGGAACGGCAAACAGCGAAACGGGATACAACGAGATGCTTTCACCCCCGGAATTTTCACATACCGGTGGATTTTACGGCAGCCCGTTTCAGCTCACGCTAAGCACGGATCAATCAGGCACAACCATTGTTTACACCCTCGACAGCTCGCTGCCTGCCACCGAAAACCTCACAGGAACAACCTACCGGTACAAGAACCAATACAGGCAAAACCCGGGGTCGTCAGCCGGACCATTTTTAACCCGTTCATTCCAAAGTCACACTTACAGCTCTCCGCTGGAAATATACAACCGTTCGGGCGAAGAAAACCAGGTTTCTTCCATTTCCACCACCTACGATCACAATCCCTGGTATTTACCCAACTACAGGGTTGAAAAAGCCATGGTTGTTAAAGCCCGCGCAGAAAAAGAAGGAGCGCTTCCAAGCGAAACGGTAACACATACCTATTTTGTTACTGAAAACGGCAGAAATCCTTATACCCTCCCGGTGATTTCGTTTAGTGCCCAGGAAGATGCCCTGTTCGATTACGACAAGGGTATTTATACCGCCGGAAGCGACTTTGAAAACTGGCGAAGCGCCTATCCCCACGCAAATGCCGATGGAGGCACAACCGCCAATTACCACCGGCGTTCGGATGAATGGGAGTATCCGGCGGGATTTGAATTTTTTGACAACCAGGGTACCAAAACCCTGGGGCAAAGCATCGGGTTCAGAATTCACGGCGGCTGGTCGCGCGCTGCTTCCCTGAAATCGCTGCGCATTTATGCCCGCAATGAATATGGCGACTCGCACCTGAATTATCCTTTCTTTTCCGATGAACCTTACGACGCATACAAACGGCTAATTCTTCGAAATTCGGGAAATGATTTCTGGTACACCTATTTCCGCGATGCAGCCCTGCAGGAGATGATAAAACACATGAACGTTGAGATTCAGGCTTATCAGCCCTCAGTCCTATATGTGAACGGGGAATACTGGGGCATGCAAAACATCAGGGAACGACTCGACCAGCATTACCTTGCCCGGAAATTCAACATTCCGGACGACCAGGTGGATATCCTCGAGGGAAATGCCTCGGTAGCTGAAGGCGAAAACAGCCATTATAACCAAACCATTGAGTACATTCGCCAAAACGGGGTTGAAAACGAAACCAATTACGAATACATCAAAACCAGAATCGATACGGAAAGTTTTATCGATTACATGCTGTCTGAAATATTTATGGTGAACACCGACTGGCCGGGCAACAACATAAAATACTGGAGGTACCGGACAAATGAATACCTCCCCGGAGCCGGCGCCGGAAGGGACGGAAGGTGGCGATGGATGGTATATGATACTGATTTTGGTTTTGGATTATACAACGCCAATGACTTCACCACCAACATGCTGGAATTTGCCACACGAGCCAATGGGTCTGACTGGCCCAATCCCGACTGGTCCACCTTTCTTTTCAGAAAGCTCCTGGAAAACAATCGGTTCAAAAATGAGTTCATTACCCGGTACTGCGATCAGTTAAATTCTGCTTTGCGCTACGATGAAGTACAGAAAATTATCCGTACCATGAAAGCTGCCATTGAACCCGAAATGGAAAAACACATTCAACGGTGGGGCGCTCCTTCAGATATGAGCAGCTGGAATTATCAGGTAAATGTGATGCTGAATTTTGCCGTACACCGCCCCAATTACGCCCGTGGACATATGCGCAGTTTTTTCAAACTCGAATCAGATTACCAAATCACCGTGGATGTTTCAGATTCAAATCACGGACTTGTAAAAGTAAATACGCTGCCCATTCAAAAAGAAACCAAAGGCATTCCCGAACAACCTTATCCCTGGCAGGGAAAATATTTTAAAAAACTGCCGCTTCGTTTGGAAGCTGTGCCGGCTGATGGATATAAGTTTGTCAGGTGGGAAAGCGCTTCGGGTACTTTTGAAGAAGAAATCCTTGAACTGGCGCCGGAAAACGATCAGCGCTTTACAGCCATTTTCGAAAAATCAACCCACACAGAAACCCTGGTGCATTACTGGAATTTTAATGAACCCGAAACCCTGCTTAATCCAACTTTCACCTTGCTCACTGCAGAAATTCATCCTGAACTGCACACAAGTGGAGATTCAGAAATCACCTTTGCCACCGGGCAAGGATTTGCAGCAGAAAATGCACGGTTTGGCGACGAGGCTGGCGCCCACCTCCGGGTGAATTACCCGCTAAATGTTTCGCTTACCTTTGATGTGCCCACAACCGGTTTTTCAGAAATTAAAATGAAATACGAAACCCGCCGATCGGGCCAGGGAGCGGGAAAACAAATTGTTGAATATTCAGCAAACGGAACTGCCTTTATTCCTTTTACAGAACTTGTTATTAAAGACGATGATCCTGAATTTGTCCTTCTGGACTTTTCAGAAATTGAAGCAGCCGGCAACAATCCTGCGTTCAAAATCCGAATCAGGTTTGACCAGGCTGAAGGCGGAACCGCCGGGAACAACCGGTTCGACAATGTTACACTGGAAGGAATACCCGGCGATGATGTCAACCTGCCGCCAGTGGTTCTCGCCCTTCCCGAAAACCTGTTTTTGGTGGAAGGTGATGAAAATATTACGTTCGATTTGAATGAAATCTTTCAGGACCCGGAGGATGACCCGCTGAATTTTACTGCTTCCAGCACTTTTTCGCAGGTGGTGGAAACAAACCTGGCCGGCAGCATAGCAACACTGAACATTAAAACCAGAGGCGAAACATTAATTACCATTTCTGCCAGCGACGGAAACAACACCCCCATCGAACTTTCATTCAGGATATTGGTTTATCCCGGGGCTTTTGAACTGGCAAACAACGATTTCACTTTTTCGGAATGGAACGAAAATGCGCCGGAAATGACATTTCCCGAACACATTCTGTTTTTGCAAAGCAACATAAACGATCCAACTGATTCAGACCCGCTGGAATACGCTTACTACATTCCTGAAAATGAATATTCCGACAACGATGCAGGAAATATCGGATTTCCATACAGAAACACTTCGCGGACCCGTTTAAACGGTCTGGGAACCAGCGGAATTTCATTTATAAACACCGGGAGGGGCCGCGATTTGGGCGGTTTGCTGCTCGCCCTGAATACAATGGGAGCAGAAGATATTCAGGCAGAATGGCTGAACGAAACCCTGCTGAGAAATTCGCGGGAATACGGGCTGAAACTGCAGTTCCGTATCGGGCTTACCGGACCTTTTTATGATATGGGAGGAACAGAATATGTTGCAGGCAACGACGGTCACAGTTCCAAAACCGGGCCGGTATATTTACCGGAACAACTTCTTAACCGCGAATATGTGCAGCTTTTGTGGCGGTATCATCATTTGAGCGGAACCAGTGGCCCGCGCGCTCAATTGCGCCTCGACGATATTCTGGTGAAGGCAAAAACATCGCCTGTAAACGCAATCGACCTCACAGAAAACAACAACTCGCTGGAGGTGTATCCCAACCCGTTCAGAGAGAATTTCAGGATAAACCTGAAACTTAACCGCATGGAAGAAACTGAAATAGGACTTTACGATTTTTCCGGCAGGAAAATTCTTACGGTTTTTAAAGGAAAAGCAATGAGCGGGGAAAGCACCTATGATATGAACGGAAGTCATTTAACTCCCGGCGCCTATATTTTAATCTGCCGCACCGAATCAGAAATTTTCCGGCATAAAATTGTGAAACAATAATTTTAGGAATTATGAATGAAAGGACAGTGATTATTACAGGAGCCAACTCGGGAATTGGAAAAGAAACCACGTTAAAATTTGCCAGAGCCGGATACACAGTTATCATGGCCTGCCGCAACCTGGAAAAGAGCAAAAAGGTGCAGGATGAAATCATCGCTGCATCAAATAATGAGAAAATTTTCCTGATGAAACTGGATATGTCGTCGTTTGATTCCATCAAATCCTTTGCAGATGAATTCATTAATAAATTTCCAAAACTCGATATTTTGATCAACAACGCCGCCTATTTTAATCATGGCGAAGATTACCGTTTGACTGCCGACAATATTGAAATCACTTTTGCCACCAATACGGTGGGGCCTTTTTTGCTGATTCATCTTTTACAAAACCATTTAAAAAAGTCGGATGATGCACGGGTTTTAAATGCCTCCAGCAACATCATCAAACACTTTTTTTCGCCAAAAAAAGAAATTGATTTCGACAACCTGCAGGGGATAACCGACAAAAATTACAAACACAGCGTTTATACCTGTTACCGCAATTCAAAAATGGCTTTTTTGATGCTCACGTTCAAAATGGCCAGAGATTTTACCAAAACAGGAATTAAGTTTTATTCGCTACAGATTAACGGCGCCCGCATGTCGAAAGAAACGCTTAAAAAATTTAAACCCGGCTGGCGGTTTATTGCCCGTATTCAAAACCTCTTTTTTCCTCCTGCTGAATTTATGGCAACCAATTATTTCGAAATCTGCACTTCAGAAAAATTCAGAAATGAAACCGGAATCCATCTGAACCACAAACTTGAAATCATGAAACCCGGACCGGAAAAACCTTCACTCAAACACATCCGGGGTGCCGATTATTATCCGATATATGCTGAAAATGAAACCATTCAGAATAAAACCTGGGAATTCTGCCAGTCGGCAACCAATAATT
Organism: uncultured Mariniphaga sp.; assembly: GCA_964559175.1. Lineage (GTDB taxonomy): Bacteria > Bacteroidota > Bacteroidia > Bacteroidales > Prolixibacteraceae > Mariniphaga. The sequence goes on along the minus strand of CAZLGT010000085.1, from coordinate 8,247 downwards.
ATATGAATTAATCCTGATAAATAATGAATAAAATGAGAACATATCAAATGCTTCTTTTCCTTTTCGCCTTTTCATTTTTAAATCTTTTTGAAGCAAATTCGCAGGTAACGGCATATCCTGCGGTGGAAGGGCTGGAACAAAGCCGCCTGTTTTCGGTTGCTGTGAATAACCAGCAAATCTGGACTGAAAAATATGTGTCCAACCTCGATTTCGACAAACTGCCCGACTGGTTTAGCGACCCCGCGGTGCGCGAGCCGCAGGAGCTGCACATTTCCAGTTTTCAGGGCGAAGGTAAACTGGAGGTTTCCCTCCTTGCTGCCGGAAATCCGCGCAATGTAAAAATCAGACCGGCAAGCAGAAATATTCAGCCTTCCATTGATGGAAACCGGATTTCTTTTACCTGGACAGGCCCCGGCCAACTGGTTGTGGAAATGGACGATATGCCACCGCTGTACCTGTTTGCAAATCCAAAGGAGACTGAAAGATTTTCAGAAACAACACCCAATGTGAAGTATTTCGGGCCGGGAATTCATCGTCCGGGATACATTGAATTGAGTGACAACGAAACGGTTTACATAGCAGCAGGTGCTGTCGTATATGGTGGAATACGGGCCGACGGCGCTTCCAACATCCGGGTTATCGGTCGTGGTATTCTTGACGGGAATTACGAATACCGGCAAATGGTAAAAATCGACAACAGCCGGAATATTCTTTTTGAAGGTGTAACCATCAGGAATGGACAGGGATGGACCAATACACTGGTGAACTGCCGCGATGTGGAATACAAAAATGTAAAAGTGCTGGGATTCGGACCAAGCTCCGACGGAATTAATCCTGCCGGTTCGCAACGGGTACGCATTACCGACAGTTTTATGCGCTGCACCGACGATTGTGTGGCCATAAAAGCTCCGAATTACGATCATCCGGTACAGGATGTTTATGTGGCTAACAACATCATGATTGGCTTTGCCTATGCCGACGGTGTGACCATTGGATTTGAAACCAATGCTGAATTTGTAAGGAATGTGGAAGTGCGTGATTGTGATATTTTGCTGGCCCGCGGAGGCAGCCGGGTTGACGGACACAGCGGTTTCAGCATCATTTGCGATGGCCCGGCGGTTATCAGCAACATCCTTTTTGAAAACATCCGGGTTGAAGAATCGGAAATCAAACTGTTTGAACTGAACATTACCGACGGAACACTTTACGGCGACGATCCTCCGGGACATATCAAAGATGTAACCATTCGCAATGTGGAGTGGTTTCATGAAGGCCCCATCGTTATTCATGGTTTTAGCAAAAACAACCGTGTGCAAAACGTAACTTTTGAAAACTGCAAGGTAGCCGGAAAACCGCTGAAAAGACAAAAATCAAAACTTTTCAGCATCAACAAATTTACCGATAACATCAAAGTGAAGTAAATTAGAAAACACCCGAAAAAGATTAACTTTACAGGCAAACTGTCAGGATGAAACTTCACATCAAAAATATGGTTTGCGACCGCTGCAAAATGGTGGTAAAGGCAGAGCTTGAAAAGCTGGGTTATCAACCGGTCTCGGTCGAACTGGGCGAAGTTGTCCTTGAAAAAGAACTTTCATCAGAAGAAAAAACTAAAATCAGCGCAACACTTCAAGCTGTTGGCTTTGAACTCATTGACGATAAAAAAAGTCAACTGATAGAAAAAATTAAAAACCTGATTATTGACCTCGTACACCGGCAAAACAGCTCCCTCAAAACCAATCTCTCAGATTATCTGAGCAGTCAGCTAAGCCACGATTACAATTACATTACCAACCTTTTTTCGGAAGTAGAAGGAACCACCATCGAAAAATATTTTATCGTTCAGAAAATTGAAAAGGTAAAAGAGCTGCTGGTTTACGATGAACTTACCCTCAGCGAAATTGCCTGGCAACTGAATTACTCCAGTGTAGCCTATTTAAGCAGCCAGTTTAAAAAAGTTACGGGGCTAACACCCAGTCATTTCAAAAACATAAAGGTACAAAAGCGCAAACCAATTGATAAGGTGTAAATCTTGTAATCTTTTCGAAAAATTGTATAACACATTTCCTGCTTTATCTTGCCAAATTTGCATTGAACATTTAAAATGCAAATAATATGGAAACTTCAGATAAAAATTCAATTCATGCGGAAAGCAGAAAAAGTCATTCGTTAATCTCAGGAAACGGCATGCAACACAGCAAAAATTCCGGGGTCACCGGCATGAAAATGCCAAATCCCAAAATGGAATTTGGCCCGGTAAAACTTGCTTCTGAAAAGGAAAATGAAGAAAAAACAAAAAAGGAACTTGAAAAAGGTATCAAACCGGAAAAACGTACGTTTCCGGTTTTGCAAATGAGTTGCGCCTCGTGTGCGGCCAGCATCGAACGCATTTTAAAAGCGCAGGAAGGAGTTGTTGATGCGGCCATTAATTTTGCCTCTGCAACCGTTTCGGTTGAATACCTCCCTACTCTTGTGCAACCGGCAAATTTGAAAAAAGCAGTGCAGGATGGTGGCTACGACCTGGTTATTGAAAGCGAAAAAAACGAAACGGAAACGCTGGAAGAAATTCATCAGAAAAAATACAGCCGGTTAAAAAAACGAACTATTGGAGCGGCTTTGCTTTCACTTCCCGTGGTTATTATCGGCATGTTTTTTATGACTATACCCTATGCCAACGAAATCATGTGGATTTTGTCCACACCGGTTTTGCTCTGGTTTGGCAAAGACTTTTTTGTTAACGCATGGAAACAGGCCAAACACCGCACGGCAAATATGGATACGCTTGTGGCGTTAAGTACGGGGGTGGCATACACATTCAGTGTTTTCAACACCTTGTTTCCGGAATTCTGGCACCGTCAGGGATTGCACGCGCATGTCTATTTTGAAGCGGCTGCCGTCATCATCACTTTTATTCTGCTGGGCCGTTTGCTGGAAGAAAAAGCAAAGGGTAATACATCTGCTGCCCTGAAAAAACTGATGGGACTTCAACCCAAAACAGTAACTGTAATTACAAAATACGGAAACCAGGCACAAATGCCCATCGAGGATGTTCAGGTGGATGATATTATTGTAGTAAAACCGGGCGAAAAAATTGCCGTGGACGGAAAAGTAACCGAAGGCAGTTCGTATGTAAATGAAAGCATGTTGAGCGGCGAACCGGTACCCGTTCTCAAACAGGAAGCAGATAAAGTTTATGCCGGAACCATCAACCAGAAAGGCAGTTTTCGTTTCAGGGCCGAAAAAGTGGGTTCCCAAACCATGCTGGCACAAATCATCCAAATGGTAAAAGATGCACAGGGAAGTAAAGCGCCGGTGCAGAAACTGGTGGATAAAATTGCAGCCGTTTTTGTGCCGGTGGTGATGGTAATTGCAGTGCTGGCTTTTGTTACCTGGGTAATTTTAGGCGGAGAAAACGGGTTCACACACGGACTGCTGGCCATGATTACCGTTTTGGTTATCGCCTGTCCGTGTGCGCTCGGGTTAGCCACACCCACAGCAATTATGGTGGGCATCGGCAAAGGCGCTGAAAAGGGAATCCTCATTAAAAACGCCCAAAGCCTGGAACTGGCTAAAAAGGTGAACGCGGTGGTACTTGACAAAACAGGAACCATTACCGAGGGGAAACCTGAAGTTACCGGAATTCAGTGGTTGAACAATGATGAATCGGCAAAACAAATCCTGTTCAGCATTGAAAAACAATCGGAGCACCCATTGGCGGAAGCGGTGATTAATTACTTCGGAAACGCGGAAACGGTGCAGCTTTCTGACTTTGAAAGTTTAACCGGAAAAGGAGCAAAAGCATCGGCAGAAAATAAAACCTGGTTTGTAGGCAACAAGCGGTTGCTGGAAGAAAACAACATTCAAACAGAGGCAAAACTGCTCGAAACAGCCGAAGTCTGGAGCAACGAGGCAAAAACGGTTATCTGGTTTGCCAATGAAAAAATGGCGCTGGCAGTAATTGCCATTTCCGATACCATCAAAAAAAATTCTGAGAATGCCATTCGTCGCTTGCAAAATGATGGCATTGAAGTTTATATGCTCACCGGCGACAATGAATCAACCGCGAAGGCAATTGCCATACAGGTCGGAATCAAACATTTTAAAGCTGGTGTTTTACCCGAACAAAAGGCAGAATTTGTAAAACAACTTCAAAACGAAGGAAAAACAGTGGCCATGGCAGGCGACGGAATCAACGACAGCACGGCGCTGGCACAGGCCGATGTGAGCATTGCCATGGGCAAAGGCAGCGACATTGCCATGGATGTGGCTTCAATGACCATCATCTCCTCCGATTTGAATAAAATCCCGGAAGCCATCCGGCTTTCAAAACAAACTGTCAGGGCCATCCGTCAAAACCTTTTCTGGGCATTCATTTACAATGTGATTGGAATCCCGCTGGCAGCCGGAATCCTCTACCCGTTTACCGGATTTTTGCTGAACCCGATGATTGCCGGGGCTGCCATGGCCATGAGCAGCGTGAGTGTGGTAAGCAACAGTTTGAGACTGAAGTGGAAAAAATAAAGTTGATTTTAGGAAAAGTTTTTTTGTAACTTTAGTGAGCTTTTTCCAACCTATGGGAAAAGAGTAAGTTAAAGAAACCAAAAAATCAACATTATGGCACAGCAGCTAACCGAAAATGACATCTGCTGCCCAAAATTCGAACCGGCTCCGTGGGATGAAAAAGTCTTCAACTGGGAGAACAAAAAGTTTATAAAAGACAGCGTGTTCACGCTGTTTTACATGCCGGTAAACTTTGGCAGCATCATGCGTAAAATGAACAAAAAAGTGGAAGAGGCTCAGGCAAAAATTCCGGACTGGCTCTGCCTTTCGGACCACACTTCAGCATGGAACATGGATTTGTACCTGGCGGTGGACAAGGTTGTTCCCAATGCTACAAGTCTGACAATGAGCGGTGCTTATGTTACCAAAGTCTATGAGGGGCCTTTTAAAGAGGCAGGCAACTGGCATAAAGATTTTGAATTGTGGTGCAAAGAAAAAAACTACAAACCGGTTAAAACTTACATGTGGTACACCACTTGCCCGAAATGTGCTAAAAAGTATGGCAAAAACTACGTGGTTTTTGTTGCAAAAATTGAAAAAAAATGAGTTCAACTCCGGAAATAATTACCATCAACAGGAATAATCTGGCTGATTATCCCGACTACGTTTGTTTTATCAATGCCAAACATCCGGCACATTCGCTGAAAAGTGAATGGGTGGAAAAACGACTTTCCGAAGGGTTACGAATTAAACTTCTTTATCTTACGGAACAGAAGAAGGCAGCGGGTTTTATTGAATATATTCCCGGAGAAAATGCCTGGCGGGCGGTTTCGGCAGATGGATATTTGTTTATCCATTGCATTTATATTTATCCGAATGTGAATAAAAACAAAGGCCTGGGTTCAATGCTCGTTTCCGATTGTATTGAAGATGCAAAAAGCAACAATTATAACGGCGTTGCTGTGGTGACCAGTTCCAAATCGTTTATGGCTGATAAAGAACTTTTTCTGAAAAACGGGTTCAGCCTGGCTGAAACTGACGGTACAGGAAATGATTTGCTTGTTTACAAACTGAAAGACGGCCCGGCTCCTGTTATCAACGACTTTAACAAGCAACTGAACAGATATCAGGGATTGCATATTTTATATTCGAAACAATGCCCCTGGGTAGCCCGGTTAATTGAAGAAATAAAGGAAACGGGAATGGCAAAACAACTGGACCTTCAGATAACCGAACTCACAACACCCGAAGAAGCGCAACAGGCGCCATCGTTGTATTCAGCTTTCAACCTGATATTCAATGGAAAACTCCTGGCTGACAGATATATTTCACTCACCCGCTTTAACAATATTCTGAAAAAAGAAAAACTAATCTGACAAAAGCAAATCAATTTACATTTATGGAAACTATAAAACTTAGGCCATTCCGGTTGGAAGATGCACCGCGCCTGACCGAACTGGCCAATAACATAAAAATAGCAGAAAATCTGCGGGATGGATTTCCTCATCCATACACACTGACCGATGCCGAAAACTTTTTAAAAATGTGCATGGACCAGAATCCCACTCAGGCATTTGCCATTGAATACAACGGAGAATATGTCGGCAACATCGGTGTACATCCTGAGAAAGACGTTTACCGGAAATCGGCCGAAATTGGTTATTTCCTTGGGGAGCCTTTCTGGGGAAAAGGAATAATGACCCGGGCTGTGAAACAAATGGTGGAATATGGTTTTGAAAACCTTGATATTGTGCGCATTCACACCGGTATTTTTGAATACAATATTGCTTCTCAACGGGTTTTGGAAAAGTGTGGCTTTAAAAAAGAGGCCGTTTTTGAAAAAGCCATTTTCAAAAAAAATCAACTTTGGAACGAGGTGAGGTATGCCTTACTGAAAAACCATAAGTAACTCTTATTCTGAAAAATAAAGCTTGTTTCCAACGTCTGGAAAAAATAAATTCATTTTTTGTGCAAGTTTTTCAGAATGGTTGTGTCCAAAGGGTACAAACAATTTAAAAAATAGAAAATGAAAAAATTGATTATTCCCATGATTGTTCTTGGAGCACTCATGTTACTCGGAACAAATGTTGCAGAAGCGCAGAAAGTTGACCTGAAAAAAGTTCAAACCACACAAACCGCCCAGCCTGGTTTTGTTGACACAAACAATGATGGAATTTGTGACCATTACGACGGAAGCCAGCCCGGGAAAGGATTGGGTCCGGGAAACGGACAAGGCCTTGGTCGCGACAAAGGTAAAGGTTTGGGTAAAGGCGCCGGCTTAAGAGACGGCAGCGGCAACGGACAACGTCGCCTCGACGGAAGCGGAGCCGGACGTAACAAAGGCAACGGCCAACAATTACGCGATGGCAGTGGAGGCAATTGCCCCGCTCCTTCAAAATAGATTGAAAAATATTAAAATCGACAACCGGTGTGATTCGTCATGCCGGTTTTTTGGTTACATGTAAAACTTCTTGCTCATCCTACTTATTGGCTTGAAAATCAACTGATTGTTTTGAAAATCGAATATAATATTCTTATAAAATTATCCATATTGTATCCATATATTGATTTTTCTCGTCCGGCAGTATGTGCGTTAACGGTCTAATACAGGCTGTGGGACGCATTTCGGAGAGTGTTCCAGTCTGAAAGGACTGAAAAATGATGGGAGAATCTGCAGTTGGTCCTCGCACCGACCCCGCTCTGAAATATGTACTTTATTGGCGTGTGTGCATTATTAAGTCTTGAATAATTCAAAAACATCAGGCAGACGATGTTTGAAATAGTCAGGTATTTTTTCTGTCATCAAAACTATTTCTCCTTTCTCAATCTGCAACAGATTTGTATAAATTTCGTTTTGTTTTGAGTTATCCACGAATAAAATATTATCAAAGAACTGAAAATGCAAGTTTGCGTTTTTATATCCGGCTTTCCATTTCAATTCTATTGTTTTGTCATCAACGAAATGACCTTTAAATTCAGTGCGTACTTGAATCCTATGTCTGGCAATTTCTTGATTATCCAAACAAAAGAAAATCAAGTTTATTTGGTATCCGTTTTCTCTAAATTTCTGAGCCCAATGTATAGGATGTGAATCAAAATTTGTCTCGTAACAAAAATCCGCGTTATTCAACAATGCCTTATCTATGGCTGATTCAAAATCTTTTGTAGTTTGATTCTTAGCAAATACTTCTCTCAATTCACTATCTGGCAAGCTGTTATAATGCTCTGATAACACTCTGTCATAGTCGAAAGAAGTTAATCCCTCGGGTAAAAATGAAGATGAAAATGTAGATTTACCTGCACCATTGCATCCTGCAATTATTATCAAATCAGGCATTTGCTTTTAGAGCGCTTATGAGTTCCGGACTTAGCTTTCCTTCTTTTTTCCGAATCTGGAATAGTTCTTCTTTGGGAATAACCTGATTATTCAGAATGTTTCTGGCCTTACTCATTTGTTGAGTAACTTTTATACCTGTTATCAATTTATCCTTACACATGATACAAAATTATAAATAAATCTGTTAAATCTAATCAGTTTCTATATTTATGTGTAATGTTCTTGCATTATTGCCAACGGTCAGGTACTAAGTTTCGTAACGGATTTCGGAGAGCGTCAGCATCCTGTAGGACGTGACGTTCATGCGAGAATCCGCAGCTCGAAAACCACCAACACCGCTCTGAAATTTACCCTTTGTTGAACTAAACCCCGCTTCAGCGGGGAGCTTATTTTTCAACTAAAATAGGAAT
>CAZLGT010000084.1:0-17879 GCA_964559175.1 uncultured Mariniphaga sp. | reverse complement strand
CAGGGATGGAAACAATGGCAGTAATCGCAGTTTTGGTTGCAACTTGTTTAACCATCAGCGCCCAGGGGGCAAAATTCGAAAACGAATTTAACGGAACCACACTGGCAATGGCTGAAACCAGCAAAAAAGAGACCTCAGCAAAAGCTGAAACTGAAGCAGAAGCTACTTTGGCCGCATTCTCAGCATACCTGGTTGAAGAAAAAGAAGTTGAACTGGAAACCGAAGAGTGGATGTTAAATGTTGACAACTTCTTTATGGACTACCAACTGGAAGAAGCAACTGAAGCTCCTCTCAAACTCGAAAGCTGGATGACTGATGCAACCTATTTCGGAATGTCGGCTTACCTGGAAAAAGCAACCGAAGAGACTTTAAACGTGGAAGAATGGATGCTGAACGTTGACAATTTCTACGTTGATTTTCACATGGAAGAAGAAACTGAAGAAACATTGAAAACAGAACTTTGGATGGTAAGCTACACAAATTGGGACAGAAAATAAAAGCCAGAAGATAAAAAAACAGGAAAACAGAGAAGCCGGCAATTTGCCGGTTTTTTTGTTTTTACGAAGTTTTTCCGGCAGTTTTTGAAAAAATTTACTCCCAAAAACAAAAAATATTATTCAGAAAAAAATACAAAAATTACATCTCTGCCCATTTGATAAAAAAAATATCAAAAATAATTAAAAAATTTACCCTGCAAATCCACTTAAAATCAACTATTTAAAATTCAAAAATCGAAAACATGACAAAATTCATGGTACTATGTATTGCATGGTATTAGTTTTTATTCATATATTTGCATAACAAATAACAAGGTAAAAAAGAGTACAATCTTAAAAAAAGTTCTATAGAAGTGTAACGAAATAAAATTTGAGGCGTCTTAATATTGAATTTGAAAAACAGAAATTAAAAAAATAAAAAATAAAACAAAAACAGGAGGACCAAGTCATGAAACCAAGAAACAGTAATTTAAAAGAAACAGCAGTAAAATCACTCACCATTTTCGCCAGCGTATTTGTAACCGTTTTAACTCTTTCGGTAAGCACAATGGCAGTCAATACCAATTTGGAAGCAGGTAATCTGGCCAATCTTCTTACCACAGAAAAAGATGCCGAAATCAGCGTTGAAGAATGGATGCTCAACACCAACAACTTTTATTTCGACTATACTTTGGAAGAAGCCGCCGAAACAGCGCTTGAACTGGAAAGCTGGATGCTGAATGAAAGTACGTTTGAGTCTCTGTTCAACCTGGAATCGGCGACTGAAGAAGCACTGGAGTTGGAAAACTGGATGACCGATGCCGGCTATTTTGGAATGGTAAATTATTTGGAAACCGAAACAGAGAAAGCTTTGGAAATTGAAAACTGGATGCTGGAAGACAGCCTTTTCAGCAAAAAATCAAAAGAAAAAGCTGAAGTGAAAGCCGAAAACGCCAAAGAAAACCAAACGTTGGCCGAAGTAAAAACAGACAACAAAAGAAAAGCAGTTGGAACAACCACTCAGGGAACTCAATTTGGCAGAAGGGCTTTTATTCTTGTTGAAATGGAAGACCCAAAACTGAAAATGGAACAGTGGATGCTCGATTACCGTCACTGGAACGTAAAATAAAAGCCTTGTAAACAGAAACAGAAAACAGTAACAAAAGAGCCGGTTCACAGCCGGCTTTTTTTATGTAATGGGGTATTCGTTGTGAATATCGGTTAAAACTTCAAAACCTGAAGGTGTAACCAGAATGGTATGTTCAAACTGTGCCGACAATTTATTATCAACCGTGCGTGCCGTCCATCCGTCTGATTTATCAATTGAGGTGGATGCTCGTCCCTGGTTAATCATGGGTTCGATGGTAAAAATCATGCCCGGTTTCATTTTCGGCCCTTTGTTGCGGCGCGAAGTGTGGTCCACCTGCGGCTCTTCGTGAAACTCCAGTCCTACCCCATGCCCGCAAAACTCATAAACCACACTGTACCCTTTGGCTTTGGCGTAGCGGCTGATTACGAAACCAATGTTCCCAAAATAGTTGCCTGGTTTAACCTGCTGAATGCCCAAATCGAGACAATGGCGGGTAACATCGATGAGATTTTTTGCACCACTTGTAATTTCGCCAACAGTAAACATGCGCGAGGTGTCGCCGTAATAGCCGTCGAGAATGGTGGTGATGTCGATGTTCAGGATGTCGCCCTCTTTTAAAACAGTTTTAGTGGAAGGAATACCGTGACAAACCACTTCGTTCAGCGAAATGCAGCTCGATTTTGGAAAACCGTTGTACCCTTTGGTGGCCGGAGTGGCGTTGTGTTTACGAATGAATTCCTCAATTTTAACATCGATAAATTCCGTAGTAACACCCGCTTTCACAAACTGTGCCGCGTAGTCGAGCGTTTCGGCTGCCAATTGGCAACTTTTTCTGATTCCTTCTATCTGCTCCGGGGTTTTAATGATGATGCCACCCATATTCTTTGTTTAATTTTCGTGCAAAATTGGTCAAAATCACTGGTTTTTCAAAACCGAACAATACTTTTGCAGAAAAGTTTAAGAAGCAAATGAAACATACCAATCAATTATCTACCCGCTCTTATTTCATCAACCTGTTTGGAAAACTTTCCACATCGTTTATGTTTTACCAAATGCAGGACATTGCCTGGGAACATGCAGCCAAACTGGGGTTCGGATACGACAACCTAAAAGAAGACGAACAATTCTGGGTACTTTCGAAGTTGCTGGTAAAAATTGACCGCCGGCCGGTGTGGGGAGAAGATTTTTCGCTGGAAACCTGGTCTCGCGGTACCGACGGATTTTTTGGCTACCGCGATTTCAATTTTGTAGATAAGGATGGAAACAACATCATTCAGGCCACCAGCAGTTGGCTGGTACTCAATGCCAAAACAAAACGGATTGTACGATTGAATGATTTCGACAATTTCCCCAAATACGAAGAAAGTGTTTTTGGCGAAAATGCCGGTAAAGTTCAGTCGCCAAAATCCGACGCTGAATTGCATTTTACCCCGGTCCGGTTTAACGAAATCGACATCAACCAGCACTTTAACAGCGGACGCTACATCGAACGTATAATCGACAGTTACAGTTTTGATTTTCATCAGGAAAACGAACTGATTGAATTCGAGGTGAATTTCCTGAAAGAAGGCCTTCCTTCCGACAGCCTGGCCGTAAAAAAACAGGAACTTAGCAATGAAAGTCACCTGTGCAGCGTAGTGCGTGAAAGCGATGGCGCCGATTTGATACGTGCAAGGCTGGTATGGCGGAAACGGTGACATTATTCATCAGATGACTTAAAGTCATCAGATGAATAGGAAAAAAGGAAACAGAAAAAATCAAGTTATTTTCTCTCCTGCAAACCCTTTTTTCATATATTTGTTGTGCAAACTTGTATAATGTTGTTTAAGGATATGGAAAAATATTTATCGGTAAGTCAGGCTGCTGAATTATTGAATGTTAGCTCTGAAACCCTTAGAAGATGGGATAAAAACGGGAAATTTAAAAGTTCCAGGCATCCCATAAACAATTACCGTGTTTACTCCGAAGAGCAGGTAATCAATCTGGTTGAAGAAATGCAACTGGAAATTCAGTACCGGACAACCAACCGAATTTCAAATGCCCTTCAACCTTATTTTGAAACTATTTATGGAAAATTATACAATTACGATGCTATTCAATATTTGAAGCAATTAGATTCCAACTCCATTGATCTGATTTTTGCCGACCCGCCTTACAATATAAAAAAAGCGGAATGGGATTCATTTTCAAGCCAAAAAGAGTATGTGGACTGGAGTATGGAATGGATTTCAGAAGCTTACAGGGTTTTAAAAAAATCCGGTTCGCTGTATATTTGCGGGTTTTCAGAAATCCTGGCTGACATAAAATGGGCAGCATCGCATCTTTTTAAGGGCTGCAAATGGCTGGTCTGGTTTTACCGAAACAAAGCAAATCTGGGAAATGACTGGGGCCGGTCGCATGAAAGTATTTTGCACTTCCGTAAATCAAAAGAATTTATATTCAATATTGATGAAGCCAGAATTCCATACAATGAACATACTTTAAAATATCCCCAAAGGCCGCAGGCGAAAAGTTCTCAATATTCAAACGGCGGAAAAAAAGAATACATCTGGGAACCAAACCCCTTGGGAGCCAAACCAAAAGACGTACTGGAAATACCAACAATCTCAAACGGTTCCTGGGAGAAATTCCCACACGTAACGCAAAAACCTGTTGAACTTTTAAGAAAAATTATTTTGTCCTCATCTAATCCTGAAAGTATTATATTAGACCCTTTTGGAGGTTCGGGCACTACATACGCCGTTGCCGAAGCATATGAACGAAAATGGATGGGAACAGAGCTGAATGAGGAGTATTGTGAAATAATCAAATCCCGTTTGACTGACGATTTGCATATTTCACGAATCAGAACAGCAAAGGACGAAATGGAATCCAATAAAAGAAGAAAATTTTTACGAGGATAACAGGATTTTCAAGTCAGTTGTTATTAATTCTGAAAATCTTTTCATATAATTGGAATACGGCTTTTTGGTGGCATTTGGCGGTGGGTCCAAATAATAAATTCCTTCCAATTCAACAAGAAATTTAGAATAAACCATAAACAAACCTGAAACAAGAGTAAAGCTGATATTATTTGTTTCTTTTCTTTGTACGTCATTCAAAAATATTCCGATAACTTTTTGCGGATGGCCTACAAATCGTTCAAGCAATATCTTATCTATGAACATTTTACCCATCCTGTCTTTGGAGGTTGTTTTTACCGACAAAACAATTTCGTTTTCATCCAGGGAAATTGATGATGATTTAACTTTATCATAAGGCGATAAAATCAAATCATTTTCACATTTATACGTCTTTATTCCCTCGTCTGTCTCATAAGGGATTTGAAGAGTAATTCTCTTATTTGCAACACCTGCTGCTGTAAAAATAACTTTAATCAACTCTTCAAATCTGTTCCCTACATGTTTTCTTGCGCTATTGGGATTTACAAGCAAATCAAGTCCGGCACCAATTGACTGTTGTATAGTATAAATTGTTTTATCAATAATATCTTTATCTGCAGAATTGATTTCTGAACCACTTTTTATCTCATCAAAAATGTCTTTTAATTTTGCGTAATTTGTTATGAAATCAGCAGGATTATAAAAAAACAAGTTTTTGTTAATAGGCCGAATATACTTTGTTGTTCCGGCAATTTGACTCGCGTATATTATGTAGTCATTTTTTTCCTCTGAGGAACTCAAAATGTTTGGTAAATACTGCAGAACCCGCAAGGCTACATCACCAAATTCATCCAAATTCTTTTTAGCTTTTTGTAAATCTTTATCAAGCGGAATCATATTCTTAAGAGAATCTTTTTTACAGCTCTAAAGTAACACAGAAATTTTTAAAACAGTAAAAGAGTTTCTATATTTTATTCATCAGATGACTTCTGGTTATCGGATGAATAGCCATCGCCAAACAACTCCAGCACCTTTCCTACTTTCTCCTCCATGAGAAGAGTCCCGTCAATCCAGTGAATTTGGGTGCCCCGTTTTTCCATACCGCGGAACCAGGTCATTTGCCGTTTGGCAAACTGGTGAATGGCAATTTCCAGTTGCCGGAACATTTCGTCGTAACTCAATTCACCGATCAGATGCAAGGTGAGATACTTATATTCAAGGCCGTAATAAATCAGTTGTTCGGGTGTTAAACCTGAATCCAGCAATTTTTGTACTTCGACGAGCATCCCTTCATCTAATCTTTGTTTCAGGCGTTTGGTAATGCGCTGGCGCCGGGTTTCGCGGTCAACCTTCACACCAATGTTCAGGCTGTTGATTTCGGGTATAGGTGTTTCCAACTGCGGGTTTTCGCGGTAATACATTTCAATTTCGATGGCACGGACAGCCCGCCGGTCGGTTTCCACATCGGTTTTGTTGTGCAGGTTCGGTTTCAGTTTTCTCAGAATTTCAGTGAGCTCATCCAGCGATTTTCCTTCCAGCTCTTTACGTAACTTTTTATTTGGCGGAACCTGTATCAGTTTGTAATCTTTTAAAACCGCCTCCAGATACAATCCGCTTCCACCACACAGTACCGGAAATTTTCCGCGCGAATGAATTTCTTCAAAAACCCGCACAAAATCGGTCTGAAACCGGTAAACGTTGTAATGTTTTCCGGGGTCTTCAATATCAAGCAAATGCGCCGGAATTTCAACACCGTTCACAAAATAATCATCGTAATCTTTTCCTGTGCCAATGTCCATTCCGCGGTAAACCTGTCGCGAATCGCCAGAAATGACCTCGCCGTCAATTTTCGCAGCCAGATTCGCTGCCAGTCCGGTTTTTCCTGTGGCAGTAGGCCCGAGAATAGTTATCAGATTGTATTTTGGTTTTTTGGTATTCATATTGTAATGTGTAAAACGAAAACGAGAAAATAATTGAAGTCCGCAATTCAGCCGGATTTCGAAATGGTATAAGTTTCAAGTAAATTAACCGACGTTTACGATATAATAATTTTGATTAGAGAAAAGTCAGTCCAATTTTTCTGTTCAGTCCTTTTTCGAAAATCCGAATTAGTGTTGATAATTGGATATTCCCCCGGGCATTCTCTATTCTTGAAATATAACTCTTTTTCGTTCCCGCTTTTTCTGCCAGCTGTTCCTGTGTCATATTTGAAGCCTTCCGCGCTTCCTTAAGCATTTCACTCACAATAAATAACGTTGCCTTTTCTTCATATTCATTACGGCTGTCGGAACCAATTTTACCATGTTCCCTTTCAATTAACTCTTCAAATGTTTTTATTCCTTTGTAGTCTGTCATGTTTTTGAATTTTCACCTTGTCCTCCAGGTGAATATAAAAATCAAGAAAATAGTTTTTGTAAAAAACTATTTCTCTTGTCATGCCGCAAAGTTATCTCAAAAGTTAACAAATACAAGGTATTTCACTTCAAAAAATATTCAAAAAGAATACACGTGTTGTTGAAACTTCAACTATGTTATGAATTACTTAAATCATTTCTGAACAATATTTTTAAAAAGCATCAATACTTTCTAAAATTTTACGATTATTACGATTTCCCGATTCAAAAATTCACGAATCAAATATCTTTGAATGTTGAAATGATTTAAAAAATGAAAAAAGAAGCTTGTGTTGAAACTTTTGAAGAAGCGGTGCTGGCCGAACAACGGGGCGCCAATCGCATCGAGCTTTGCTCCGACCTGGCAAATGACGGCCTCACCCCTTCGCCCGAACTGATGCAGAAAACCTGCGCATCACTGAAAATTCCGGTGATGGTAATGATTCGCCCGCGGGCAGGAAGTTTTGTGCATTCCGAAGAAGAAATCAACCAAATGAAAAAGAATATCGACCGGGCAAAACAGGCTGGTGCAGCAGGTGTGGTTTTCGGATTGTTGACACCGGAAAATACCATCGACCAAAAATATACCAGGCTGCTGGCAGAATATGCCCAACCACTGCCGGTAACATATCACAAAGCCATCGATGAACTGGAAAATCCAGTGGAGGGTGTTACAATTCTGAAAGAAATAAAAGGAATCAAACGAATTCTTACCTCGGGAGGAAAAGCCACGGCAAAGGAAGGCGCTGAAACTATCAGAGAAATGCAGGATGTGGCCGGAGAAAACCTCATCATTCTGGTGGCCGGAAAAGTGACTGATAAAAATGTGGAAGAAATTCAACAGCTTACGGGAGCGAAGGAGTTTCACGGAAGAAGGGTTGTGGGAGATTTGGGAGGTAGTGAGCAATCTCAGGCTCAGTAAACAGTAAAAGGTGAACAGTGAACAGTCACAGTTAGCAATCGCAGATGACTGTTGGTAGCTGACAGTCGATAAGCTCCTAATGACCAGTGACTAATGACAAACAAATTTAAAACATAAATATGAAAAAGTTATTCGCAATTATTCCGGTGTTATTTGTGCTCCTTTCAAGCGCACAATACGAACACGAAGTAACCGGGTATGTATGGCCCGAAGATGAAAAAGTTTTACAAAAACTGGATGAATGGCAGGATTTGAAATTCGGGCTGCTGATGCACTGGGGCTCTTACAGCCAGTGGGGAATTGTGGAATCGTGGTCGATATGCCCGGAAGATTACGGCTGGTGCGAACGCAAAAAAGGCTCCAATCCGGATGATTATTTCACGTACAAAAAGGAGTACGAAAACCTGAAACTGTCGTTTAACCCGGTAAATTTCAATCCAGAAAAATGGGCAGATGCTGCCCGCGACGCCGGTATGAAATACGTGGTTTTCACCACCAAACACCACGACGGCTTTTGTATGTTCGATTCGAAATACACCAATTACAAAATCACCGATAAAGAATCTCCGTTCAGTGTAAATCCACAGGCAAACGTTACCAAAGAGATTTTCAACGCTTTTCGGGCCGAAGGTTTGTGGGCAGGCGCCTATTTCTCCAAACCCGACTGGAACAGCCCCTATTACTGGGACCCGAAATTTCCGCCGCTCGACCGGAATGTGAATTACGACCCGGAACTTTACCCCGAAAAATGGGAAAAGTTTGTGGAATTTACCCACAACCAGATTATGGAACTGATGACCGATTACGGGAAAGTGGACATTTTGTGGCTCGACGGTGGCTGGGTGGCTGAAAAACCGGCTTCAGTAATTGAACAGTCTTATGCTGCCAAAGCTGAAGGCACACCTTCGGGCTTCATCAAAAACCGGACGGTGAATCAGGATATCCGGATGGATGAACTGGCAGCCAAAGCCCGCGAAAAACAACCGGGCCTGATTGTGGTTGACCGGGCAGTGCGCGGCCCCAACCAAAACTACCTAACTCCCGAAAACCGCGTACCTGAAACGCAGCTACCCTACCCATGGGAGTCGTGCATAATTGCCGGCGGCGGCTGGTCGTGGGTACCCGACCCGCAGTTTATGACGCCCAAACAGGCGATTCACATGCTGGTTGACATTGTGGCCAAAGGTGGTAACCTCCTTTACAATATTGGCCCGGGCCCCGACGGAACATGGCCGAAAGAAGCCTACACCCTGCTGGAAGCCATGGGCAACTGGATTAACGTAAACGGTGAAGCCATTTATGCCACACGTGCCATCGAGCCTTACAAAACGGATAATATCTGTCTGACACAGAAAAAAGATTCCAAAGAAGTGTACGCCATTTACCTGGAAGAAGCATTTAGTGAGCATCTCGCTTCAAGCGAAAAGCTCACTGGAGGATTACCAGCATCATTCACCGTAAAAGGCATTTTTGCAGCAAATAATGCCAAACTCAATTTGCTGGGGACCAAGGGAAACCTGAAATGGGAAAATACTGACGAGGGCGTTAAAATTTATATTCCGGAAAAAATCCGTAAAAACTTACCGTGTGATTTGGCATGGGCAGTGAAGATTTCGGAAGTAAAGTAGCCTGATAATAAATTCAGCAGGTGAACTTTTAGTCTCCCGCTGAAAAAAATATTAATTTTGGCTGGTAAACCTAATATTAAAATATCATGCGCCAGCTTATTCTAACTCTTTCTATTGCAACCCTGCTTTTTTCCTGCTCAAGAAAAGAAAAATCAAATGAATACCCTATTACGCCGATACCTTTTACGCAGGTGAAAGTAGAAGACGATTTTTGGTCGAAACGCATTAAGACCAACCACGATGTGACTATACCCATTGCCATTCAGAAAAGTGAGGAAACCGGACGTATTGATAATTTTGCCATTGCAGGGGGGTTGCAGGATGGCGTATTTTGTTCGCCTTACCCGTTTGATGATTCTGATGTTTTTAAAATTATTGAAGGGGCAGCTTACTCACTGCAAATGTTTCCTGATTCAAAACTCGAAAAAACCATCGACTCGCTCATTCACCTTATCGGCGAAGCACAGGAAGAAGATGGCTATCTCTTTACCAACCGCACCATTATGGGTGACAGTGGTCACGCATGGATTGGCAAAGAACGCTGGGAAAAGGTGGATGACCTGAGCCACGAACTCTACAACCTGGGCCATTTTTACGAAGCTGCTACAGCATATTATCAGGCCACCGGAAAACGAAAAATTCTGGACATTGCCATAAAAAGCGCCGATTTGGTAGATCAGGATTTCGGATACGGAAAAATTGAAAACTTCCCAGGCCATCAGGAAATTGAAATCGGTCTGGTAAAATTATACCGGGTTACCGGCGAAAAACGCTACCTCGATCTGGCCAAATTTTTCCTCGACATCCGGGGAAAAGGGATCGGAGAAAAAACAACCTATAACCAGTCGCACCTGCCGGTAGTGGAGCAAACCGAGGCGGTGGGACATTCGGTGAGGGCAGCCTACATGTGGACCGGCATGGCCGATGTAGCGGCACTTACCGGCGATCAATCCTACATCGATGCCATTTCAACCATCTGGGAAGATGTGGTGTACAAAAAATTTTACATCACGGGTGGAATTGGCGCCGAGGGTGGGCACGAAGGTTTTGGCGGACCGTATGAACTGCCCAACGCGCGCGCTTATTGCGAAACCTGCGCGGCCATTGCCAATGTGTACTGGAACCACCGCATGTTTTTAATGACCGGCGATGCCAGGTACATCGACGTGCTGGAACGGTCACTTTACAACAATGTTTTGTCGGGTGTTTCGCTCGGCGGCGATCGGTTTTTTTATCCCAATCCGCTGGAATCGAACGGACAACACGAACGCAGCGAATGGTTCGGGTGCGCCTGCTGTCCTTCCAACATTTCACGGTTTATCCCGTCCATGCCCAATTATATTTACGCCCGGAAAGGAACTGATTTATTTGTGAATCTTTTTGTTTCGGGATCCACCATATTCAAAACACCGAAAGGAAATATTAAACTGATGCAGGAAAGCAACATGCCATGGAATGGTCATATTGTTTTCACCCTTCATCCGGAAAAACCTGCCAAAGCAAATGTACATATTCGTATTCCGGGATGGGCTGCCGAAAATCCTGTTCCAGGCGATTTGTATGAATTTTTAAATGACCCATCGGCTCTGCCTCTGTTTAAAATTAACGGAACTGAAGTTTCCCCAAAGATTGAGAACGGATATGCAGTCCTTTCAGAAAAGTGGGAAGCTAATGATAAAATTGAAGTTGTTTTCCCCTGGGAAATCAGAAGAATAAAAGCACACCCAAACATTGAAGACAACCGGGGTAAAATGGCTTTGCAACTGGGACCACTGGTGTATTGCACCGAATGGGCCGACTATGATAATCCTTACATTTTTGATTTGTTTTTGTCCGAAAACGACAAGTTGTCGTATGGTTTTATGCCCGAAAAACTGGGTGGGATGAACGTAATTTCGGGGCATGCATCTGTCCTTAGAAAAGGCGAAGGGCCGGACAAAGGTGAGATCTACCCGCGCAAATTTACTGCCATCCCGTATTTTGCATGGGCTCATCGCGGGAAAGGGCAAATGATGGTTTGGATACCTGCTTCGGAGGAAGCCAGCCGGCCAAAGCCTGTTCCAACCATCGCCTCCGAAAGCCGCGTGGAAGCTTCGCATGTAACCAATGCCCTGCCGGGAATTAACGACCAGCTTCTGCCCAAACATTCGACAGACAAAAGCCACACCTTGTACCACTGGTGGCCGGCAACCAACGAAAAGCACTGGATAGTTTACCATTTTGCAACACCAGCCAGGGTTTCGGAATGTGGACTATACTGGCTGAAGGATATTCCGCAGGGTGGTTGCGACCTGCCCGAGTGGTACAAGCTGTATTACAAAAGAGGGCAAAACTGGGTGGAAGTGGATGCCGAAACACCTTACCCCATGATGGAGGATGAACTGAACAGGATAGTTTTTACGCCGGTTACCACCACGGCCATGAAGCTGGAAGTGCAGCTTTCGGAGGAATATTCGGTAGGGTTGCACGAGTGGACGGTGAAGTAACCAAAAGTACAGAAGACCGGTGTTGACCTGCCACACAAATACCGGGACGGTGCTAACTGTTGATTTCTAAAATTTATCACAGCAGAATGGCTTTGAAGTTATTTCCCTAACTTCAAAATACGGACAGCTCCCCGCACAACAATCAGAAAAACGATGGTTCCAACAATCAGGTCGGGGTACTTCGATTGGGTGAGCAGCACCAGTACCCCGGCTGCAATAACTCCTGCGTTAATAATCACATCGTTTGAAGTAAAAATCATACTGGCCCGCATGTGTGCCTCCTTACTTTTTGATTTTTGAAGCAGATAGAGGCAAACCGAATTGGCGATTAAGGCCAGGAAGGAGACGATTATCATCATTCGAAAGTCTGGAATTGCTTCAACACCGATGAACCGGCGAATGACTTCTGTAATTCCAATACCCGCTAATAGAAGTTGAAAATAACCGCTCAGCGTGGCCACTTTCTTTTTACGCGAAACTGTCGCTCCCACCGCCCACAAACTGAGCCCGTAAACCAGCGAATCGGCCAGCATGTCGAGTGAGTCGGCCACCAGCCCCATGGAGTTGGAAATGAAACCGGTAATGATTTCGATGAGAAAAAAGGAAAAGTTGATGATCAGCACCGTCCAAAGCAGTTTTGATTGCATCCCGGTATTTTCGACAAAATTTTCCGGCTCTGCTTCCGTGGTTTCTCTGAGTTCAGAACCAAGATTTAATTCCGAAAGCCCTGATACAATTTCAGAAATTTCACCCGAATGAAAAACAGCCAGGTTCCGTTTTTTCAAGTCAAAATCCAGTTTTTCAACCCCTTCCAATCCATCCAGTTTCATTCGGATGAGATTTTCCTCCGAAGGACAGTCCATTTGGCTGATATGAAAAACAGACTTTTTCATGGATTAATCTTCATCGTCATCATCACCGAAAAAGGCATTGGGATCAAACGGAATATCATCGTCCGGATCTTTGTCGAACGGACCCACACCGGGCGGGTTAAACAATCCCCAACGATCAATAAAGTAGTGCCCCTGGTCAAACCCGGCTACCCAGTCAATAAACAGCAGGCGGTACTCCTCAATTAAATCCCGGACGATATCGAAATACTCCACTTCTTCAAACCCGAACATTTCCAGCGAATGGTTGGAAACCATTAAGTCGCGGGCGGCTTTGCGGATAATGGCTGCCGCTTCCATGCGCAAATCGTACAAATCGCCACCCTCTGCGCCGGCTATTTTAACGGTAAGCAAACTGGCATCCATAAGCATTTGTCCTTTTACATGCTGAAGGTGTTCATTGTCTTCGGGAATTAAATCGCAAACTTTCCGGGTCATTTGATAAATCTCTTCTCCCTTTTTGTAAATCGGAAGGTTCTCCACCCGCTGTCGTCTTTCGCTGTAATCCATTTTTTTGGGTTTAATAAGTTGGTATTAAAAAGATCCGACTGCAAATGTATAAAAATTGTAGTTAAAGCGTTTCAAACCAGGATTGTCAACTGTCTTAACCTGGATTCATTTGATTACCATGATTACCATGATTTTTCTCTTCTTCTAATCCCGGCAATCCTTAAATCAGCTATAATCCCGGTTCAATCTTCTTCTCACTTGTCTTAACCGGGATTTTTTTCTACTCTTAATCCAGGTAATCCTTTAATCGGGCAAAGTCCCGGTTCAGACTTTTTCCCCTGGCTAGGATTCCTTGTATTTTTTATTCAACAGCCGCTTAAACTTCAAACTTCGTTCCCCAAAATTTATCAGCAACCCCACCTCAAGATTATAAACTTCCAGGTAATTTAATGCTTGTGCCAGATTTGTGTCATCCATATGACTGACAGCTTTAATTTCCACCGAAACCTTTTCTTCCACAAAAAAATCTACCCGACGTGTTCCAATCTGAACTTCGCGGTACATTATGGGCATATCGAATTCGCGTTTGAAATATAATCCGGCCAAACTCATTTCAATTTCAAGAGCCCGCTGGTAAATTACTTCTTGAAAACCACTGCCCAGCGTGTTGTGAACGGTCATTGCACAACCAATAATTTTGGATGTCAGTTCTGAATACTTGTACGCTTCGTTTTTCATGATATTTATTTCTTGAGTAAACAACTGTCTTAACCCGGATTTATTTGATTTTCCCGATTACCCCGATTTTTTCCTTCTCCTAATCCCGGTAATCCTTTAATCAGCTATAATTCCGGTTCAATCTTCTTCTCACTTGTCTTAACCGTGATTTTTCAGATTACCTTGATTACCCCGATTTTTTTTCTACTCTTAATCCCGGTAATCCTTAAATCAGGCAAAATCCCGGTTCCGACTTTTCCCCCGGCTCAGACTCCCTCCACCACCTTCACTTCCTCTTCCGTCAAACCGTACAATTCATAAACCAACTGGTCAGTTTCGGCTTCCAGCGCCGTAGTGTCGGCTTCGGGGTTTTCCTTTTTCAAAGAGAGGATTTGGTTGACGGTTTCTTCAATTTTCTCTGACTGGTTTCTGTTTGCACTTGCTATAGGTATCTGACCAAAATATTTCCAAATAAGCTGAAACCCGTTTTGAATTGCCGTACAATATTTTGAAATGAGCCACCACCCCAATTTCGAACTTAAAATTGCATACAATACAATATCATTCTTTGGAATAATCCATATCGAATTATTGCAAAATAATCCTTTTTCATCAAAAATGAAACAAGGTTTTACCTGAAAAACCTGGTACATGATTTTCGGCTTCCCGAATTCACTGTAATAATCGCAGGCGCGCAATTCCCACCAGAAGTCTCCCTGGTCAGTCCTTTTTTCGGCTTTTTGTTTGAACGGCAACAAATAACCGGCAATTGCAGGATAATTTGTGCTAAACCAGTGCCAGGCTTCTCCCGGAGGCATATCGCCATAGCGGTGCATGGGTTCTTCCAAAAAATAAGGATCATCCGGATTGAGATTTTTTCTGATGGTAAATCCTTTGGGAATTAAAATCAGGTATCTTTTTACTTCCGGGATGGCGTAAGGTTTGATGTCGCGTCCCATCACGAAAGGGTGCAGCAATTTTTCGGAGTTCGGGTCTTTGTTGATGAGTTCATTTTTTGTTTTTTCGTCGATTATGAATGTTTCAGAAAGCCCCGTTAAAATTCCCCTGAAAGATTTTCCGTCAACATAATTAAATAAAGTTTCAAAACCGGTTTTCAACCTGGATATCAGGGTTTGCTCAGCCATCGAGGAAATGATCCAGGTCCCGGAATTGATACCTTCGATGGAAATTGACTGAATATTTGACCGGAGGTAATTTTCAAATCCTTTTTCGAAGTTTAAGGTTTTTACTGCTACCGTGTTTAATTTCTTTTTCGGACTATCTTCTGATGCCCAGATGATACAGGGATAAGTGGTTGCTTCGTCGAAAACTTTTAAATCGCCAAAATCAACAATTTGGTGGATTTGTTTGGTCAGCAAATATTTTCTAAGCGGTTTCCCGTATTCTGCCTGCATCCATTTGTTGGGCATGATGAAATTAAACTGTCCTCTCTTTTTTAAAATACTGAATGCCCTTTCAACAAAAAACACATACAAATCGGATGCACCTGTATAATTCTGATATCCATTTTTCAGATAACTTTTTTGTTCTTTTATCACTTCTTGCCTGATATATGGCGGATTTCCAATCACAATGTCGAACCCGGTAAAATCGCCGTCGTCGTTCAGTACTTCGGGGAACTCGAACCGCCATTCGAAAGCATTTTCGTAGATTTTGTTGCTGGCGATTTCTTCCAGTTCCGTTTCCAGCTTTTTGATGTCGGCGGCCAGCTTTTCGGTTTTTTTGTTAAAAGCCTTTTTCTGGGTGGCGCTCAGTTCAAACAACCCCTGCTGGTTGCTGTGGGCAAACAGTTCGCCTTTCAGCTTATTCAGCCGGACTCGCCGTTTGTCGTTGGCGGCAATTTCAGTTTCAAAATCGTTTTTAATGGTTTCGATAAGGCGCAGCATTTCATGTTTTTGCTCCTTACTTTTGGCGTTGCGGTAGGTGTGCACAGCCAGACGGTAACCATCCACCCCATGCCGGCTGTTTTTCAATGCCGTTCTCAGGTTACTGTCGAGCAGGTAACGGCTGATAAGCGAGTTGCCGGTTTTGATGTTGATGTCGATGTTGGGCAGGGTTTCGAGGGTTTTTTCGGTGAGTTGGTGATTTGTTCCGGTGAGCTGGTGACTGGAGGTCACCTGATCATTATTTGTATTACTGAACAGGTGACTTGGAGTCACCAGCTCAGGTGTGGTGGTTTTGTAATACGCATTTTTCAGCAATTCGATCCACAACCTTAGCCGGCAGATTTTCACCGAGTTGGGATTGATATCAACGCCAAACAGGCAATTTTCGATCAGGGTTTGCTTTTCGTGAAAAAGTGCCTCCTGCACCCGCTGTTTTTCCGGGTTTCCAGGATGATACTCAAACAGCCGGCCTTCGTCGTCGGTAATCACCAGCTCGTCGTTGGCCACTTCCACATGGTAATCACGCAAAGTGCGCCCGTTCCGGTCGGTCAGGATTTTCAAATCGCTTTTCATCGCAATCATTTCATTCAATACACTCACCAGAAAATGCCCCGATCCCACTGCCGGGTCGCACACTTTTAGGCTGTTGATAATTTCGTTGGCCTCTGCTTTTGTAAAATCCGTCCCAATGGCATTATACACATCGTCTATACTTTTATACTTTCTATTTTCTTTTTCTTCTCTAATCCTGTTAATCCCCGAATCAGAAAAATCCTGGTTAAGACGTTTCCCTGAATCCCGGTTTAGACTATTGAATTTCTCCATCACTGCCTGCCGCACCGTTTCTCGGGCCATGTACATAGTAATAAATCCGGGTGTAAAAAATGAACCGTCTTTGTAGCCGTTTATCTTTTCAAAAATGAGCCCCAGCACCGATGCGTTAATGAGTGTTTTGTTCTCTTCCTGAATTTCTTCAGAACCTTCGCTGGCAAAATCGTAGGCATCCAGAAACTCAAACAGGTAGTGCAACGTATTTTTTTCACCTTTTACCTTTTTGCCGGTGCGGTCGGTGAGTGCGGTAGCGGGCAGCACCGGCAACACATATTCATCTTCGAGATTACTAATACGAATGGTCTTGTGCTCCAGATTGTTCGGTTCAAACAGCGAACTGTTCAGGTACGGAATGTTACCAAACCGCTGCTTCACCGGCTCGCTGCGTTCGGTTTCGCGCACGGCCAGCACCTGAAAAAAGAGTTTGTTTAAGGCATCGTAATCGGGAATACGTTCGGTATTCAAAAACCGGTACGATCTGTCGTTCCGGTGGTATTTTACGAGCTGGCCTTCCAGTAATTTCAAAAACAGGATGCGGTTTATCCAGGTAAGGGAAAGTTCCAGAGCCACATTAAAAAGTTGTTCTTCTTTGGTAGCGCCATAGTCCGACCGTTTTACCGATGACAGGCAGTCTTCGTAATTCAGAATAGTTATGGCGTTTTCGACGAGCGAACCCGCATGGCGTTTCTCTTCGATTTTTCGACCGATTATTTTTTTGTTGCCCTCTTTGGTTTCTTCCAGCCCGATAATATGGAGCAGTTCGTTGTAAAAACCGCGGTCGAGGCTGTTGCTGTCGTTGGCAAACAGGAGTTTCAGTAAATGTTCTGGTGAAAACAGCTTGAAACCCGGTATCAGTTTCGTGTCGTTTTCCGGATTTTTGCTTAACAACGATTTTTCAATATCGCGCAAATCGAAATGGGTGAAATTGATTTCCTCCTGCAAATTTTCCACAAACGGGGCGGCAATTTTTTTGTAAAAGAAGTCGGTGTCGGTGCCGCTCAGCCGTTTTTCTTCGAAATCAATAAACTTGTTGACAAACGCTTTGTTTTTGACAAACCATTTTTCAAAATCGGCCGCATCGAAAATAAACCATTCGTAAATGTTGGTGGCCATCAGGTGTTTCAAGTCGAGATTATTGCCCGAAATTCGTTCGCGCATGTAGTACAAAATCAGCTCGTGCAGTGCCTTGGTGTTGATGTTCTCTATG
>CAZLGT010000083.1:0-18244 GCA_964559175.1 uncultured Mariniphaga sp. | reverse complement strand
AATATATCCCTTCGGTGGAAAGTATGCTTCTGCTTCACTATCAGTTAGATTAATAGATGTATTGTTTTTATTTAGTATTGCTAATGCTTTAATTCGGGCACTTTTACCTCCTAATACATGGTCTATAATTCCAATGACCTTATATTCTAATAATCTATCAGCATTAATTTCTTGCATTAATATTCCCTTTTTCTTATTAAAATAATTCTGTTTTAATGCTTCAATTTTTTCTTTATTCACATTTAATTCTTGCAATATGCTACCCATCAAATCAAAAGTTTTGGCATCAATCTTTGTATTTGGATTACTGCTAATAACACAACCCTTATTTTTTAAGATATTTACAAGTTCAGATATACTAATATCCAAATTCCTTGAAATCTTGCTAATTCTTATTGTTGTTTTTGGCTCTGGAGATTCCATATTTTGACTGTTTAATTGCATTGATAACAAGAGATGAATTTTTTTTTGTATTTGATTTTGAGTTCAAGGCTACCACCCATGTTCTGACACTTGCCCGTTCTTGTTTTACAGGAAACTTCGTTGATAAACCTGAGATTTGGTAAATTTCTTTGGTAATTTCCCAGTAAGGTTCTTTTTCATTTATTTTCCAGCCAGCTTCAATCAATTCAGTTGTAACAAATTCTGGTGCCTTTATAACAAATCTTTCTGGAGAAAATTCCCCGAAAACTAACACATAAGTACCTTCCGGATATTCAAGCATTGAATAAAGTAGGTTATTGTCAATATTCAACTTGCTTCCATTAAGGAATACCTTAGTTTTCTTTTCAAATCTTATTGTAGGACCTGCACCTTTCATCCAAACTTTTCGTGACAGTTTAAGACCTCCTTCCAGAGAACAAATCTTCGACCCAAGCGAAAACAGGTGCTTCCAATAGTAATGGGTTGACGAACTATCGCTAATCTGAACTATATATATGCCATAATATGAATTGGAAAAATCTACATAATCAGCATCCAATTTATTTACAACACTGCAAGGTTCTGAGAATTTTTTGCAGATTAAAATGAAAGTTTTATTTGTTTCAAGATAACGTGTACCAATGTAATCACCGTATTCTTTATGTTTAATGAAAATTGATATTTCATCATTGGGAAAGGTGTAGTACTTTTCTAATTTTCTAAATAAATCTTGTTGATTAACGAGAATTTCATTTTTAAGGGAGTTGTCGGTATCATCGTAAACATTTATTGTCTTAAAATCCTTAGTTAGAACTGTGTAATTATTATTATTTCCCTTCCTCTTGTTTTGCTGCGTTTTCCCATTTTCTAATTCTTCCAAATAATAACCATCCCATTTATAATTATAAAAATCAAACAACTGGTGTTTTAACAAATCGTCATTTTGGAAATCTCTAATAAGTCTTTCCTTAACATTTTTATAATGGTTACTTAAATAAGTTCTTCTTTCTGCTTTATCTAACAAGTATTTAAAATCTTTGAACGACAATATTTCGTTTGGTTTTAATCTGACCTTTTCAAAAAGTAGTGGTGCTTTATTTAAGTCTTCCTGATTAAGTAATGCCTGAGATAAAGGATATGTTACATATCTTCTATTCCAAACTAATTCTTTCTGTTTCGGGATATGCAATATAAAATCATTTCTCTTCGCCCACTTTCTGAGCATCTTCCAGGCTTTATCTTGGCAAGATTCAAAAAGTACTTTTAATTCATATTTCTCTTCGATACTTAGAAACGTAGCTAACCTTGGTCTATAAGCCGTTGCCGTATAACCATCGCCATCATACATTAAATGAGCAACATAAATTTGTATTGCAATAAACCCAAAAAGTTGAGGAATCTTTTGTGTTTCTGATAAAACCGAATACCAGGAATAACCAAATTCTTTATTAATTTTAAATCTAAATTCTTCTTCTGTTACATTGTGTTTTCTATAAAATTCATCCATAACAGATTCATCAACAGCCATTACTATTGTTTCTCCTCGGTTTTCTTTTTTGAAGAAATAATTATAAATAAACTTATTGAATTTTTTATAAATCATGATAAACTTGTGGGATGGCTATTTTATTTCTTTTAAATAACTATTAAAATCCACCATGATATTTTAAACCAATTGGGTACTTTCATTTTTTTATTTTTTTGACTTTATACTATTTAATTTATTTTCGGCAATAGTTGCTAAATAGGGTGCACTATAAATGTATTCAAGAATTGCTTTTGTAAGAGCTTTTACAATAGGTATTTCCTTTTCACTTAATTCTCCAATTCCTGCATGAGCGCCTATATTTCCAAAATTCTTAAGCCCATTTGCAACTTGAACAAGTTTATTAGGAATTTCATTTTTATCTGCTAAATCTTTTAGCATTAATGCAAGTGTTTTCCCTGTTGCATTTCTATCAATACAAACAAGTTCTAATAATCTACGCATTAATATTGCATAGGCATTAACATCAATGGTTTTTACTTTTTCAGCAGCTTTATATGTGCTTAAAATATTTGATGGTAATCCAAGTGGTATACTTTTATCTAGCGGATATAAAAACTCGTAACTTACTTCATCTTCAGATTCCATTCCATCATGCCAACCATAACAAACTATGTTTGGCTTATTGCATGCAGGGCACCTTAATACATTATAATATGTACCATATTGTCCCATCATTCCAAATTCAGGGTCAATTTCATCATCAATATCACCCACAGAACCAATAATTTCCATCTTTGAAATATTGTTGCAATGTCCACATGCGATAGTTTTTGAATAATTCATATTTTTTCATTTTATGCAGTGCGTTTTCTTAGCATGTCCAAACCGTTATTGTAAGGTCCATATATAAATACATTTCAATTTTCATTTATCATGTATGAGATTATATTTTCCTGTATTGGAGTAAAACAGATCCATCGTTTATCCGTTTTTGAAATAACCATCATCAAAAGGCTACCTGAATTTTTATAGGATTTTTTGCGAAACGGGAGTGTATAAATTTCAGTGGTTTTTGAACTTTCGTTTCCGGGTATCTTTTGGCCGGATTCGTATTCAACTTTTACTGCCGGTTGTTTGCGGTGAGTTGAAGCGCTGAGTGTTCTATGTGGTTGTTTGGTCATTGGTTCCGTTTTAGTTTCAGGTTTTAAAAATAGGGAATGTTAAATTAAAAAGCAACAGCAGCATACATATTTTTTTGTTTATGTTGTTGGCAAACAGGAGAGGAAAGGGATTGAGAACCAAATTTTTTATTCTCAAAAATCCTGAATCCCCCTGAATCCCCCTTTAATTGGCAACAATTTACTTTCATGGCATACAATAGTAATTAAAGGGGGACCCGCTCCGATGAACCGTTCAATAAAAATGACAGCCACCAGCCCAAACATCGCCGGATTTGAATTGTTATTTTGTGTGAGAAAACAAAATGTTTATGCTGTTTTACATTGAACGATATTTTGACGAACTGTGGTACCTGGTGCTGGAAATGGCGCCCTGGCTGATGCTGGGGCTTATTTTTGCCGGATTGTTAAAAGTCTATTTCCCGCAAAAACACATCCACAGGTTTCTGGGGAAATCCAGTTTTCGCTCGTCGGTAAATGCGTCGCTCATTGGCATTCCATTACCGCTTTGTTCGTGCGGGGTTATTCCCACCGGCATTTCATTTTACCAGAACGGCGCCTCCAGGGGTTCCACCAACTCATTTCTGATTTCAACGCCGCAAACCGGTGTGGATTCCATTTTGGCCACTTACTCCATGCTGGGCTGGCCGTTTGCATTGCTGCGTCCGTTTGTGGCCCTTGTTACCGGAGTGGCCGGAGGTGTTTTTACCAATATCTTTGTAAAAGACAAACCGGCAAAACCTCTGGCTCAATCG
This sequence comes from uncultured Mariniphaga sp., assembly GCA_964559175.1. GTDB lineage: Bacteria > Bacteroidota > Bacteroidia > Bacteroidales > Prolixibacteraceae > Mariniphaga. The sequence continues at coordinate 14,399 of CAZLGT010000083.1, read as the reverse complement.
CCGTTTTCAAACCTGAAAATCGATACTGGGGCCATCAACAACCACAAGAAGAACTGCAACGATGATTCCTGTGGTTGCCACGAGCCAAAAATAGAAGACAAACGTCATGCTCTGGTCAGGGCCGCCGATTACGCTTTTATTGAATTGCTGCAGGACATCGCCAAATGGCTGGTTATCGGGTTTTTGCTGGCTGCGCTCATTTCAGTGGCGTTGCCCGAAGATTTTTTCAGTTCGTTCAGCGGCCTTGGGTTTCTGGAATTGCTGGTTGTACTGGCTGCTTCCGTACCGCTTTATATGTGCGCCACCGGTTCCATTCCCATTGCGGCGGTTTTGCTTATGAAAGGTATTTCGCCAGGCGCCGCGCTGGTTTTCCTTATGGCCGGGCCTGCAACCAACGTAGCAACTATGGCCGTTTTGGGCAAAACCATGGGACGAAAGTCGCTGATGGCTTACATGGCAACTATTATTGGCGGGGCGCTGCTTTTTGGAGTGCTTATTAATGAATTTATTCCGGCAGACTGGATTTTGAGCAAAATACCCCATCTGCACGGCGACGGCCACGAGCATCAAATGCTGCCGGTTTGGTTGCAGTGGGTTTCGGCAATCGTTTTAGTCGTTTCCATGGCCGGTGGTTATTTTTATTCCATTCATAAAAAAAGAAAGAAAATGAATAAATCAGAAGGTATTACAGTTAAAGTTACAGGAATGACCTGCTCGCACTGCGAAGCCAATGTAAAACGCAATCTGGAAGCATTGAAGGGCATTACAGAAGTAATTGCCGACAACCGCAGCGAAACCGTAAAAATTACCGGTTCAAACTTCGATTTGGAGCAGATAAAAAAAACGGTAAACGGGCTGGGATATCAGTACGTTGGATAATCAAATAAAAAATTAAAATATGGAATCTTCTTCTACAGTAAAAAGGCAGGCAGACCAGCTGATTTTTTTTGGCGTACTGTTGTTTCTTTTGGGATTGATTGTGGGATTGATGGTGCCGGTACTTGCCAATCCGCGAATGGGGCTTTCAAGTCATATTGAAGGGGTGATGAACGGGATGCTGCTCATTATTTTCGGGCTCATTTGGAACAGGGTGAAATTATCGGATAAATGGTTGAAAATTACTTTCTGGCTGGTTATTTACGGCACCTTTGCCAACTGGTTCGGAATTTTAATTGCTGCCATTTTTAATGCAGGAAAAATGCTGACTGTTGCAGCAGAGGGGCAGGAAGGGCATCCGGTTGCCGAGGCAATTGTAACATTTTCCCTTGTATCACTAACCCTTGCCATGTTGTTTGTTAGCGTGGCCATTTTAATTGGCCTGCACAAAAACAGTAAAGCACAAAGCATGAAGTGAACAAAATCTGTTACAAAAACAGCGCTGTACGTGCTTAAATTCTGTGTGGAAGCCTTCAATGAACAATCAACTTGTCAAGGTGTTTGTTTAAAAAAACGAATATCAACATGAGAAAAAAGAAAATATTTTCTATCGTTTCATTTATAGTTTTTGTTTTGTTTCTAACTGTTTCTGTTACAGCTCAAAGAGCAGAAATAGCCGGGTCGGTTTCGGATGAAGAAACCGGCGATGCAGTGCCTTTTGCAACGGTTTCTGTTTTCGACATTGGTTTTAATTCGCTGCTGGACGGCGCCATTTCGGATGAGGATGGGAATTTCAAAATTGAGGACCTCGGTTTTGAACCCATTCAGGTGATCGTTTCCTTTATTGGTTACACCCCCGATACAATAACCGGCATCACCCTTTCTGCGGAAACGGCGCAGGTAAATTTGGGGGAAATCAGACTGAAACCGGCGATAATTGAACTTCAGGGAGTTGAAGTTCAGGGGTTTGCAAGCACCACATCGCGGCAAATCGACCGGCAGACTTACCGTCCCGGCGACTTTGAAACCACCCGCGGCGGAACTGCGGTGGATGTGCTCAACCGCTTGCCGGCGTTATCGGTTGACCCCGACGGAACCGTTTCGTTGCGGGGAACATCTGATTTTCTGGTTTACCTGAACGGAAAACCCACCCAAATGGACCCGTCGGTTTTGCTGGGACAAATTCCGGCAAACTCCATCGAAAGCATCGATGTGATTACGGTTCCAACTGCACGTTATGAAGCACAGGGTTCGGGCGGAATCATAAACATTACTACCAAAAGGTCGGGTGTGGAAGGATTGTCGGTTGTGGCCGACGGACTGCTCGGAGGCGCTCCCTGGGCCGGTAAAACCCACAAATACAGCGGCCAGGACTTGAATTACTACCGTTGGGGAGGTGGCATCAGCCTGATTTTCCAGAATAACGATTTGACTATGTTTGGCGGATTGAACCATGTGAAACGAAATTTGAAAAGTTACCGCAGCGGCGATGCCCGGTTGTTGCAACCCGATGGCTCGTATTACCACATGGTAGCCGACGGCGAACGTTTGGAGTGGCAGCAGAATTATTCGGCCAACATTGGATTTGATTACCGGCTTAATTCAACCAGCATGCTGTCTGCTTTTTACTATTTCGGGCACCGGAACCAGGGTCGGACAGCGCATTACATTTACAATAACTTTTTTGGTGATGTTAACAAAAATCCGGTTGACGGTGTTGATCCCCAAAACCGCTGGGTTTACAATCCGAACAACGATGACCGGACCGGTGTTTTTCACACCACAAACCTTGATTACTCGAAAAATTTCGATAACAACAGTCAGTTGCAATTGTCTCTGCTTTATGAACACTCCGGACTGAGCTGGACCCTTGATAATCCCGATTATGATTTTGATTTTGCCAACGACCGGCAGAATGAGTTAATCAGCCATTTTTACCAGTCGGACGACACGCCTCTCGATGGCGTCCGGTTCACCATCGATTATGAAAAGGAGCTGGACAACGGACATTCGCTGGGAGTCGGATTTCAGCCGCAATACCTGAAACAAACCGGCGGGTTTGAATTCGACACTTTGAATGTGGAAACAAATATTTGGGGAATTCACCGGGAGTTTATCAATCAGATTGACCTTTCGCGCGGCATTTATGCCGGTTATGCCGATTATTCCGGAAATTTTGGAAAGCTGAATTTTGTGGCTGGTTTGCGTTTGGAATATACGGACCAGACTCTGGAGCTTGAAAACCCCGACTACCTGAATATTTTCCAGCGGCCCACACAGCCGGTTTACGAAGTGAAACAGCTCGACTGGTTTCCCACACTACATATACAATATGGATTCAACGAAAGAAATGCGCTCATTTTCGCCGCAAGCCGACGAATAAACCGTCCTCCGACCAAAAGCATGGCGCCGTTTCTGTACCGCCGGCACCACGAGGTGTATGTGGTTGGCGACCCGGAACTGAAACCGGAGTACCTGACCAATGCAGAACTTTCGCTTCGGAAAAGGGTGGGAGAGCAGCAGTTTACCCTGACCGGCTTTTACCGGGGAACCGACAATGCCATTTTTCGGGTGAATACCGTTTATGAGCAGGAGAATGTTCTGATTCGCAGTTTTACCAATGCAGGCAATGTACAGGCTTTGGGCGCTGAACTTAACGCCAACCTGTCTGCCGGCTCGTTTGCCAAATTTTTTGTGGGTGGTTCGCTTTACGATTTCAATGTGCAGGGCGATATTTTCGGATTTCAGGAAAACAACCGCAGCACCAACTGGAGCCTGAAAGGAAATATGAACCTGTTTTTATCCCGTACGCTTAAGTTTACTGCCGACGTCGATTTGCGCTCGGCTACGGTTACTACACAGGGACGGGATGAAATGTTTTATGTAACAAATGCAGCACTGAACTACACCCCTTCAAAACTTAAGGGATGGGACTTTGGAGTTAAAGTCATTGATGTGCTTTCATCCAATGTGCAGGGACTTTATACCCGTGCCTACAATGCCTCGGGTACTCAGATTTTTTACCAGGATACCGAGTTTGACCGCTCGGGTCCCATTATCGAAATCACTGCTTCCTGGTCGTTTAATATGAACGGTCGGTCGGGGCCCAAAGCCGACAGTACTTTCGGAAAAGAGCAATTTTGAATTGTGAGCAGTGAGAATGAAAAAATTATGTTCATTTTTATGGGGTAGATCCGTTAAAATGTTGAAGTGATACCTGAATATGTGTGAATAATGTAAATATTATTCAGAATTATGTAACAAACACCTTCCCCCAAATCTCGAAATTTACATTGCAATTTATTCCATTCTGCGAAAATGGGATAATTATTACAATGGATTTCACTTTTAAATTATAACGAATTCTGATAGAGCATTTAATGGAAAGCAAAACAGCAGTAAAGCCGAATATGTTGATGAAATAAATAGATTGTTAAACTAATCATTGTAAAATCATGAAGAAAATCCGAATTCCTGGGAGTGAAATTCTCTCAATTGGGAGCAAAGGGTTAAGACTTATTGAACTGACATTTTTGTTCTTTTTTGTCGGGCTGATGCAGTTATCTGCAAGTGTGAACAGCCAAACTACGAAACTTTCGCCGGAAATGCGGAATACTAAGGTAACCGAAGTATTGAATTCGATTGAAAATCAATCGGAATTCCAGTTTACTTTCAGTCCGGGTTACACCGACCTTCATCCTCATGCCAAAGGTGATCAGCAACGCACCATTTCAGGGAAGGTGACTGATGAAACGGGACAAACTTTGCCTGGTGTAACTGTTGTTGTAAAGGGTACCACGCAGGGAACAGTTACCAACGCTGACGGGAACTTCTCATTACCCCTTCCGGACGATGCCGGGGTGCTTCAGTTTTCGTTTATAGGAATGCGAACACAAGACGTTACTATTGGTGAAAATACAAATTTTGATGTGGTGATGCAGCAAGACGTTGTTGGACTGGATGAGGTAATTATTGTTGGATATTCGGTTCAGAAAAAATCTACACTTACCGGTGCTGTTTCTCCCGTTAATGTAGATGATATGAATAAACGCAGGGTTGCCGAAGTCGCTCAGGCTTTACAGGGGCAGGTTGCAGGTGTTCAGGTTACCCAAAGTACAGGAGCTCCCGGCGATGAAATAAATATCCGAATCCGGGGAGAGGGAACCATTGGGAACAACAATCCTTTGTATGTGGTAGATGGTGTGCCAACCCGCGAATTAACATTCCTGAATCCTTCCGACATAGCATCAATGACAGTGCTTAAGGATGCTTCGGCAGCTGCCGTTTACGGGTCCAGAGCTTCGGCAGGAGTTATTATTATTACCTCTAAAAGTGGCAGTAAAGGTGAGTCGAAATTTGATGTTAATTATTTCCGCGGTGTTCAATATGCCACAAACCTTCCGGATATGCTAAACTCTAAACAGTATATGGATGTGGTTGAAAAGGCATGGAATAATGCAGGGTATTCCGGAACCAACCCATATACAGGGGAACGGAGCAGGAGCGATTTTGCAGAGACCGACTGGCTGAATGAAGTTTTTGAGCCTGGCTATTCACAAAATATTCAGTTGACTGCCAGCGGAGGTAGTGAAAAAATTCAATACCTTATTTCTGCCGGGTATTTCGATCAGGATGGTATTGTGGTTTATGATAACGACAAGTACAAGCGATATAATTTCAGGACAAATATCAATTCAAATCTAAGTAACCGGATTAAGGTTGGTACAAACCTGCAACTTTCATATTCTACTCAGGACAAACTTTCATCAAAGGGTGATGCACCCGGTATTATTCGGCATGCCTTATTGCGTCCACCGGTAATTCCGGTTTTAAAGGATAAGGATGATCCTACTTACACCGACCGGGATCCTTTTACCGATTTGCCTTTTTACAGTTATAATAACGATGGTGAACCGCAATGGGAAAGCAACAAATATGAATGGACACAAAACCCTGTCGCTTTGGCTCATTTTACCGATGATGTAAGATCGAACTTTAAAACCTTTGGGAATTTTTACGGAGAATTAGGGCTGTTGGAAAATAATGCTTTGATATTCAGAACCAATGTAGGGATTGACCTGAATTACAGACATAATAAAGCCTTTTATACAAATTTTGGTGACGATGATGGGGGTGGAAGCCAGACAGATAAAGGACTTGGGCGGCAAAACCGGCCAAACGGACTGAATGAAGAGCGTGGAGAAGCTTTAACTTTTACCTGGAATAATACACTTAACTATCAAAAAACAACAGATTTGCATTCTGTCAATGCTTTGGTGGGCAGCGAGTTTATTACCAGTTACGAGTCGGGAATCAGCTCTTCGAGAAGAAGGTATGATTTTGATTCCGAAAAGTTCCGTTACGTCGATTTTGGAAGTACAGAGCTGGATCTTTGGAATGGAGGATCGGGGTCTGAGTGGTCGCTGATGTCCTATTTTGCATCCGCTACTTATGTATATGACTCGAAATACATGATGACTGCAAATATCCGTGCCGATGCATCTTCCCGTTTTGCAGAAAACAATCAGTGGGGGTATTTCCCGTCAGTTTCGGTTGGCTGGAAAATATCAGAAGAAACATTTATGGATTCTTTTGAATGGTTGTCTGACTTAAAGATTCGTGCCAGTGTAGGACAGCTTGGTAACCAGGAGATTGATAACTATGCCTATCTTACACTAATAAGAAAAGATGGGGATAAGTATTTGATTTCTCGTTACGGAAATTCAGATTTAAAATGGGAGACCACAACCCAGCAGAATTACGGTCTTGATGTCGGGCTCTTTAATAATAAATTGTATTTTATTGTCGATTATTTCCAAAAAAATACAACCGACATTCTGCTTCCCATAAGTTTACCCAGTATTGTGGGAGATGTTCAGCCAACGATAGTAAATGCCGGCGAGGTTAGCAATGAAGGCCTGGAATTGAGTGTGTCTTTCAGAAATAGTGAAAAGAATTTCAAATACAATGTTAACGCCAACATTGCAACGGTTAAAAACAGGGTTGAAAAAATGCACCCGAATCTTCCCAATATCATTGGACAGGTAACACGCACTGCTGTAGGACAACCCCTGAATTCGTATTATGGATATGTTTTTGAGGGAATTTACCAGAATGATGCTGAGATTTCCTCTCATCTGTATGGTACCTCCAATCCAACTGTTTTGCCCGGTGATATTCGGTTTGAAGATTTAAACGATGATGGAAAGATTGATGACAATGACCGTGACTTTATCGGCGATCCCAATCCCGGACTTCTTTACGGCCTGAATCTTTCAGGATCATTCAAAGGATTCGATCTGGCTATTTTCTTTCAGGGTGTGGGGCAGGTGGATCGTTACAATGATTCCAAAAAGATTGTTGACTATGATACCCGGCCTTTCAATTATACCACCCGTGTTTTAAACGCCTGGGATGGTGATGGTTCAACCAACAGCATACCACGGGTTAGTTTTACCGATAATGGAAGCAGTAAGGTTTCCAGCATTTTTGTAGAGGATGCTTCCTTTTTCAGATTAAAAAATCTTGAACTGGGTTATTCCTTTCAGAAATTCCAAAACCTTGGATTACAGAATGTGAGACTTTATATCTCGGCCCAGAATGTTTTTACATTTACGAACTATACGGGCCTCGATCCCGAATCAACCGATCTGATCGACATGGGTACTTATCCTCAATCACGTTCATTTATTGCAGGCGTGAACCTTACTTTTTAATACTATATAAAAATGAAAACGAATATGAAATTCAATAGAAACATAGTACTTGTTCTTGTTATCGTGTTATTTTCAGGTTGTGAAAAATATTTGACTGAAGACCCCATCGGCCTGTTAACTCCGGAACAAGTAAATCTGGATCCAACTGTTTCCAGTGTAAGATATTCTGTAAACTCCTCGTATCAGTTACTTTCCAGTACTTTAAATATTATTGGTGAATGGGGCTGGGACGATGGAACGGTAACCAGAAATGACTTTATTCTTCATGATATTGCGTCGGACGATATGCAGAAAAAATGGAATCCCGACGGCGATCAGGCCTGGATGGACCAGCTGAATAATTTCAGTTTTGTCGCTTCAAACGGAGCTTTTAACGGCATCTGGAGTTATGATTATGAAGGCATTTCAAGAGCAAATACTGCCATTGGTTATTTGACGGATGACGTTATGATGGACAAGCTTAATCTGGATCAAACATTAAAAAACAGGCTTTTGGGTGAATCTTATTTTTTGCGTGCTTTTTATTATTTCGATCTGGTTACCAACTTTGGCGATGTTCCGCTTTTGGTAAAGCCACTGGCTTCCTTTGAAGAAGCTTATGAAGTAGCAGTCAGGGTTGATCAGGCTGAAATTTGGGCGCAAATAAGTTCCGATTTGGCAAATGCAAAAGGATTGCTTCCAAATAGCAAATATTCAAATGATGAAGAAAAATGGAGGGTATCAAGGGGAGCCGTTATTGCACTCCAGGCAAAAACCGCTTTGTTTAATGAGAACTGGCAGGAGGTCATTTCTCTGGTATCCGAACTTGAAGGACTTGGTTTTTATCAGTTGAACTCTAACTATTTCGATAGTTTTGATGTAAGTAAAGAGTTTGATGAAAATGAAGTCATTTTTGCTTTCGATCATCAATCGGATCAAACTCCCCGTAGAGGAAATGGTTTATGTGCTTTGCTTGGATGGGGATTTGTGGCTCCCGAAGCCAATTTTATTGAGGCTTTTGAGGAAAATGATCCCCGGCTTAAATATACGGTTGATGTCGAAAACCAAAATGTGAATAAAATTTTGGGTACACTGAACGGCGATCACAAAGGGAATGACGATGCACCTGGAAATAAAATTTTTATCCGGTGGGCCGATGTTTTGCTTTGGAAGGCAGAAGCATATCTGAATACCGGAAATCCGGGGCAGGCTGTTGAGATAATCAATTCCATTCGTCAAAGAGCCCGAAATTCCGTGGCCATAGACGGTACTGTTCCACCACAGGAAGCATTGCCGGATCGTGATGTGAATGAGACTAACCAATCGGTGGTTGAAGACTGGCTGATTCACGAAAGAAGAGTTGAACTGGGTTTCGAATCTCATCGGTTTAATGATTTGAAACGGTGGAATAAAGCACTTGAAGTACTTGGCTCACGTGGATTTAGGGAGATTCATTATCTTTATCCCATTCCACAACGCGATATAGATAAATCCGGTGGCAGCATAACCCAAAATCTGGGATATTGAAGTTTGGTTGAATAAAAAAAACATAAATCATGAAAATTAAATTTGTACTGATTCTTTTGGCAATGGCTTCTCTTTTTACAGCATGCCAGCCCAAAGAGTCAAAAGAAGAAGCTAAATTCTTAATTCCTTTCACAAAGGATCTGAATGTAAATCCATGTCTGCTGCCCTCCGATACAATGGTGTTTTTCTGCCCGGTACGTGAAGCGGTAGTGCGCTGGGAAGAAAAGGATGTGTTTAACCCGGCCACTGCAGTTAAAGGCGATACCCTGTTTTTACTTTACAGGGCCGAAGATACCATTGGTATATATAACGGAACATCGCGCATTGGATTGGCATACAGTCTGGACGGATACAATTTTCATAAAAAGGCAACTCCGGTTTTGTTTCCCGACAATGATGAATATAAAATATATGAATGGGAAGGTGGCGTTGAAGATCCGCGTTTGGTGGAAGATGAAAATGGAGTATATTATATGACTTACACTGCTTATGATGGCGATAAAGCACGTTTATTTGTGGCTACTTCAACCGATTTGAGAAGTTGGGAAAAGCATGGCTCGGTGTTTCAAAATGCCGAAGGCGGAGACTTTGTTGACATGTGGTCAAAGGCGGGTGCGATTGTGTGCAGAGAAGAAAACGGACGGATGATTGCGGAAAAAATCAACGAGAAATATTGGATGTATTGGGGCGAGTCGAATATTTACATGGCCACTTCTGACGATTTAATTGACTGGCAGCCAATCCTGGAAACCGATCCCCAAAAGATGCAGCTCGATACCATGCGCAATTATTCAGTTGCTTTCGAAATTGTGTTTTCAACCCGCCGGGGGAAGTTCGACAGCGAATTGGTTGAACCAGGGCCGCCCGCTGTTATTACCAATCAGGGAATTCTACTTATCTACAATAGTAAAAACAGTCCTGAATTTGGCGATAAGCGACTGGCTGACGGAACTTATGCTGCCGGCCAGATTATTATGGATAAAGAAGATCCTTCCAAAGTGCTGCATCGCACCGACGAATGGTTTATAACACCCGATCAGCCTTTTGAGATTACCGGGCAGGTGAATAACGTAGTTTTTGTGGAAGGTCTGGCTTTTTTTAATAACAAGTGGTTTCTATATTACGGAACAGCCGATTCAAAAATTGCTGTTGCCGAATCGAATGCTGAACTGAATTAATATTGCTGCATCGAGGTTGCAATGCCCGCTGGATAAATTTCGTAAAGGCCTCTCTGCCTACCCGAAATCATAACAAAGGTTGTATGCAGATGAAGCCAAATGAAATTAGTTAATCTTTTATGCAGCGGACAGAATATCCCTATTCTTTTGGGCTCAGGTTGTTGAGCACTTTTTTGTTATTGTAGTCCATTCGCCTGTACCATACATCGTTTGAATCGGTTTCGGTAGCAGTCCACCAATAACCGTATTTGCCAAGATGAATAAAAGAGCCATCGTTTTGATAAATATAAACATGACCACCCGGAAGAGCTGAAAAACCACTTTCGTTAGTTGCTTCGGTATTCGGGCTGGCCCATAACCCGGTTCCGCTTTCTGCCGTGCCACTGGTTTTTAGTTTTCCAGCACAATTGTTCGGACCTCCGAGGTAATTGGTTAGTTCCTGCCAGTCGGCATCGGTTGGTAAATGCCAGCCCGAGGGACATGCATTTTGGGCTGCGAGCCAATTATAAAGCACACCGTAGGTATTGTAGTTTGAAGTAGCCTTGGCTGTATTTACATCTGTTCCTTCATAATCGTACACATAATAAAATGGGGTAGTTTTTGATATCGCTCCAGGTCCGGTTACACTTGGCAGATATTTTAAATCTTCTGCCATCCATTCCTGGTTGCCAATTTTTATCGTTCGGTAATCATAGCCATCACGCGTGTCAGTAAATGAACCACCTGATTGTTCCGGTTCGTAAAAAATAATACTGTCAATTTCAGTGCTAATGTTGTATTGATCTACCACATTACCATTTTTCATTATGTACATGATTTCGTTCTGTGCCTGAATTGTAAGCGCAAGCACAGTGAAAACGATTGAAATAAATATACTTTTTTTCATTATTGAGTCCTCCTTCTACTGTTTTGCGAATTTTATTGTTTTTACTTCTGTTTTGTTGCTGTAGCGACAAATGTAAATGCCCTGAGGCAGACGACTAAGGTTAAGTGTTACAAGGCCTGTTCTCAACTTTTTAAGCGTTTTTACAACCTTACCTTCTGTTGTTAAAATACTTATACTTCCCCCCTCGTAATTTGTGTCGGTTAAATCAATGTTTAATATATCGGTTACAGGATTCGGATAACTAATCAGGTTGGTTTTACTTTCCCGCAGGGGCTGGTCTTCTTTGGTAGTTGTAATGTTTTTAAAACTCAAATACCTTAATTCATTCAGTGCAAATACACCTGTGGTATTGTCTGTTTTCTGAACGGTAACATTCTCCGAAGAAAATGTCATTTTTTGTATGTTGTTTAAGGAATATGCGGTTTGTGTTCTGCTCATTTCTTTCACATACATGGTTTGTGCCTGTAATCCTGTCAGCCCAAATACTGACAATACAACAATTAATTTCATACGTTTATATCGCATTTTAACCTCAATTTTATGTTAATATTCATTTTGGTTTTTCAATTCTATATAAACGGAGTCTGCTGAGGGAAGGAAATTAAAGTGAAAATTTCAGTTCGAATTTCAACATAGGCTTTGGTCTTTTTTTCTGAAAGTTGATTAAAGTGACTAAAATAGAAATTATTGCCCAAAAAACAAGTCTATTCCAGTTTTTTGTTCAACTGCGGGGGTTGTTTTTTTGCTTGAATTTGTTGTTACCTATCTATTGGATCTTCCAATGTCAGTACCTGCCCATTTTCAAGCAACAGGTTTTTCAGCTTTTCGTATTCCACATCCTGAACGACAATGTTTTCGTCGATGGCCATGCAGGCTGCCACGGCTACCGATTGCCCCAATACCATAAACACCGGTTCCATGCGGATAGAGCCGAAGGCAATGTGGGTTGCGCTTACACATATTGGTACCAGCAGGTTGCTGCATTCCTCTTTTTTGGGAATGATGGAACGGTAGCTGATGGGGTAGGGCGGAAAACCGTGCGCTTCCACATTTCCTTCATTCTGAACATAACCGTTGGCATCCACATAGCGCTGCACGTGATGCGAATCCATTCCGTAAGCTGCCATGCCCACCGGGTCTTCTGCCACCTCAAATCCTTCGCAGTTGCGTTGAGTCATCACATAATCGCTTTTCATGCGCCGGGCTTCACGGATGTACAATTGCTGCTGCCAACCGTCTTCGCGTTCGTATTCATCTTTGCAGGTTCCCCATTGCGAAACCACGTCCCTTACTTTTTTGGGAATGCGTGGGTGGTAAGCCAAAGTCCACATCAATCCCTGCTGGTAGCTGCGGTGCCATTCAATTATTTTTTCACGCTCTTCATAACCGGCTTCCGGGTAGTCGTAATTCTGCCCTATGAAGTCGGTGGAAAATCCTTTCTGGTTATTGGTGTCGGTTTTGCGGTTGGGCATCGCCGAGTTTATCCAGGGAACTAATGGATCGCCATACGAATACATTTTTTCGATGGGGCCTTCGGCGGCTTCGTAATTGCGGAACAGCAGTTCATATTCCAGTTCATTGTAACCGTCGGGCTTTTTAAACGGAATGCGGTTTTCGGGATGGTCGGTCAGTGTCATTCTGAAACAATAAGCCTGTACTCCTTTGTCTCCGCTTCCGTCAATTCCCGGTCGGCCACCTTCAACAATAAATGGCAATAATCCGCTCGATGGGTCTCCTTTTACAATATAAGGATCAACGCCATCTATGAAATTGTGGTTATGTGCATTTAGCGATACCGTTCTTCTAAGTGTCATACCTATCCTGTTGGCCTGAACACCGTTCAGTGTTTCGCCGAATTCTTTGTTCGATTCACGACCAACGGAATAACTCACGCTGGCAGTTGCCATCAAGTCGCCTTCGTAAGTGGCATCGATAAACATTTTCCCGCGGTATGTTTCGCCGGTTTCCATTTCTATTTCCATCATTTTTAGCCCCTGCTTTTTTACGCCGTTTTCCCGGTTCAGCCGCTGGTTGTAAACCACGGTGATGTTTTCCGGAGCCATCATGGTTTCAAAAACTTTCAACGCTGCCGAGGGCTCAAAAGTCCACATGGCATCTTCTCCTTCGGCAGTCCGGGTTTGGCCTCCATCGCGGTATTCCTGTTTTGTCTGCCATTTCCAGTTGGCAGGTTTATCGTAATATTTTTTAATTCCCTCGTAGAATTCGCGGGAAATACCGCCTACAACCTGCTTGTTGCCAATATCGGTCTGGCCCAGTCCGCCCGTGGTTAATCCGCCAATGCGCGATGACGGTTCAATCATGATAACCGATTTTCCCATTCGCGAACTTTGAATGGCTGCAGCAATTCCGGCTGAGGTGCCGCCGTAAATAACAATGTCGTATTCTTTATTTTGACTTTTGGCATCCACTTGAAACGTGGTTGAAAAAATAATGGTTAAAATAAATGCCAGGAAATTTTTTACTGAAAACATAGCCTTGTTTTTAAGTGTTATAAACTGGTTTTATTTTCCTTTCTGAAGTAAATGATAAATAGGATAAGCGAAAGAGTTGTAATTCCAATTCCCACCGAATAAGAAATTGTTTTCGAAAGATGAAATCCTTCGGGTGCGAGAAACAGGTAGGTGGAAACGACTGCCGTCATGAACAGCGCCGGAAGAAAGGTAATCCAGAAGTTTTTTTTGTATTTGACCAGGTAAACCGTGATGGTCCAAAGTACAACCGTCGCCAGGGTTTGGTTCGACCAGGCAAAGTAACGCCAGATAACATCGAAGTTGATTTGTGTGAGAAAGAAACCGATGGCAAACAACGGAATGCTGATGTACAACCGGTTTTTCATAGGTCCCTGTTTCAGGTTGAGAAAGTCGGCCACAATAAGCCGGGCGCTGCGGAAAGCGGTGTCGCCCGAAGTGATGGGCGCCGCCACAACACCAAGAATAGCCAGAAACGCCCCGAACTTCCCAAGCAGTACATTGGCCGATTCGTTCACCACCCATGCTGCATTTCCCTGGTGTTCCACCATAATTTCATTCAATTCGCGAATTCCGCCAAAAAAACTCATGCTGATGGTAGCCCAAATCATGGCCACAACGGCTTCGGTAATCATGGCTCCGTAAAATACCCGGCGGCCCAGTTTTTCGTTTTTCATACAGCGCGCCATCAGCGGCGACTGCGTGGCATGAAACCCCGAAATGGCGCCACAGGCAATGGTAATAAACA
>CAZLGT010000082.1:0-18398 GCA_964559175.1 uncultured Mariniphaga sp. | reverse complement strand
GGCAAGATGGGGAGTTTTACAGAGCTGTGAAAGATGCCCGTGCCCGGGCGGATACTCCAATTCAGGGTACGATTCCAAAACTTCATCGTAAGCTGAAATAACAGCGCCGGACTCTTTTGCCGAAACTTCATAATTTAATGGAATGTATATAGCGGATTTACCTCCCTGAATTGTTTTGTAATCTGCTCCTGCCTGAATGGTAACCAGCGACGATAACGGTATAAACTCATTCTCTTCCGTCCGTACCCGCGCCGAGCGAATAATCTGGTCGAGCGGTTCCTCCTGGCCCGACAAAAATACCGGTACCTGGTACTGCCCCTGTTTCAGCATAAAAACCTGAAACTGGTTCAGGGCTTTTTTCAGTACGGATATAACCTCGTTCACCGGTACCTTATACAGCAAAAGCCGCTCGTAATCGGGCACAATGGTATAGTAGTCCTGGAGGCGCAGCTTGTTTTTCATTCGTATCCCGGTCTTATCTTCAATCTTAGCGGCAACTTCCTGAACTAATTGCGGTTTAGGCAAATCAGCAGCGCTCCTGTTCTTCAGCCGGACTTCCAGCGGCGCCGAGCGGCTGTTAAATACCCTTTCGAATAGTGTAGGAGGCGGCGCAATTTCTACAATCCCCTCGGGATAATTGGTCTGACAATACTGCGTAAACCGTTCGATTAACCGGTTTAAATCGCTTTCGCTTTTTGCCTGTACATACAACTGTGTTTCCGAAGCGTCCTGTTCGCCGGCTGCATCCAGTAAAAAATCCTGTTCGCCAATCATACCCGACGAATGCTGCAACAGCGCCTTGTTTAGTGAAAGAAATTCGCTCAAACGCTTCTGGTTTTCGGCAACCGTAATATTCCGGTTCCAGTCGATAGTAATAATGGCTTCGGTTTGTTTAAACACCGGAAATTTTTCCTTTCTGATTCCGCTAAATATGAAGTATCCGGCAACAATCAACAGTAACGCGAAGGTAAAAAACGCGGCATGGTACCGGAATACAAAATCAAATCCCCGCGAATAGGAGTCTTCAATGTGGTTGTACAATGCGATTTTTTGGAAAAGGTTTTTCTTCGATCTGTTTTTTTCCTGAAGCTTTCTGCTTTTCCTGTAAAACAGGCGGAAATAAACCGGAATGAGCGTGAAAGAAACCAGCAGCGAAACGCTTAATCCAATTGCCACGGCCATAGCCTGGTCGTAAAATAAAGCGCCGGAAATACCACTCAAAAAAATAAGCGGCACAAAAACCGCGCACGTAGTAAGCACCGAGCTGATTAGCGGCCGGATTACTTCGTTGGTTCCTTTTACACATGCAAAATCCAGGAGTTTGAAGTTGTTTGAGGTTATTTGATGTTGTTCGATTTTGCTCGTTCCTATTGTTTCAATGGTTCCATTTGTCTCGTCTTGTGTCTCATCATCTTGTGTCTTGTGTCTATCAGTCCTGTGTCTAATATCGCCGTTTTGTGTCTCATGTCTAATAGTCTTGTGTCTTATTGTATGGTGCTGAATAATGTTATCGATAACAATTATCGAATTGTCGATCATCATTCCCACCCCGAGAATTAATCCTGAAAGTGAAATGATATTGACTGAAATTCCCAGCAAATAGAAAAACAGCAGGCTGATTGCAAGGCTTACCGGCACCGAAATACCGATTAACAGCGGCGATTTTAAATCCCGCATAAACAGAAACATGATAAAAAAAGCCAGTGAGCCGCCCACCAATAAACCGAATTTCAGGTTGCCGAGTGAATAATCGAGCAATTCGGTCTGGTTACGTTCGATACCGAAATTCAACCGCGGATAGTCCTGTCTTAGCTGTTCCACCAGCTCGTTTGTTTTTTCCCTGAGGGAAGCCATGCGCGCATCCGATTTTTTTATGACCGCCATAACCACCGAGCGTGTGTTGCCGGCCAGGTACATTCCTTTACCCTGCCGCGGCCGGATGGTAATTTCAGCCAGATCTTTCAGCCGGAAAACCCGGTTGCCGGTTTGAATATAAAGGTTCTCGATGTCGTTCCGGTTGGTGAGCAACGATGCATAGCGTACGTTGTATTCGTACAATCCACTCCGTACTTTTATATTTCCTACGGAATAATTATTTGTTTCCAGGGCATTGACAAATGTGGAACGGTCGATACCCAGTTGGTTTAACCGTTCCATATCGGCCTGCAAAACAATTTCGGGATATTCCAGTCCGCTGATATCGGCCATGGCCACTTCCGGCAGTTGTTCCACCCGTTTTTTAATGACCTGCTCGCAAAATTGGCTCAATTCCATAAAGCGGTTTTCTTCCAGTGAATCTTTCAGGCTGACATTCAGATAGAAAACAGGAATATCGGTAGCAGAAGTTTTTATAACGCGTGGACGGATAAAATCTTCGGGCAGGGTGTGCATCAGTGCATCTATTTTTTCATTTACCTCGATGAAGGCATAATTGATATTTGTGCCGTAGTTAAATATCAGCCGGATGCTTCCCTGCCCGTTTGACGATGAACTTTCAATATCGCCGAGGTGCGAAACCTGCAACAGTTGCCGCCTGATTTTACTCACCAACTGCTCCTCCACTTCACGCGTCGGTTGGCCCGGGGCGCTCATTTTCACCACAATTTCCGGTATATCGATTTCGGGCATCAGCGAAACCGGGATCAGCCGTGCGGCTACCAGGCTCATCACCAGAAATGCAATGAGTGTTACGGTTACGGCAATCGGACGTTGTATGAGAAATTTTACCATTCTTTTAAGTTTGTATGTTTTAGAATTCAGTTCCGGTTTCCTGAACTGTACTTTTCATTAAACCGGTATTTTTTTCGAAGTCGAACAAACACAATTTCCGGATCGTGTAATAATAGAGCCAGTAATTATTCAGCGCGTTAAAATACTGGTTTCTTGCAGAATACATTGCCCTGTAAGCTTCGTTAATGGCAATTACATTGGCTTTCCCGAGGGAAAAGAGCTGCTGTGTGGCTTCGTAAGCACGTTGTGAAATGGTATCGGCTTTGGCGGCCGAGTTCAGTTGGCTGTATTTAATGTTAAATTCATTAACTGTTTTGGCCACTTCAATTGCCAGGCGCTCTTTTATTTTTTTGTTTTCCCTTTCGGTAAGCTGTTGATTCAGCGAAGCCCGTTCCACCCTGCGTTTATTTTCCTGCCAGTCCAG
Source organism: uncultured Mariniphaga sp. (assembly GCA_964559175.1). Lineage (GTDB taxonomy): Bacteria > Bacteroidota > Bacteroidia > Bacteroidales > Prolixibacteraceae > Mariniphaga. Next base: position 15,244 of record CAZLGT010000082.1, on the reverse strand, counting down.
GATCGGAATGCTAAATGAAACCCTGAAGTTTTGCCGGTCCATTAAGTCCTGGTAGGCTTCGCTAAAAACTTCCCTGTTTTGGTTCCACCCTACCCCGGCCTCCATGCTGATGTCGTATTTTCTGCGTTTGGCAGCGCTTAACTGCTTTTGTACTTCCAGAAACTTCTGTGTAAGGTTGTGGCTGTCGGGATTGTTTTTTACTGCCAGTTGTTGCGCCTGGTTCGGATCGATAAACATTAACCTTACTTCTTCCGGGGCAATACACCGGATCCTGGTATCTACCGGAAGTTCCAAAAATTCACAGAAATCGAGGCGTGCATCTTCAAGCTTATTCCGGGCTTGTGCCACGCTGATTTCGGCGTTAATCTGTTTCAGTTCGAGGTTCAGCAGTTCATCCACCGGAATAGACCCGATCTTTTCTCTTTTTCTCCCCATATCCAACAGGGAATAAGCATTTTTCCTGTTCAAAAGGGCGATATCGAAATTCATCTGAGCGGTGAGGTGGGAGAAAAACAAACTCACCGCTTTCACAGCAATTTCTTCCTGCCGCTCTGTAAATTCAAGTTTTGCCTGTTCGAATTTCATCGGTTCAATCTTCGAATTCCATTTATATTCGTTGATACGGGAGAAGTTTTGCCGGTAAGCCACACTAAGCGGTGTGGAGATATAATCGAGGTTGTTATTGAAATTGCCCCCGAAACGCTGGCTACGCATCAGGCCCGAATATACGGTTACATCGCCGCCCGTGAGGGCAACCGCCTGGGTTACGTTCAGGTTATATTGTGAAGTCAGCCGCTGGATTTCCACCGGTTCATATTTCATTCGTTCAGAATTGTATTCTTCAACAATACTGCGTGTATAATTAAAAGGGGTCAACTGAAAGTCCAGACGTGGCCTGCGTTCCATCATAAAATCCAGGTAATCCAGTTCTTTTGCGCGGTACATGTATTTTGCACGGAAATTATCGAGGGAAGCTTTTTGTGCTTTTTCGATGGTTTGATCCAGAGAAAACTCAACGGGTTGTGCGGAAACAAATTCTACAGCAAAAACAGATAGTATTGCAGATAAACAAATGGTATATAAGTGGTACTTCATAGTTAATTCATTTTTTATGTTTTCTTTCTGTTTTTCGGCCTCGCGTCTCTCTACTGTCTCATTTTCACTACCGGCGCCAAATGGCTCAGATTAAAATTGCCGTCCACTACCACTTCTTCGCCCGGTTTTATCTGGTTGCCGGATATGGTGCAGAACTGCGCGTTTTCTTCCCCGATATTTACATAACGCCAGTGGGCGGTGTCGTTTTTACAAACAAATACTACTTTTCGCTCCTGGCGAAGCGTAACCGCACTTTTGGGAATAATGATCTGGTTGGGAACCGCATCCCTGACGATTACCTTTACATTCATACCATCGGTTAATTTTCCGGTTTTGTTCGGAACCGTGGCAATTGCCAGAACCATTCCCGCCTCATTTACCGTCGGATTCACTGCCGATAACCGGCCGGCTATTGTATCGTTTTCAAAAGCATAGGGAATGACTACCAGCGGCATTCCCACTTTTAACTGTGCAGCCTCATTTTCCAGCACCGGAAATTCCACCTCAAAAGAGGAATCATCGATGAGTGTACAAAACTCCTTGTACTGCCCCGTGCGGTTGTATGGCTTTGCTTCCAGTCCGGCCACGACCCCCGAAAACGGGGCGGTTACTTTTATTTTTTTCAGGTTTATTGCTGCCAGTTCCTTTTCACTGACAGCATCGGTGTAACCCGAACGGATCAGTGCAATTTTCATGATGTGCTCCGGTACCGACGTGGAATCTTCTAATTGATAACCCATACCGATGAGGACATCTTCGAGGTTAAGACGTGCTTTGTCAAGTGTCCGGCAGGCCCTTTCGTGGTTGTGGCGTTGTTTTGTTTCGTCGAGTACGGATAAAACCTGCCCTTTTACAACCCTTGCTCCGTTTTTTACATCCACGGTCAGGATTTCTTCATCCAGCTCGTAGATTAACGTAGCCCGGTTAACGGCTTTCAGTTTTCCGTTGCTCTCAAACTCACGGTAAAAGGTGCCTTTCCGGGCAAAGCCGGTAACAACAATGTTTTGGTCTTCAAAGCGGTTCATCCGGCCAAAATTCTTTTGCTGATCGGTTTTGCTGTTGCAAGAGGAGAGGAAGACAGCGAATAGGAGCAAAATGATTAACTGATTCATTTTCAATAGTGAAAATTTTGCACTCCAGGTGCACCAATTGCTTCTGTCTCTAAAATATTTCAGAATTGTTTTTAATCTGTTCATGGTTGTTTATATTACTGAATTATCTTTATAATTTATTGTTCTTATCTTTTTTTCAAACGCTGACAGGTCTTAAAGACGCTGTCAGGTTTGCGTAAAAACAATGTCCATGCTTCTTTCGTATCTCGCGCTCCAAGCACCATAAATTTCAATAAGTCCTTAGAACTATTTATTCCCATCTTCTGACATTCTAATTCAGTCAGCACCGGACATATTATCAGCAGGATTTTGCCTACTGCCAACTGAGATTGCCAACTTCTTTCGTCTTCCCACTCCTTTCACCAGCAACGGCAAAAACACCACCAGCGCCACCATCGAAAACAACAATCCGCCGATGGTTCCGATGGCCAGGCTGAACCAGAATACTTCTTTTTGTCCGCCGTATAAAAAGGGAATCAATCCCAGTACGGTGGAAAAAATGGTGAGCATAACGGGAACAATCTTTTGCCGGAAAGCATGAATGTACTGCCCGGTGGCATTCATTTCCGGAGAACTTTGCCTGACATTGTTCAGGTCGTTGATGATGTACAGGGCCGAATTAACGGTTAATCCGCTCAGTAATAAAAAGGAGGCGTAACCGCCCTGACCGAACGCGATATCGAACAGGTAAAAGGTGAGAAATACACCAATGAACGAAAGCGGAATCATCACCAGCACCACAAAAGGCTGACGCAGCGACTCGAACACCACCGCGCAAATGGCATAAATAATAGCCAGCACCAGCAGGATAATGAGCAGCCGGTTATCTTTTTCGCTTTTATTGCCCCATGCGCCGCCGTAATATACCTGTTGTTTCAGGCGAAATCCGATGGGCAGCTCGTCGGCCATTTTCTGAATCACTTTTCCTACGATGTATTCTTTCTGTCCATGCGAACCGATAAAATCGAATTCTACCACCATGGTGTATTCCATGTTTTCCTTGTTGATCAAATCGGCTACCCGTGCTTTTTTCAGCGCGCCGTAAAAGTTCATCCGGGCAAATTTTTCTTTGCCCATTTCCAGCGGCAGGTTGTAAAACTGCCAGTAATCGGGGATTTGCGATTCCCCGGCTTTCAGTACCACCGGCCGGCGGTTTCCCTGTTCATATAAATCGATGACCCGGTACTCCTCTTCCGACAGTTTCCGAAGCTCATATAATATCCGGCCTTTTGGAATGCCTGCCCGCGAAAGCCGTTCATCTTCAAACTCCACGAGGTGCTCGGTACTCACCTTATCGTTATACGTGGCCCGGCCGTTAATAAAAATGGAACTGGCCTCCACCCGCTGAATATCGAGCAGGTAAGTTTTAAACCGTTCTGCAAAACCTTTCAGCGCTTCCAGGTTGTAGCCATAAAACGTTACCCGCGAGTTACGCGCCCCCTCGTGCAGCGAATTATCGAAACCGCGGCCAACACCGGTGATGGTCCAGTCGCCCACGCCCATCTCGACTACCTTCGACTCCAGTTCCGATTTTAGCGTGGCCGGAAATGCAGTAAATTCATGTTCCGGTTTAAAATAAATCTGAATGGATGCAGTACCCGAACCATAGATGCGGGTTTGAAACTGCTCCGGTTCGTCGTATTGTGCCAAAAGGTTTTCAATCCGCATAACAATTTCATTGGTTTTTTCGAGGGTGGTGCCTTCGTACATATCGGCCCTTACCGAAAGCATGGTGCGCCGGTCGGTGCTTCCCAGGCCTTCGTGGGTGGTTTCGCGCAGAAAAAGCCGGAGCGAACCTCCCAGCGCAATGTCCGCCACTTTCCGGATGTGCTCGTTGTAAAGCTCACTCCCGAAAACGGCGTTGTATGGTTTGCTGATCCATAAATTGTTGTCCATGTGCCCGGGCAGCAAAAAAACAGGCAACCCAAAACCGAGAACAGCAATGCCAAACAATACCTTCCGGTAGCGTGCCGTAAAACGGATGCCGGTTGAATAGCGGCGGTACCACCTTACCAGCCGCCGTTTTGTTTGATAGCTACGCGTGGCATCCGGTCGCGGCAGCGGCAGTTGATGCAGCAATGCCGGTACGAAAAAGAATGAAATAAACAGCGATACCCCGAGGTTGATTAAAATGACATACGCAAAGTCGAGCAGCAGCAACTGCTGTTCGTCATCCAGGAAAAAGATGACGAGTAATGCCCCGGCCGTGGTTAACGTAGCCGCCAAAATACCCCTGAACACCGAAATGCCTTTGCCAATGCGGAGGTGATCGGCCATAACAATGGTATTGTCGATGATGATGCCCAGTGAAATGGTAATCCCCGCCAGCGAATAGATGTGGATTTCGATGCCGGCGAGATAGTAAAAAATAAAGGCGATGGAGATGTTGGCCGCCATGCTGATGAATAGGACAAACAGGTACCGCGGGCTCCGGCTAACCAACCACACGAAAACCAGTAGCAACAGCAGCGACAGCCCGATACGGACGACAATCTTTTGTATCTCCTCTTTTAAAAACACGGTACTGTCATAGACAATGTCCAGCGTGTAACCCGGCGGCAATTCATTGCTTAGCCGTGCAAGCTGTTCCTTAATTCCTTCTGCCACCCGCAACTGGTTGGCGCTTTTTGCAGCCAGCACCCCAATGGTAATGGTGTTTAGCCCGTTGATGCGGTAGTACCACGATACCGGCGCTTCCACCTGCCGGATGTCCACCAGGCTGGTAAGCCGGAATAGTCGGCTGCCGGCGCGGATTTGAATGCTCTCCCAATCGGGTGTGTTGTTGTGAAGGCCTCCAAACTGCACCGGGGAGCTGACGGAAAACCGGTTGCTGCCCGGCGCCTGGCGGACCATACCCAGACCGGTTGTTCTATAGTAATCCCGGATTTGATGACCGATATCTGCGGGCGTTAACCCCAGCATTTTTAGTTTAGCGACATCGTAAACCAACTCGTATTGCAACGGCGTGTAACCCGAAATTTGTACATTATACACCCCCTCCACCAGCGATAAGGCCGGTTTTACATTTTTTTCGGCCAGGGCGCCCAGTTGCCAGTTATCCGCCGGACCGTTGAGTACAATGCTCATAAGCTGCTCCACCCGCTCTTCCTCATCAGGCCGCGAAACGCGTATCTGCGGATAACCCACCCCTGCCGGCAACTCGGGATACACCTGCCGGATGAGCATGGACACTTCGAAACGAACCGCGTCCATATCCGATCCTTTTTCCATTTCTAAGGTAATGTCGCCGCTTCCGTCTGCCGTGCGCGAGCGCATGTTCACCAGCCCTTCGAGGTTGGAAAATATTACTTCCAGCCGCGAGGTAACTTCACTATCAGCCACAACCGCGTTAGCGCCGCCGTAGCTATAATACACCGTTACGGCAGGCAGAGAACGATCTGGCAACAGTTTTACCTTTAACAAGGGTGATAACGCCATGCCAAGTAGCATCAGGGCAAGAGTGGCCATGATGAGGGGGAAGGAAGGAGTTGTCATGGTTATTTTTTGCATACGCAAATCGCTAAAGAATTTTTTGCTATTAAGTTTTTACTATAGACCAAATTTTACCCGTGGCTTTTTTTTATTCTTTAAAAGAAAATTACGGCAATAAAGTAATCAACACTACATAGCCCTTAATAAACTTTTGTTTAAATATCCAAGTTTTATTAAATCATTTTTATCTTTTATCAAATATGTCTTCCCAAAAGAAAGTAAATATATCTCATCACAAATATCAATTATATGTTCATATAATTGGTCGGTGATAATTATTCCTTTATTCTTTTTTTCATCGTTTATAATATTCTTAATTGTACTAACATGTAGTGGCATTATATGAGAAAACGGTTCATCCAACATACAAAATTTTGTCTCTGAAGCAAGAATTATATAAATTTCTATAATTCGTTTTTCTCCACCTGATAGATTTTTTAATTTGAAATCAAAATATTTACTAAATTCTGGAAAGTATTTAGTAAAACCAGAGAAATTTAAATTGAAATCTCTAAAAATTCTTTTAATTTTTAAATTTTGGGGTATGAAATTATTCTGAGGTAGATATTTTAAAAATTTCGGATTACGATAGGAACTAATAACAGGCTTTCCATCAAACCTAATCGATTTATTATTTATTTTAAGTCCTCCGTAAATAATTTTCATTAAACAAGTTTTACCTGTACCATTCCGTCCAAGTATTCCAGTTGTTTTCCCTGTTTCATTTTTGAGATAAACATCCTGAAGAACTCTTTTTGTGTCAAATTCAAGAATGATACTGTCAACTTCTAGGTAGTGTTTCATGAAGATTTGAAGCTAAAGTTATTAAGGCTGTTAGAAATAATAAAAAATCAAAGATTAAAATTGGCAACCATAGCATGCGCTTTGATAATCCAAGATTTTTATAATAGTAAAATTCATTTCTTTTATAAACATTTATGGAGTAAATAGTTATTGCAAGAGTTAAAATTTTAAACCAAAACAATACCTGTAGAATAAAATTTCCATTCATGCCGAATTCATATATTAATAAAAAACAGATAAAAGTTATAAAATAACTAAAGACAGCAAATGACTTATAAAATGTTATTATTAATCGGATTGTTTTCATATCCACCTTTTATATTTGTGTTGCAACATGGTTTATCTGGTTAATTTTTTTGTTCCATTTTATCAAAAATAAATTGAACATTCTCAAAATATTTTTCAGTTGCTTTGAACTGTCCTCTAACAGGATAATAACTATTTGAAATCCCTCCACTTTTAAATTTTATCACGAAAAAAGATTTATTTATAAAAGAATTCTGTATATAACCAAAATGTAAATTTTTAAATTTTTCTATTTTGTGAAATAAATAAAGATCATGCATTCTATCTTTTGTAGTTATTACATATAAATTATTTTTTGTTTTCTCTGCTAAATTTATAATTTCATAAATATTATCATAAACACATGGCATACAATCATTTTCACTAAAAAAATATAGAAGACATTCACCAGTTAAATTTCTTGTATTGACTGTATCTCCAGAAATTAGAACAATTTCTTGGTCTCTAAAATTAATTGCAGCAGTGGAAGTTAATGAATTCAAAAAATTTGTTGATACTTCATTAATTTCATTGGATTTTCTTAATTTCAAAAAATTGATAGAACTAATAATTATTAATAAAAAAAACAATGTTGAAAAAATATATTTCATAACTAATTAAAATTTGTGATAAGAAATAGCAATTAAAATTGGGTTTGCGTTACTTGTAAGAGCATCATAAGTTTTAAGATATTTATTTTTGATACCAACTTCATTATAGTCAATAATTTGATTCTTTATTTGTTTAAAAAGAAAAGCATCAACCGAACTATAAAACTTGTGATTATATTCAGATATATTTTTTAAGTTAAGGAAGTGACTTAATATACCATCGTACCTTTCTCCATAATAATAATTTCCCGTCTTCTTGGAATAAATTACAATATTCTTTTTTCTTTGTAGATAGAAATTGAAAGTTAAAAAAGAAGTATTCTCTATTACATTATTTAATCCATAGGTCAACTCATTTTCATTTCTTATTTTTACTACATCTCTCACGTGTTTTACAACTGACAATTTATTTTTAGGTATTTTATTTTCTCCAAAATTAAATGATATAGAAGGGATTACTCCATTTTCAGTAATCTTATAAACAGTATCCTTAAAGTATGATGCAAAATATACAGATTCTGATTTGTACAAAGAATGAGGATAGTTTAGAAAAGTATCATAAATATCTTTTGGTAAATAATTATTTGATAATTTATAATTCTCATCTAAAATTGTTATAGAATAATCTAGTCCTTTTATTTGATGAGGTAAATTTGAGTAAAAACATAATTTATTATTGCTCAATTTAACAAAATTAATAGCACTGAAATCTATTTTAATTTCATTCTTAAAATCACCGTTATGCAAATTATATTTAATAACTTTTTGTTGTCTCATATCTAAGACTAATAGTTCAAGATTATTGTGATCTACAACAAAATCAGATATTTCAAGGAATTCACCGGGTCCTTTCCCTCTACTTCCAATTTGATTTACGTATTCACCGCTAAGCTTAAAAATTAAAATAGATTGATTATAACCTCTGTCCTGAATATAAATTAGATCATTCTCAATAACTATTTTAATAATTTCACCAATTAAACATTCATCATTAGTTTCCAGCGGAATGAAATCAATATCATCTAAAATCTTAAGAGGAATTGTTTTTTCTTTTTCCCAACTGGTGACATCAAAATGTAAAATTTGATTGTTATCAACATTATTCTTTTCAGTATTTTTATCAGAGCATCCCCACAAAAACAATAAAATAATATTAAGTATTAGGATATATTTATATGTGTTATAAAAAAAATAGTTCATTGTTTTATTTATTATTTAATTATTAAACCTTTAAAGGAACAACCCAATGTGGGTTGTTCCTTGCTTTTTTTCAGCAACTCCACATTCCTCCATCTATCGGCGTACAATTACCAACAAGAGTCAGTTCAAAACTTTCCGTACATGTAGGATCACCTTCTGGAATCTTGTAACAACGATATTGAGTTTCAATACAGTCACAGGTTGATTCCAATCTTCCTGCAAACCCCCCATAATCAATACACAATTTACAACTTACATCATAATCCGTTGCTGTCTGAACCCATTCATCAGGACCTTCTGGATTTGCGCGTACAATATTTACTAAATGTGATAATCTTAATGCACCATCCTGAATTTGAAATGTTTGTGTTAGGTTAATAGATATTAAAATAACACCTAAAGTGCCAAATATTATTTTCTTTTTCATTTTTAAAAATTTTAAATTTTGTTAGTATTTAATTCTTTACAATTCATTTTGTTGAAAGGGAATCCGTTTCTCCCAAATCATTTTCAATATCTTTGTCCCCGAAAGGGGAGCTACCAAAACTGTTGTTTAATGAGGATTGAACTATATGCGTAGTATTTCCCTTTCTTTATTTCTTCATGTATTTCATTAGAACCAATCGTATTGCTGTTTATCACCTCCCTCATTTCCTCTTTTATCTCCTCAATAGCTTTTGAAGGCACTTTCACCTCTTTATTTAAAAGTTGCCAGGCAAAGGCAACCGCCTTGTCTTTTTGACCGGTTTCATTGTAAAGTTTTGCCAGCAGGTAAAGCGGGTAGAATTTATGGGGAACCATATTGGCGGCCAGTTGGTATTGTGTTTCGGCTTTTCGGTTTTGGTTTAAAGCTTTATACACATCGCCCAGGGCAATAAAACTGAATTCGTCTTTGTAATAGTTTCCGGCTTCGTACAGGAGAATTACCGCTTCTTCATACTGGTTTTGCATTACCTGGTTTTTGGCGTACTGCTGCAAAAAAAGGCCGTTGTATTGTAAAACCAGGTAAGCTTCCGCAAAGCTTTCAGTGGCTGCGGAATACGCATTTATTTGGTAAAGGGAGTTGGCTTCATCCCACAGCCAGTAAGCTTTTTTTAGTTTGGGTATTTGAAGGAGGTAAAAACCAGCCAGCAAAAGTGCAGCGATAACTACCGGAGTTTTAAAAGCAATTAAAGTAAATTGTCTTTGTCTTTTTACAGTACCTGCTTTTATTGCTGCGAGCACCGCCAGTGCATAAAAGAACAGCAAAGTAACCGGAAGGGAATAAAACGGGTAAGAGAAGAAGCCAAATACCGCAATTCCAGCCAGAGAAGCACGTGCAGCGCCAATGGAAAGGTATTGCATGCGGGATATCGGTTTCGGAATTTTGAAAAACAGGGCATAACCTGTTACCAGCAATAACAACAATGCACCAGGCAAGCCTGTTTCGGAGGCGGCTTGTAACGGTTCGTTGAATACCCAGCGCACGCTGCCGGCCAGCATTTTCTCGCTTTCGCTGCCGTTTCCGTTGGCAAAATATGCTGCCTGTGCCGGAGCTAAAGTAGCTTGTGCAGTGTTAAAACCGTGGCCGGTTAATGGTTTTTCTTTAATAGTTTGTACTGCAACTTTCCAAATGAGCAACCGGCCGTCGGCAGAATCTTTTTTGAACAGGTACAACCCTGTAAACAGGATTAGGAATGTTAACGGAACAAAAGTATAAGCCAACCGTCTTCTCAATTTCGTATTCAGAATACATTTCAGGTAAAGCAGCGGTTTGTACCGGTAAAACAGCCAGACCAAAACCACAGTTGCCAATCCAAGATATGCTGCCCGGCTGCGGGTGGAAGGAAGAATGACAATGACAAGCAACACAGAAACAAAACCGCACCAGTACATTATTAAATTCAGCAGTTTCTTCTTTTTCAGGCTGGTTAAAAGCAATGCCCACGGAAATGATGCCACCAGGAAACCGGCATAGGGGGCAGGATTAAAAAACGTACCCGTAACTTTAAACGTTCCGTGGAAAATGCGATATTTGCCATACAACTGCAGCAACCCCAAAACAGCCTCAGCGGCTGCAACCAGGGTAATTGCCAATGCAGGGATAAGCAGAAGTTTTAACTGTCCTTTTCGTAAAATATCGGCCAGCGCCGAACTTGCCAAAAAGAAAAACACAATACACCCGGCAAACCAGAAGAATATTTCGTCGTGCCAAATTCCGCCGGTTTTGCCGCATATTAATATCCAGCCTCCCCACACCAAAACCAATAATGAAAGTCTATCAAGCGGTTGTTTCCGGTTACGGATAAAAGTAAAAAGTCCAACCGGAATTATCAGCAACATCCATTGTGCAAAAAAGAAAAATTTGCCGGTGCGGTTGGGGTCGTGTAAATCGTCTGCAACCACAAGCACAGAAAAAAACACCACAGCAAAAAGCACAAGTTCTATACCGGGGAGATATTGGAGCAGGTTTTTGGGCTGGTATGGTGCGGCGGGATTCATGGTGCGGTTTTTGGTAAAAGTTACATTCGTTTTTGGTTTAAAGTTTTAATATTCACCTCTAAAATAATAACATAAGGTCATAAATACAATATGTTTAAAAACATAAAAACCGCTGAATACCAGAGAGAGAGAGAGAGAGAGAGAGAGAGAGAGAGAAAAGGAAACATGTTATTAAACACACAAAATGAAGGGTTACCTTTTTTATCGGGTTCCTCATAAATGTGGAATTCTACCAGCACTAATCAACTTTTTCCCTTTTATTTCAAGTTTAACATAGTATTTAACGCAATAAAAAAAATCCGGATGAACCAAATCACGACTAAAATCATTCTTCACCTCGGCAAATTCCCTTATTTTCACCCCAAACAAGAAACCAGAAGAAATGAGCTACAATCCGGCAAAAAAAGTTTACGAACTGAAACAATTCGGCGAATTCGGGGGTGTAAATCCATCTGTTACCGATTCTTCCACCTTTACTTTTCTGAAAGGCGAAACCATGGAAGAAACCTTTCTGGGGCACATGGAAGGATGTTTTTTATATTCACGCCACTGGAATCCAAGCAACAAGTACCTGGCCGATGCACTGGCTGCACTTGAAAACACCGAATCGGCCTGGGTAACGGCCTCGGGTATGGCAGCCATTACCTGCGCGCTGTTGCAAGTTTGTAAATTGGGCGACCACATTGTAACCAGCGTGACCACCTACGGCGGAACTTTTGCTTTTTTGAAAAACTGGCTGCCGCGGTACAACATCGATGTTACGTTTGTGGACATTACCAACCCGGAGCAGGTGAAAGCCGCCATGCAACCCAACACCAAAGTGATTTACACCGAGAGCGTTACCAATCCGCTGCTGCAGGTTTCCGACATTCCGGAACTGGCAAAAACGGCACACGAACACGGCGCCAAGTTGATGGTGGACAATACATTTACGCCCATGATAATGACACCTGCCATTTTGGGGGCCGACATCGTGGTTTACAGCATGACCAAATTCATCAACGGCAAAAACGACTGCGTGGCCGGAGCCATTTGTGCGTCGGAAGAGTTTATCAACGATTTGTCGAATGTAAACGACGGTACGGCCATGCTGCTGGGCCCGGTGCTCGATTCACTGCGTTCCTCCTCCATCCTGAAAAACCTTCACACCTTGCATTTACGCATGAAACAGCACAGCCGTAATGCACAGTTTCTCGCTGAAAACCTGAGCAAAGCAGGTTTAAAACTGATTTACCCCGGGTTAAAAAACCACTCGCAGCACGAACTGCACAAAAAGCTGATGAACGAGGAGTATGGGTTTGGCGGCATGCTGGCCCTCGATTTGAAAACCCACAAAAAAGCCAACCGTTTTATGCGAAAAATGCAGGATGCCGGCGTGGGTTACCTGGCCGTGAGTTTAGGGTATTTCAAAACGCTTTTCAGTTGCTCGGGGCACAGCACATCTTCGGAGGTTCCACTTGAAATACAGAAACAGATGGGCCTTTCCGACGGGCTGGTGCGCTTTTCAGTTGGACTCGACGAAAACATGGAGGAGATTTTGGAAAAAATAAAAAAGTGTTTGTAAAATTGCGTAAAAACAAAAATCAGCTTCAGATATTTTGAAATAATTATATTTGCCCTTTCCATAAAAAAATTGATTTAGAATGAGAAAAGCAACATTTACCACCGGAATACTGGCTATTGTATTCCTCTTAGCGAATTATCAGATTTCAAATGGTTGTACCAACTTTTTGGTAACCCGCGGAGCCTCGGTTGACGGATCTACCATGGTCACTTACGCAGCCGACTCGCACAGTTTGTATGGCGAACTCTATTTCCAACCTGCGCAGGATCACCCCGAGGGTGCCATGCGCGACATTTATGAATGGGACACCGGCAAATACCTGGGACAGATTCCGCAGCCACGTCGAACATACAGCGTGGTTGGTAATATGAATGAATTCCAGTTGGCCATTGGCGAAACCACTTATGGCGGCAGGGAAGAACTTTCCAGTCAGGAAGGCGCCATTATGGACTACGGCAGTCTGATTTACGTGACACTGCAACGCGCCAAAACCGCCCGCGAAGCTATTGAAGTAATGGCCGATTTGGTTGAAAAATACGGATATTACAGCTCGGGCGAATCCTTTTCCATTGCCGACCCCAATGAAGTGTGGATTATGGAACTGATTGGCAAAGGTGAAGGCGAAAAAGGTGCCGTTTGGGTAGCGTTAAAAATTCCCGACGGATACATCAGCGGACATGCCAACCAGGCGCGCATTACCACATTCCCGAAAAATGATCCGGAAAATTGCCTGTATTCACACGACGTTATTTCCTTTGCCCGCAAAAAAGGATGGTATGAGGGAAGCGATGCCGAATTTAGTTTTTCAGATGTGTATGCACCGGTTGATTTTGGAGGCGCTCGCTTTTGCGAAGCCCGCGTATGGTCAGGGTTTAACAAGGTAGCATCAGGGATGGAACAATATGTGGATTATGCCAAAGGACTCATCAAATATGACGATTCCAACAATTTTGCCACTAACCGCATGCCCCTGTGGATTAAACCCGACAAAAAGCTGAGCGTGCGCGATGTGCAAAACATGATGCGCGACCACTACCAGGGAACCGACCTGGATATGACACAGGACGTGGGCGCCGGTCCGTTTGCCTTGCCCTACCGTTTTGGACGCCTCACCTGGGAAGTGGATTCGGTGAAATACTGCAACGAAAGGCCGATTTCCACCCGGCAAACCGGATTCTCGTTTGTAAGCCAAAGTCGCAACTGGCTGCCCGATCCCATTGGCGGAATTCTCTGGTTTGGTGTGGATGATACTTACGTTACCTGCTATGTGCCCATGTATTGCGGCATTACCGAAATTCCCGAAAGTTTCGCCGAAGGAAACGGCGACCTGCTCACTTACAGTCCAACTTCAGCCTTCTGGACTTTCAACAAAGTTTCAAACTTTGCCTACCTGCGTTACAGCGATATGATTCAGGACATTCAGAAAGTGCAAAAAGAACTGGAAGACAATTTTGAACGGTTTGTGCCACTCATCGACCAGGCAGCAAAAGAAATTTACAAAGACTACGGACCTGACGAAGCCCGGCGATTCCTGAATATTTATTCGGTTAATGAAGCCAATCATGTTACCGCCCGCTGGGAAAAACTCTGGCAATACCTGCTGATTAAATACCTGGATGGAAACATTAAACGGGAAAAAGATGGCCAGTTTGAACGCACAGAAACAGGAATGCCACCCTACCCCATCTTCCCGGAATATCCGGAGTGGTGGTACAGGGTAATTATTGAAAACACCGGCGACCATTTTAAAGTGGTAGAATAAATTTTTGGTTATTTGGCTTTAAATGAAGTATCTTTCATTTGCCTTGTAAAAAAAAGTATTATTTTTGCGCCGGTTTTTAAGCAATCTCTTGTCCGCCGGGTGGCGGATTACATTGCCAACATTAATTAAATAATTTCAGCGATGGATTTAATAAAATTTGTAGAAAACGAGTTCAGGGTAGAAAAGGAACACCCCAGTTTCTCTGCCGGTGATACAGTTACCGTGAGTTACATGATTCGGGAAGGAAATAAAGAACGTATTCAGAATTTCCGTGGTGTAGTGCTTCAGTTAAGTGGAAAAGGAAATACAAAAACGTTTACAGTTCGCAAAATATCGGGCAACGTTGGTGTGGAAAGAATTTTCCCGCTTTATTCACCGTTTATCGAAAGCATTGAAGTGAACAAAAAAGGTAAAGTACGGCGCAAAAGGTTGTTTTACCTGCGTGGCCTCACCGGTAAAAAAGCCCGTATTAAAGAAAAAAGATTCTAAAAAACAGGCAATTGCATACAAAAGGTCTTCGAAAGAAGGCCTTTTTTTGTGGAAAAGACTGCAAAAAATAACCAGAGGGAAATAACACTTATCATCCGATGCAAAATGCCCTTCAAAGAAACCCTGTGTACATTTATTTATCTCCAAACAAGAGGTGGAATGTAGATTTCTTGTTCAAAATTGAATATTTGGATACTTACACTATCCCGCAGTAAAATAATCATCGGTTCGCAGATTAAAAATTCCCCAAAGAACTTTTTCCCCAAAACAGCAATAAAATCAAGCATTCTGATTATTTTTACCTCCTAAAAAAACATTGTATGCTTATTCTAAATAAATATCTTGAACT
>CAZLGT010000081.1:0-18670 GCA_964559175.1 uncultured Mariniphaga sp. | reverse complement strand
AGCATCCCGGAGAATCGCTCGATCATTACTGGGAAGCTTGTTACACCATGAACGACTCCTGGGGATTCAAAATCAAAGACACCGATTGGAAAAGCCCTCAGGAAGTTTACGAAAAACTGCAGGATATTAACGGAAAGGGTGGTAACTTTTTACTTAATGTGGGACCTGACGGTAATGGTAAAATCCCGAAAGAATCTATTCATATTTTATTGAAAGTTGGGAAAATGATAAAAAAAATCAAATGATTAATGACAAATCGAATAATATGTATAGAATTTCAAGGCGTAATTTTATAGGAAAAACTGCAACATGTAGTACAGGGGTATTAGCTTTCTCGCTTGTGAGTGGGTGTTCCGGTGATGCTCCTGCAGAACAGAGTATTGAAAGCCTTACTATTAATAAATCAATAATTGAATGTGATGTTTTGGTTTGCGGAGGAGGCCCTTCTGGTTTTTCATCTGCTATTTCCGCAGCCAGAAATGGAGCTAGGGTGATCTTAATTGAACGATACGGATTTCCTGGAGGTATGTTGGCGGCGGGTTTTGTTCAGCCTATTTATGGCTTTTATTCCCGACATATACAGGTAGTAAGGGGGATAGCCCAGGAATTTGTTGACGAACTTAAAAGAATAGATAGTGCAACTTTAGATCACAGATACAGGGACGATTGCGTTGAAAAAAGGAAGAAAGATGGAGAATGTGTGTCCGGAAGGGATGAAAAAGATTGTCCTGTTAATTGCGTATCAAACGTTTGTGCAGTTGACTCATACATTGCAAGGGATGTTATCGCAAATATGATGGAAGCTGCAAAGGTCCAATCCATTTATCATTCAACAGTTATCGCAATAGAAAAGGAAGGCCGTTTGGTAAATAAGGTATTGATAAGTAACAAATCCGGCTTTCAATGGATTAAATCTAAAATTGTAATTGATGCCACAGGAGATGCAGATATTGCAGCCCTTGCAGGCGTAAAGTATGAAATCGGCGACAATGGCGTAGTTAAACCACCTACCCTTATGTTTCAAATTTCAGGAGTAAAGCATACTAAAGATAGAATTAAAGTAAATCTCCCAAAAATTAAAGGTGAAACGTCTAATGCATGGTTGATGGCATTGCCGGGTAAGGGTAACTATACTGTAAATTCACCTTCATTGGTGACTGATTTTGATTCGACTAATATAACAAAATTATCTGAAGGTCAGGTTTATGCTACAAACAGAGCATTGAATCTGTTTGCCAGGATGAAAAAGAGTATTGATTTTCTTTCCGACATCAGTTTAAAGAGTTTTGCCCCTCAATTGGGAATACGCGACAGCCGAAGAATTAAAGGTCTTTATACTTTAACTATTGATGATGTAATGCAATGTCGAAAATTTCAGGAAACGGGAATTGCCAATGGAGTTCACCCGATTGATTTACATGTTAAAACAAAAAATTCAGGATCAAGTACTTTAATTCGGTTACCATGTGGCGATTATTATCAAATTCCTTATAAAACAATGATTCCGGAAGGCATTGATAATTTAATTGTTACAGGCAGATCTATATCTGCCAGTTTTCATGCCCAGGCATCTTTGAGGGTAATGGCAACTTGTATGATGCTGGGCGAAGCGGCGGGTGTTGCATCCTCTCTTTGCTTGAAGGAAAATAACAAACCTGAAGAAATAGATTCTTCATTAATACGAAAAATAATGATTTCAAACGGGGCCTATTTAGGATATGAAGATGATATTCCAAAATGGAATAAAGGTTTAGATAAACTGCCACCTAATAATAAAATCTAAAGAGTTATGAAAAATATTGTTATGTCTCTTTTATTGTTATTAATATCTACAACATTGTTAGGTAAAGAGAAGAATATTTATGTAGGTGAATTATCTTGCGAATATAAAGAAAATCCTTTAGGAATAGAGACTCTAAATCCCCGGCTTTCCTGGAAAATATTTTCTGAAATAAACAATCAAATGCAAACAGCCTACCAAATTCTGGCTGCAAGTTCACTTGAAATGCTGCACCCGGGATTGACCGATTTATGGGATAGCGGAAAAACAGATTCCGATCAAAGTATTTTAGTTGAATACAAAGGAGAAAATTTAAATTCACGTCAAAGAGTCTATTGGTCTGTTAAAATTTGGGATAAAGATGGAAATGCTACCTCATGGGCAAAACCTGCATTTTTTGAAATGGGTTTGCTGCAAGTTACCGATTGGCAGGCTGACTGGATAAAATCGGGCATTGTTTTCGATGAATACAGTTATCCATCGCCAATTTTCAGAAAAGAATTTTACGTTTCAAAAAAGGTAAAGTCGGCCAGACTATACTGTACCAGCCGAGGCTTGTATGAGTTTTATCTGAATGGAGAAAAGGTAGGCGACCAGCTTTTTACTCCAGGCTGGACCAGTTATGAAAACCGATTACAATACCAAGTTTATGATGTCACCCAAATGATAAAAACTCAAAACAATGCTGCAGGTATTATGCTTGGTAACGGCTGGTATAGGGTTTTTGGTCCAAATTTAAACCAGAAAGAGGACATAACTGATCTGGAAGTCCTTGCACAAATAGAAATTGAATTCACCGACGGAACAAAACAGATAATAAAAACTGATAAATCATGGAAATCATCGACAGGAGCAATATTGAAATCCGAAATATATGATGGAGAGGTTTATGATGCACGTTTGGAAAAAACAGGATGGTGTAGTCCCCGGTTCAACGATGAAAACTGGAAGGGAGTGTCAGTAACAAAAACAAATAAGGACAATATTATCAATGCAATCTCTGAACCGGTAAGGAGGATTGAAGAAATTACCCCTGTTGAAATTATTTATACCCCTGAAGGAGATACTATTCTGGATATGGGACAAAATATGGTAGGATGGTGCCGGTTGAAGGTGGCTTGTCCGAAAGGTACAAAGATAAAGTTACGACACGCTGAAGTATTAGATAAGGATGGTAATTTTTATACTGCAAATCTTCGAACTGCTAAACAAGAAATTATTTATATATGTAAAGGTGAAGGACTGGAAATTTATGAACCCCATTTTACGTTTCAGGGATTTAGATATGTAGCCATATCCGGTTATCCCAAAGAGGTTTCAAAGGATATTCTTACTGGTATTGTGATACATAGTGATTTGGAACAAACAGGGAGTTTCAGGTGCAATGATGAACTGATTAATCAATTACAGCATAATATTGTTTGGGCGCAAAAGGGAAACTTTCTGGATGTGCCGACTGACTGCCCACAACGAAATGAAAGGTTTGGCTGGACAGGCGATGCGCAGATATTTGCATCAACAGCTTGCTTTAATATGAATAGCGCAACTTTTTGGGCCAAGTGGTTACAAGATCTTGCTGCAGAACAAGACGATGCCGGAATCCCACCACATACAGTGCCTAGTGTTTATCAAGGAGGTGGATTAAAAGGTTGGGAAATCGCAGCAAGTGGATGGGCAGATGCAGCAGTTATTATACCATGGGTTATTTATCTTAATTATGGCGATGTCAGAATATTGGAGAAACAATATGAAAGTATGAAAGTTTGGGTAGAGTATATGCGAAAAGAAGCAGGTAATTCTTTTCTGTACAGACCAAAAAACAAACAGTTTGGAGATTGGTTGGCATATGCACCGGCAAACCGGGATTATCCTGGTGCCACTACAGATAAAAATTTGATTTCTACTGCCTATTTTTATCATTCAGTCGATATATTGAGCCAGGTGTCAACAATTTTAAATAAAGTAGATGATGCTGCCAGTTATCTTTCGCTTAAGGGAGAAATAAAAAAATCCTTTAATAAGGAATATGTGACTCCCAATGGCAGGCTGCTATCGAATACACAAACCTCTTATGTTTTAGCATTGTCATTTGGCCTGTTACCTGCAGAGATTGAAAAAATAGCCGCCAGTTATCTTGCAGATGATGTTAAATTGTTTGGCCATATAACGACTGGCTTTCTGGGGACTGCTGATATTTGTCATGTACTTTCAACGTATGGATTTCTTGAAGAAGCCTACCATCTTTTGTATAGGAAGGAATATCCTTCATGGTTATATCCGGTTGCAAAAGGAGCAACCACTATTTGGGAAAGATGGGATGGAATCAAACCTGATGGTACATTTCAATATCCGATTATGAATTCATTTAATCATTATGCATACGGGGCTGTTGGCGATTGGTTATATAAAGTTGTTGCCGGTATCAATCCTAATAGTCAAAATCCCGGATATAAACAAATTACTATTAAACCTCATCCGGGCAGTACAATGAATAATGTTAAAGCAAGTTATAAATCTCTTTATGGAACAATTTTTTCTGATTGGGAAATAAAGGATCAAACAATGTATTTAAGAGTAGCAATACCTCCTAATACATCA
Organism: uncultured Mariniphaga sp.; assembly: GCA_964559175.1. Taxonomy (GTDB): domain Bacteria; phylum Bacteroidota; class Bacteroidia; order Bacteroidales; family Prolixibacteraceae; genus Mariniphaga. The sequence goes on along the minus strand of CAZLGT010000081.1, from coordinate 14,292 downwards.
GCCGAAGTTTATATTCCGGCAACTGGAGAAAAACTATATGTCAATGACGAATTAGAAGATTTTCAGGAAATTATTACACAATCGGGTCTAAAATATCATTTTCTTAAAGTTGAAATTGGGTCGGGAGATTATGTATTTAAAAGTGATTACACTTTATAAATCTTGTTATTTGTATATACATACGGCCAACTGGGCGTGGAAAATTGATTTTAAAATTAATGAGAATTAAAATTATATGAACATTATTTTTATAAAGCTGACTGGGAAGAGCTTGTCAGTCTCATCGAAGCGGCATGAAAAATAAAAAAAAGAAAGGAGGAAATTATGAAGACCAACCCTGATGTTTTTGGGCGAGGTACGTTCCATTAGCTCAAAAAAAGAAAATCAGAGGGCATTTTGTACCCAGAGAATAAAGGATAAGGGGATTTAAGTTAAACATTAAAATTAACAAAAATAAATTATGAATTACAGCAGTAAATTAATTTTTATACTTGCAGGATTAATGCTTTTTTCCTGTAATATTGATGATCAGCTTGAAGCTGACACCTTGGTGAATGCCTTAATAAAGGTCAATATTAATCAATTGAAAACCAGTTCGGTAACAATCGAATTTGACTGTTTTTCCATGCAGGATAGTTTAGTAGTAGCCTACCTCATTACCCCACCTATTCGTTCAGATGAAGTTAGCTACAAGACAATGACCGTATTGGAAAAATATGATCTGATTAAAGAAAAAGGAGAAAAAATAGAAAAAGTTCCATATGAATTCAAGGGATTAAATAGACAGACAGATTATTTCATCGGTGCAATGGGTCTTGATAAATCCGGTAATGTAGTCACTGCTCCCGTTATTAAGGACTTTACAACTCCTAACCTGACCATGCAGGTCAATCTTTCGTATGATGAAACTGCAAGTGGAGGGTATAAATTCTACGCAGAATTTATACCTGATATCTCAACTGTATATTACGATTATATTTTTGACACCGAGAATGCTGATCTCAGCAATGAGGAATTATTAGAACTCTTAACTTCGGCCAGTCCATATGTAAAACGTGAAGAAGGACGTAAAACTTTCTCTTTTGAAAGGCCTGAAAAAGCGACAGCCATAGTAGCGGCTATACCCTATGATGAAGCTGGAGTGCCAGGAAATATAATTGTTTCATTTGCTTCCTCGGAAACTATGGTTACTGTGGATTATAAAGGTGCCATAATAATGGATCAACCGGATCCGAATAAGGAAATATTTGAAACGACATTCCATGCATCCAATGCAGCCGATTTCACAATAACAATTGATTCTGAAAAGTATGGGTTCACACCTTATTCCGGGAATGGCGGTATTGGCGTAACAGGCCTATTCTCTGCACTCCCTTCATTTAATCTATTTAATACACCTCTGACTTATTCCGTTTCCAAATCAATAGGTCGTATGAGTAAAGTTTCCGATGGTGGTGAAAATTTTTTTATCAATACAACCTCTTCCGTGGACGTATTTGTTCGTGTTGATATGACAAATACAGATGAAATCCCAAGATATTATTTCGAGATTGTAGAGGAAAACGATCCTTCTGTAATACTTTACGAAAATTTTGATTTGTTTGCGTATAGCGGAGATTATATGGCTCCGGCAAACGGTACAGAGGTAAGTTTAACCCCTGATGTCATAGATGGCACAGAAGCTGGAATCAAGCAAGCATTTAATCAAACCAGTGGGCCAAATGTGAATCAAGTTGCATGGAATCGTTCTGTATTTGACTGGCCGACATATATTCCATCGGAATATGGCACTAAATACCTTGCTGCAGAAGAGTATATCAAAAACAGAGGCCTGGAGGATTGGACAATCGAATCGTGCGGAGAAAGACCTGGAGCGATTCAGTTGTCTGTTGGTGGTACCTTATATGGAATTTTGACAACTCCTAAATTTTCAGCTATCACCGGAACATCAAATATTGTTTTAGAAATTGACATGGCAAGATTTGCCACTTCTTCTAAAAAACAGATCGCAATAGATATTATTGGCGGTGGCCAATATACTGCAGGTGAAGTTACAGTTGATGGAATGCCAAAGAAAACACTATCTGTCAGCGGTTCACAATTTCTTGTAAATCATGACCCCGATGTATGCCCGCCTTCTGTTGCAAACGATGCGGTGAATAAACCTGTTTCTCACTTTAAATTCAACATCTCGGGGGCTACTTCCAACACTCAAATACGGATTGATACATCATATGAGGGTAAAATTAAAGATGGTTCAGGTCAAGCAAGAGCATTCATCTTTGAAATAAAAGTTACGAAACAATAAAAATTCAATAATAAAATATATGAGTAAGTCATTTCTCAAAATATCGATATTTTGAGAAATGACTTAATTCTGAACTTTTTCATCTGTCCATGCAGGTATGGGGTGCGAACCATCTTCAGTCCAAAGAATGAGCTGCAGTTGCAACATATGCGAAAGTTAAATAGATATAACATAAATGATTATGAAATTAAATACTCTATTGATAATCGCTATTACACTTACGGCATTATTTGCCGCATGTCATGATGATAATAATCCGTCGGGGTTAGAAAGTGATTCTATTGAAGGGTTTGTGAAAGACAACTCCGGAAATCCATTAAGCGGAATTTCTGTTTCAGATGGTTTTACTATTGTCCAGACTGACACAAAAGGCTATTATTCAATTCCGAAAAGAGCTCCTTATGCTTATTGGATATATTATTCGATACCCGCTGATGTTAAAATTGATATTGGAGATAATGGGCGTCCCAATTTCCATCAAAAGATAGAGCCAAATAAAAGCAGATATGATTTTACTTTAACAAAACAGTCTGTAGAGAATAATTTTCGAATCCTTGCGATTGGGGACCCGCAAGTCAGTGTCTCGAATAATGGTCTTGAACGTTTCGCAAAAGAAACGGTTCCTGATATCCGTGAATATGTCCAGGCAAAAAAAAATGATATGCCCACCTATGCTGTTTGCGTGGGTGATTATGTTCATAACGAGTGGTATCTTTTTAAGGATATATTTGCACTTTTATCGGTAGAAAGTTTATCTGTCCCTTGCTTCACAGTCATTGGCAACCACGATCACGAATTTAACTCTGAAAACACATTATTTGACCTGACATCTCAAAGACTCTATGAGAAAGAGGCTGGTCCTGTTAATTACTCCTTTGATCGTGGAAATGTACATTGTGTAGTTATTGACAATATTATTTTTGAAGGTACGAATGAGTCTGCGAAAACCCATGGTCTTTCTGAATCTGTTAATGCTTGGTTAAAAAAGGATCTTAGCTTGGTTAGCCGCGATAAGTCCGTCTTGATCTTTTCGCACGTTGGGATGTCTCTCGCAGAGTATCCTGAGTTGTTCTCTCTTCTTTCACAATTTGCTGAAGTCAGAAATATATCTGGAGACTCACATTCAGTTATTAACAATATATACGAGGTGTCTGGCAAAGAGATATATGTGAATGTTGTAGGTACAACAAATGGCGTAGACTGGAAAGGAACGATATGTGGTGATGGTGCTCCAATGGGATATGCGTCATTTGAGGTTATTAATGGTAAAGTAGCCAATCACATTTATAAACCTGTGAAATATCCTGAGACATTCCAGATGAGAATCTATCGTTCAGCAGATTTTCCTACATTCAGTCATTCTATACAGGGTGGCAGTCCTATTTCATTCTCTTTTTACGGCAACAATGATAGGTCGTATGTTTCTGTTAATGTTTGGAATAAAACTCCTAAATGGACTTTTGAAGTGTATGAAAACAACCAGCTAAGTAGCCGTTCATTAATGAAGTATAATATGTATGATTGTTGGGCAACTTATTGGTTCTATAAAGTTAAGGGAGTTAATACATACACGTACTGCCAAAGGAGAGACCACATGTATTACTACAAAATGGACAATCCTGATGCCCGACTCAAAATCGTAGCAAAAGACGAATACGGTAATACATTTGAACAGACCGAATTTACTTTACCTACATCAGATCACTACCCGGACTTTTATAGGTGAGATCAATGGGTGGCTTTAATCGGGTTGAAGATTGACAGGATAGAATGAGGTACGAAACACACAAATTCATTCCATTTAACTTATGTATCCGCATGGGCACAAGCATCTTTCTCAGCTACGTAAAACTTCCCACCTTGTCGGGCAAAAACAGAAATGACATTACAAGAGTGTACCCCTTCTACTAACCCCGTCTTGTTAGATCCTCGGCCGGGTTCTAACTTCGCGCCATGCGAAAAAATCAGAAGTATAGCAAAGAGGAGATGTACCTGGCCATAGAGTTCCAGCAGGAAGAGGTTTATCCCAATATAAGTTTTGCTCCCGTGAAAAATTATCGAAAAAAACATTCAGTTACTGGTACAGAAAGTACAAAAAGGGAAGGGGTTTTCGGTTGAGGGAGATAATTATCCCCCTCTTTTATTCAAAATAGTTAATAAATATCCTTCCTTTTTATACAAATTATTTAGAAATTATCCCCCTCTTTTATACATAGCGACAGGATATATGATAGTTTGCTTGTATCATATTTGGATGATGTTGAAAAATATGCTCCAAACTTAACGATGGTAAATGTGATGAGGCATATTTTAAATCATTCATTTTTTGAAGCATCCACACGAATAAAGTTCCAGGGTTTTGGCAACTCTTCTTATAAAAACAGAGAGATGAGTGAAGCTTTTAAAATGTTGGAGCGAAGTTTTTTAATACAATTGGTTTATCCGGTAACAAATACCGAAATGCCTGTTAAGGTAAATTACCGAAGATCTCCAAAATTGCAGGTTGTAGATAGAGGGTTGGTAAATTATTTTTCAGGAATTCAGGGAGAATTAATTCCGGTAAATGATTTGAATGATTCTTTTAAAGGACGCATAGCGGAGCATATTACCGGACAGGAATTATTAACGCTGGCTGATTCTGTTTTATTTAAACTGAATTATCGGACGCGGGAAAATAAAGATGCAGATGCCGAACTTGATTTTATCTGGAAATATAAAAACAAAGTCATTCCGATTGAAGTTAAATCGGGAAAAGCGGGAAAGCTAAGATCACTGCATCAATTTGTTGACAGATCGCCGCATGATTTTGCTGTACGCGTTTTTTCCGGTAAGTTATCGGTTGAAAATGCCACCACAATTTCAGGCAAAAAATATAAACTGATAAATCTTCCGTTCTATCTGATCCATAAACTACAGGAATACCTGAATTATTACATTGACAGCGGGTTCATTTCATAGAAACTTTTCATGTAGGTGCAGCCCTTGTCGTGGATGGTTTTCGATTCGTTCTTTTCCGCTTTGTCTCCCGCTGCGCCGATTTGTCCCAAAAGCCGCGAAGCGATTCCTTCGGAAGGATACCTTAGGTGCAATCGGTGATCCAGTCAGCAGACTGGAATATAATTCAATTACCTAACGGAAATCGTATCCCTTCTACTAACCTCGTCTTGTTAGATCTCTTTGCGGGGTCTACCTTAGTGCCATGCGAAAGAATCGGAAAGCCTATCCGGCAATTGACTGATATAAAATGAACCTGGCCATAGAATTATGGCAGGAAAGTGGTTTTTTCTGGTTAAGTTTTGTTCCTTTTAAAACAAATTAAAAATAGGAGATTCACAAAAACAAAAGCCTCCTTTTAATTCCACGCTTGATTCCGGTGAAAACCACACGTGGTTTTGGTTCGGATCACACGTGGTTTTGATCGAAACCACGTTAGGTTTTGGGTCGAACCACACGTGGTTTGAAGTGAAACCACGCGTGGTTTTTTACTTCATACAAAATCATCCGGTAATTCGTTTAGGTTAGGAGTAAATCAATGCTAAAACATTAAAGCCATTTCCAGGCCGGCACTAAATTTATTCCGTCCAGATTGTCTTCCTGATTATTGGTTATTATTAAGCCTTCAGGTGCTCCGGTTGCTGACATAGCATTTTTTATTCCATTTATTTCCCTGTTCATGTTGTCATTGTTTATTTCACAGCAAACCTGAACTGCCTGAACGATTTTTTCATTTTGTTTTACCAGAAAATCACATTCCGAGCTGGTGTCTTTAAAATAAAAGGTTTCACTAAAACTCCTTCTTAATTTATTAAAGACAAAGTTCTCAAGCCTGCGTCCCAAATCTTTACTAAACGATAGACTGTTGGCTTTGGCAAATACCGGATCGATGCTGTAACTTTTTTTGGGATTTACCAGTTGTTTTTTGATGGAAGACGAATAACGCGGGATAAAGTCAACAAGATAACTTTCCCTCAAATAGTCGCAATAATCGATAACTGTTCTTACCGATTTAATTTCCAGGATTTTGGAGATATTGTTATAACTGAACTCTTTTCCGGTATTGCTTAACAAGTGCACTGCCAACCTTATCAACTGATTTTCGTTTGTGATTTTTCTTCGAACTGCAATATCTCTGGTGATAATATCACGCAATAATGTCCTGAGATATTCATCGTCCTTTTCTTCCAGAAATTCGGGAAATCCACCCCATTCAAAGTAATTGTTAAAACTCTCCGGATTTCTTTCAAGGTTAAAAAATTTTAGTTGTAAATATAATACTTTGTATTGATGATACAAGCTAATTTGTATTGATAATACAAACTCTGTAAAATGCTTTTCTTCAAGCAACAAAAAATGGCCTCAATTTTAATTCCACGCTTGCTTCCGGTAAAAACCACACGTGGTTTGGGTTGGGATTACACGTGGTTTTGATCGAAACCACATGTGATACAAATCAGAAAAACAGGTTTCTGTTGCTTTTTTTGTGCCCCTGTAAACGAAAACAGTAAAAAAACTGTTTTACCGGTACATTTTCTCCCTCAATTCCTTAATTCTGTCATCTGAAACATAATCATCATAATCCATTAGTTTGTCGATGATGCCGTTTGGAGTGAGTTCGATGATGCGGTTGCAGGTGGATTGTATAAATTCGTGGTCGTGTGACGACATAAAAATAGTTCCCGGATATTTTACCAGGTTGTTGTTAAATGCCTGAATCGATTCCAAATCGAGGTGATTGGTTGGCGTGTCAAGGATTAAAACATTTGGATTCAGCAACATCATTTTTGAAATCATGCAGCGCATTTTTTCACCACCCGACAATACTTCCACTTTTTTTATGAACCTCTTCGCGGGCAAATAACATTTTTCCAAGGTAGCTCATCACGTAAAAATCAGTGGTATCGGTTGTAAACTGGCAAAACCAGTCGAAAAGGCTCAATTCGCTTCGGAAAAAATCAGAATTATCCAAAGGTAAATAGGCTGATGTAATGGTTTGCCCCCATTGAAATGTTCCTGAATCGGCTTGTTGATTTCCGTTGATGATTTCGAAAAAGACCGTCATAGCCCGCGGATCTTTCGACAGAAAAATGATTTTATCTCCTTTGTTTGCCACAAATTCCACATCTTTAAAAAGCACAGTGCCATCCATGCTGGCGCTTAAACCGTGAACATCGAGAATTTTATCGCCCGCTTCACGTTCCGGAGTGAAAATGATGCCGGGGTATTTTCGTGTTGATGGCTCAATATCTTCAATGTTAAGCTTCTCAATCATTTTTTTGCGGCTGGTGGCCTGCTTCGATTTTTTTACGTTTGCGCTAAACCGTGAAATGAACTCCTGTAGTTCGGCCTTTTTCTCTTCTGCTTTTTTGTTCTGTGCTTTTTGCTGCCGCAGCGCCAACTGACTGCTCTGGTACCAGAAACTGTAATTCCCGGCAAACAATTTTATTTTTCCATAATCAATATCAACGGTATGTGTGCTGATCGCATCCAGAAAGTGACGGTCGTGTGAAACCACCAGCACTGTATTTTCATAATCCGAAAGGTAATTTTCCAGCCACGAAACAGTTTCCAGGTCGAGATCGTTTGTGGGTTCATCGAGCAGCAGGTTGTCCGGTTTTCCGAAAAGCGCCTGGGCCAGTAAAATCCGCACCTTCTGTTTTCCGCTCATGTCTTTCATCAGCGTGTAATGAAATTCCTCACTAATTCCCAGATTACTTAACAAAATTGCGGCATCGCTTTCGGCATTCCAGCCATCCATTTCTCCAAATTTTTGTTCGAGGTCTGCAGCCTTCATTCCATCTTCTTCCGTAAAATCGGGTTTGGAATACAACATTTCCTTCTCCTGTATGATTTCCCAAAGCTTTGAGTGGCCTTTCATCACGGCATGAATTACCAGATCTTCATCAAAGGCAAAATGGTCCTGGCTCAATACTGAAAGCCGTTCACCAGAACCCAATGCGATTTGGCCTGACGTGGCGTCAATTTCTCCTGAAATAGCTTTTAAAAATGTAGATTTTCCTGCCCCGTTTGCACCGATAATACCGTAACAGTTTCCCGCGGTAAATTTCAGGTTTACATCCTGAAACAGCACTCTTTTTCCAAACTGTATTTTTAAATTTGCAACTGTAATCATCCGAATTAATTGATATAAACCTGATTTATCATTCCTTCTTTTTAAAAAGTGTGCAAACGTAGTGATTTAAATGGTTTTACTGTGCCAAAAAAAGGAATTCCGAAAATTGATAACATTGAATTTAACGCGTTGATAATTCCGTTTTGATAAAAACTTCATTGTCTATCGCAGGCAGGTCGGCCATTTTGTTATCGGCAGCAGAGCAAACCATTTGGACAAGATCAATTGCTGTGGCGGTAAAGTTTCAATTTTAAGTAATTCCCACAACTGCTTGTGTAAAAAATCAAAAAATATGATGTCTAATACTCAAATCCCAAACAAATGATTGTATTTTTATCACTCATTCACTTTTTTGAAAAAATATACTTTTAACCATGAAAAAATTATTTACATCCATTTTCCTTTTTGCAATTTTATGTGCTGCAACCGCCCAGTCATGGCAACCTGCCGGTGATAGAATTAAAACCCAATGGGCCGAAGAAATTGATATGGCCAATCCGTTGCCCGACTATCCGCGCCCGCAACTTGTGCGCGACCAGTGGTTAAACCTGAACGGGTTATGGGATTATGCCATTTTGGAACGCGGAGGCAATATGCCTTCTGCTTTCGATGGGAAAATTCTGGTTCCTTACGCCATCGAATCGAGTCTTTCAGGCGTCCAGAAAAGGGTGGGAGAGAATCACGAATTGTGCTATCAACGTACGTTCACCGTGCCATCGGCCTGGAAAAACAAAAACGTAGTGCTGAACTTTGGCGCGGTTGACTGGAAAGCCGATGTGTGGGTGAACGACATAAAAGTGGGTTCGCACCAGGGCGGATATACACCTTTCAGTTTTGATATTACTCCGTTTTTAAATAAAAGCGGCAACCAGAATCTGGTGGTGAAAGTTTGGGATCCCACCGACAGAGGCTTTCAGCCACGTGGCAAGCAGGTGAATGATCCGCACGGAATCTGGTACACGCCGGTTACCGGCATCTGGCAAACGGTTTGGATTGAACCGGTTGAAAAAGTACACATTTCGCATTTGAAAACCGTCCCCAATATCGATGGCGGGAATGTTTCAGTTCTGGCTGCCACAGAGGGTACTGTTTCTTCTGACATTATCGAAGTAAAAGTTTTGGAAAACGGAAATATCGTGAATGCCGGTAAAGCAGCCGCAGGCCAGAACGTGCTTGTTTCCGTTCCGAATCCTAAATTGTGGAGTCCTGAGTCGCCGTATCTTTACGATATGGAAGTAACCATCGTTCGCGACGGAAAGGTAGTGGATAAAGTGGACAGCTATTTCGGGATGCGAAAAATTTCCACAGCACGCGACGAGAATGGTGTGATTCGTATGCAACTGAACAACGAAGACTATTTCCATTTTGGCCCGCTCGACCAGGGATGGTGGCCCGATGGATTATATACCGCACCCACCGACGAAGCATTGCTTTACGACATCAAAAAAACAAAAGATTTCGGCTTTAACATGATTCGTAAGCACGTGAAAGTGGAGCCTGCCCGCTGGTATTACCACTGCGACCGCGAAGGCATTCTGGTATGGCAGGACATGCCCAACGGCGACCGCTCGCCCCAATGGCAAATGCGTAATTTCTTCAATGGTAAAGAACTGGAACGCAGTGCCGAATCAGAAGAAAATTTCCGCCGGGAATGGAAAGAAATTATAGACCTGAGTTACTCCAATCCAAGTGTTGTGGTATGGGTTCCTTTCAACGAAGCCTGGGGCCAGTTTAAAACCGCAGAGATTGTGGAATGGACAAAAAATTACGATCCGTCGCGTTTAGTCAATACTGCCAGTGGAGGAAATCATTATGAAGTGGGCGATATTCTGGACATGCACAACTATCCAAATCCGGTGATGGGAATTTACCATTCGGAAATGGTGAATGTGTTAGGTGAATACGGTGGTATTGGTTTGGTAATGGAAGATCACCTGTGGGAAAAAGATCGCAACTGGGGGTACGTACAGTACAAAACATCACGCGAAGCAACCGATGCCTACATTGAAATGGCAGAAAGGCTGAAGGAGCTGATTCCCAATGGTTATTCAGGAGCAGTATATACACAAACAACCGATGTGGAATCGGAAGTGAATGGATTGATTACCTACGACCGGAAAGTTATTAAGCTGGAAGAAGAACGAATCAGAAAGGTAAACCTGGAGATTAGTAATTTTTTTAAATAATTGGCATTGCAGTTTTATGTTGAATTGAGGTGTAATGATATGCATTGATCCTGTCATTACACCTCTTCCTTATTTTTGAGAAGATGAAAAATAATATCCAATGAACCAGATGGCAAAAAATGTATGTTTCCTGATCTTTATCTTTTTGTTTCAATATTTGGCAGGAGCTTGTGAAAAAAAGGACAGCGTTAATTTTAACGAAATGGATGTCTATTATAACCCGGTCGTCGCTAAAAGTTTACCTGATCCCACCATCATTAAGGCTGCGGATGGCTGGTTTTACCTGTATGCCACCGAGGATATCCGTAATATGCCCATACACAAATCGAAAGATTTGGTGAACTGGGAATTTGTGGGTACCGCTTTTACCAATGAAACCCGGCCCGATTTTGAACCCAAAGGCGGACTGTGGGCGCCGGATATCAATTACATCGACGGGAAATATGTACTCTACTATTCCATGTCGGTTTGGGGTGGCGAGTGGACCTGCGGCATTGGTGTGGCCACCAGCGATTCGCCCGAAGGACCCTTTACCGACCACGGAAAACTGTTCCGCAGCAACGAAATTGAAGTGCAAAATTCCATCGACCCGTTTTACATCGAAGAAGACGGCAAACACTACCTGTTCTGGGGAAGTTTCCGGGGAATTTATGCCATTGAACTCAGCAGCGACGGATTGGCGCTGAAACCGGGCGCCGAAATGCAACAGATTGCCGGCACAGCTTATGAAGGTGTTTACATTCATAAAAAAGACGGTTGGTATTACCTGTTTGCTTCCATCGGCTCTTGTTGCGAAGGAGTGAACAGTACCTACACAACAGTTGTGGGGCGGTCCGACAACCTGTTTGGTCCGTATAAAAATAAAATTCACCAGAGTATGATGGACAACCGGCATGAAGTGTTGATTCGCGGAAACGACCGGTTTGTGGGCACCGGCCATAATTCCGAAATCGTTCAGGACGATGCCGGAAACAACTGGATTTTTTATCACGCCGTTGATAAAAGTAACCCGAAGGGAAGAGTACTGATGCTTGACGAAGTGCAGTGGCAAAACGGCTGGCCGCATGTGGAAGGCAATACTCCGGCAAAAGAATGGAAAAAACCTGAATTCAATTAAAATAAAGTTGCAAAGAATTCTTTGCGTCTTTGCGCCTTTGCGAGAAATCCGAATTGATAAAAAACCAAAAATGAAAGCAAAACAAATTTTCAGTTTAATCCTTCCCGCACTGTTTCTTATAAGCTGCGGACAAAACAAACAGGAACTGCAGTTCGACAACCCGCTCCCCGTCGAGTTTGGCGATCCTTACATTTTAAAAGCTTCCGACGGAATGTATTACATGATTGGCACCGGCGGCGTCCGCGACGGTTTTAAAATGTATTCGTCAGCCGATTTAAAAGATTGGCACGACGAAGGACGTATTTACCGGGGAAACACCGATACTTCCTGGTGCGTGGCCAATTTTTGGGCGCCGGAACTGTATGAACACGAAGGGAAATTTTACCTGTTTTACAGCGCCGACTGGCGGGAGAACCCCAATAATGAACTGGAAAATTTCATGATTGGAGTCGCCGTTTCCGATACCCCTACCGGGCCATACACCGACCTTTATAATCGCCCCATATTCGATCCCGGTTACCCGATCATCGATGCCAATGTTTGGTTTGAAGACGGGAGGGTTTACCTTTACTACTCCCGGGTTTGTTATAAAAATCCGGTGGAAAGCGAACTGGCAGAATGGGCCCGCAGCGAGGGTTTGTTCGACGAAATTGAAGAGAGCTGGATTTACGGTGTGGAAATGAAACCTGATTTTTCAGGAGTGATCGGGGAGCCTGTGCTCCTGTTGAGACCTCCGGTTACCATGGACGATCCGCAGACTGAATGGGAAAGCCGCTCGGTAACCTCGGGCGAAGTCAACCGCCGCTGGACCGAAGGTTCGTATATCTTCAAAAAGGACGATGTGTATTACATGATGTACTCGGCCAACTTTTACGGAGGGGAACATTATGCTGTTGGATACGCCACATCAAACCATCCGCTGGGGCCGTTTACCAAAGCCGCCAATAACCCCGTGCTTGAAAAGAATACTGAACAGGGTGGAATTGTAACAGGTACCGGGCACAATTCCATCACCTGGTCGCCCGATGGTAAAGAGATGCTGTGTGTGTATCACGGCTATACCTCCGAAACCGGTAAAAACCGTGTGGTGTTTATCGATCACATGGAAGTACTCAGCGACGGAACGCTGGTGGTGCACGGACCAACCACTTCGGAATAAATTTGAAGGTTTGAGGGTTTGAAAGTTTGAGGGTTTGAAAGTTCGATCTCTCGAACGATTTCGAACAATCTCAAATTTTCAAACAATTTCCTTTGCGTCTTTGCGTCTTTGCGTGAAAAATAAATTCAGAAATTAAAAATTACAAATACATTCAAAAAATGAAAAATTCAGTTTTTACTTTCATAATTCTTTTGTTTACTGTATTAAATTCCTGCAATAATTCAGTTTCAGAACCTAAAACAGACTGGAACGCCATTGCCGATACTACCAGCCGGGCGCTGGTTGAAAACTACTGGAACGCAGAAGAAAAGCGTTTCAATTATCAAATCGACGGGCAAAGTACCGAATTTCATTACTGGCCGCAGGCACATGCCCTGGATGTGATGCTTGATGCGTATGCACGCACCGGCGACCGTTTTTACCTGACCCACATCAATGAATGGTTTGAAGGTGTCCCCGTGCAAAACGGCGGCGATTTTCTGAACCGTTACATCGACGATATGGAGTGGAATGTGCTGGCCATGCTTCGCGCATACCAGCTTACCGGCGATGAAAAATTCATGCAAGCCACCGAAGTGGTTTGGGAAGACATTAAAAAATACTGGAGTGACATTGCCGGCGGCGGCCTCATGTGGGAAAAACGTGATCCCTACGGAAAAAACGCCTGCTCCAATGGTCCCGCTGCTATTTTTGCTGCCCGACTTTTCCGTGAAAAAAAGAATTTTGACGACCTGGAATGGGCCAAAAAGATTTATCACTGGGAAAGGGAAACCCTTTTCGATAAAGAAACCGGCGCCATCTGGGACAACATCAAAGAAGCAGACGAGGGACTGATAATTAACAAAGACTGGATTTTTACTTATAACCAGGGAACATTCATTGGCGCTGCCGTTGAGTTGTTCAACCTCACCAACGATTCAATTTATTTACACGATGCCATTAAAGCAACCGATTACACACTTGAATCGCTGACGAACAAAGCAGATAACATTTTGAAAAATGAAGGTGGTGGCGACGGCGGGTTGTTCAAAGGAATTTTCATCCGTTATTTTACCCAACTCATTCAGCACCATGCGTTGCCCCGCGAGAAAAAACAGGAATATGTCGGTTTCCTGTTCCACAACGCGCAAACGCTCTGGAATGAGGGAACCGATAAAGAGCGTATGCTTTTTGGTCCCTACTGGAAAACCAAACCCGAAGGTGCTGTTGATCTTACTATTCAGCTGAGCGGCGCCATGCTGATGGAAGCTGCTGCCGGGCTGGCATCAGCAGGATATGTATCGGGAATGGCGGTTTCCGACTTCCCGGTTTGGTCGGGCAACCCGGTGTTCGAAGGGTGGTATGCCGACCCCGAAGTGATTGTTTATGACGACAAATACTGGATTTTCCCCA
>CAZLGT010000080.1:0-18821 GCA_964559175.1 uncultured Mariniphaga sp. | reverse complement strand
TACATCAAACCACAACCGTGCTGCTCTCGATGCTTTCCGTAAACGCGTTGAATATCATTCCATTTTTACATCAAACCACAACCTATTCATATACCCATTCGTTAGGCACAATGTTGAATATCATTCCATTTTTACATCAAACCACAACTGCGAAGTGGTGAGCGCGGCCTTCATAATGGTTGAATATCATTCCATTTTTACATCAAACCACAACTACAAGCTTCTTTATTTGATCCACGGGACCGTTGAATATCATTCCATTTTTACATCAAACCACAACTTCTGTTTGGTCAATCAATACACTGCTCCCGTTGAATATCATTCCATTTTTACATCAAACCACAACTCTACCCTGCCTCAGTAAATCATTACATTTGTTGAATATCATTCCATTTTTACATCAAACCACAACCAAGGGGCAGCTTTTCCCTTTATTTAAAGGGTTTTGAATTGTTTTTACAAACAATAAAAGCAATTTGTTCCGGCAAGGAAGTGGAATGATGTCCTGTTTTTTTAATTCTGTTTTTTTAGATATTCTTTTCAATATTTCAAAGAACCTGAATATTCAATTCAGTTTGAAGTCAAATTTAATCCTTTTTTTCAAACCTTCAAGGTTTAGTTTGCAGCCAATACCATTTAAAACATTTCCAACTGTCGGGGACCTTCCGGCAGCGGGTCTGTTCTTTTGCCCCAGAAGTTGCATATATTCCCGTACTGTTTATCCGTTACACTTAAAATACTCACCTGCCCTTTTTCGGGAATAAATCCTTTTACCCGTTTTATATGCACATCGGCGCTTTCCTTGCTGGCACAATGGCGGCAGTAAACGGAAAACTGCATCATGGAAAAACCATCGTTTAGCAAATCTTTCCGAAAACGGGTAGCCTGCCGCCGTTCCTTTTTGGTGCCAACAGGCAAATCAAAGAAAACAAATAACCACATGATATGATATGCATTTAGCCTGACTTGTGCCATAATTCACAGTTTAAACGCTTCGGGGTTTTAAAAACACCCGAAGGTTTATTCATTCAAAAACCGGATAACTGATTTTTCTCGTTTCACCGGTAAAACAGCGGGCCAGCGAGGCGGTTGTTTGCGAAAGAGCCACCATTAGCGGACGTTTGTTCTCACCGATTTTTACATCGGCAGTCATCAACTGCAAAAGTTGGGCTTTTTGTTCTTTTTCAAGCATCAGCTGGCCCGGCCACTCTTTCTCAATATTTAAAACAATTTCATCCACCCAGGGCCTGTAGGGTTCCATAATATCGTCGGCCAGGCAAAAGGCATTGTAACGGTTGCGGTGATGGATGCCGAGGGTTGCCAGTAAACCCGATCCGGAAAGCGACCGCGCAACTGCCGAACGCAAAATAATATAGCCGTAATTCAGATACATATTGGGCGGATTTCCATACCGGTCGCGAATAAATTCCTTACCAAAAAGAGCGTTCCAGTAAATTCGGGCGGCAAATCCTTCGCGGTTATCGCTGTCATCGCTTTTTACTGTCTTAGCCAGTGTTTTTAACTGACTCCCGTTTTTCCCCACCTTTTCAAGTAACCGGGCCTGATTTTTTATTTTAGCCTCCACGGTTTGTTTCCACAAATTCTTCTTTAACGGTTCGGATGTGCTGATTTGTGCCCGAAACAATTCATTCTGAATGTGGTTGGCATCGAGTGGCAAAAGCATGGAAGAAGGCAGATGTTTACTGTCGCAAAACACCACTGCCACATTGTTTTCATTCAGTTCTTCCACCAGTTTCATGGTGAATGAAATTTGGGGATTGTCGATCACCACAAACCCGATGTCTTCTATGGGCGCAGTTTTTAAAGGCATTCCTGCTTTTTCCGAAACCACCAGTTGGCTGTTCTTCAGCGAAAGATGGTATGGACTTGAAATGAACAAGGTTCGTTTTAGCATATTGGTTTTTTATTGGTTGTCAAACTCTTTCGGGACTTAAAGACACCGAAAGGTTTTTTCCTGATCCCGAAGTGTTTTTAAGACCTTCGGGTATCTAAATTCCATCTAATGGACATGATTTTATTCTTAACAATCATCTGAAAAATCAATTTTTAGTTCTTTGAATTTTTCAATTTGCTCCTTGCTATGGTATTCTTTAAAATAGTCTTTATTCTGAAACCATTTCAGAACTTCATCCCGTTTTAATTTTGTTTTTTTCGGAGATAACATGGTTATGTAAGAGCTCCACGGATATTCAAGAAAATGGTTACAAAATCCATGATGGATGGGATTATGGTGAATATAATAAATCAGATAAAGCAATTGTTCCCTGCTTTTTGCCTCCACACGCCGAAAAGGATGCTCAAAAAGACTTCCGGTTCGGTGAAATCTATTATTAATGGCTTTGGCGTAAGCGTTAAAAAGATGGGAAAACTGGTTGGACGGTTTGTATTTCTTTAAAACACTTTCGGGACTTGAAAACGCCGAAAGGTTTTCTCCCGACCCCGAAGTGTTTTTTAAACCTTTGGGAGTTTGGCTCATAAACGGAATTTGTTCCTCATTTTTTATTCGTACCAAAAAATGAAAATGATTTTTCATCAATACCCAGGCATAGGTTTCTGCCACTGGCGTAATGTATTTACCGTACAAATGCAAAAAATGCTCATAGTTATCACTGTCATGAAACAGATTACAGCCATTAATCCCCCGGTTGTAAATGTGAAAAAAATTGCCGTACGTAAGTGGAATGATTTTCATCTTTTTGAAATTACAAGTTATTCATTTTAGTATTAAACACTTTCGGGTCTCAAAGACACCGAAAGGTTTTCTCCCGACCCCGAAGTGTCTTTGAGACCTTCGAGTGTTTGAATTCAATTTTAGACCTTCAAGGTTTTGGAAACCTTGAAGGTCTATGGTTTTCAAATTCGTTCAATGTTTCCAAGAATATCTATTTTTACTTTAATTGGATTCTTCTCTTCCCAAGATTTAAAACTTCGAATGCTAAATTCAGTTTTAATATCATCCAATGAAGATGCCAGATGATACCGAAATGTATAATAAGAACTTGATATTTTTTGTACCCGATACAAATAATCACTTAGAAATGCTGAATTATCTTTATTGGAAACATATTCCTCATCACTTAATCCCAACAAAAACATATCATTAATTTCCAACACATTAACTACCGAATCCCCATTTTCTGGAAGTTGATAAGTTTCTTCACCCTGTCTTATTCTCTCAACAACAGTCCAAAACTGAACTACATCTTCATGAAGATTCCCGTCATGGTCTTTATAGATAACTACGTGATGATTATTTCGTGGATTCACAAACTGATTCAAATCTGATTTTAACTGAGCGGCATTACCTAATGTTTCTTTTATCCTTACTTTTTTTATAGGAATGTCATCACCTTTTTTATTCGGCAGATACACCTGCCACTTTCCATCTTTAAAAAATGCCTCTTTAGGAATTTTGTACCCTTTCGGATCACCAACATCAAGGTTAAACTTTTCCCTTAAATAGTTTCTGATAAGATTTTGAATAGTTACATCAACTATTTTATCAACGAGCTTGTAGTCTGTGATTTCAGTAATCTTTTTTCGCCGATGAAATCCCGGGTCCTGATTGGGCGCCTGTCTTTTCCCAAATACATTCTCTTTATGCAACTGCCCCCGAACACTAAAACCTTTTTTGTTTTTTGTAAGCGTTTTATTATTCTTTTTATGCGAAACTAAAATTTGTGCAACAGCTTTTTTTGCATCATTTTGAAATCCTTCCCATGGCTCCGGAAATTTTTCAGAACTATCCAGTTTTTGCCTTTGTTTTTCTTTGCGCTGCGCGTTGTAGGTACTCAAACGCTGGAGGTAACCTTGCTCTGTTAAAGCAATGGTTATGGCATCAATGGCATGGTGCCGGTGGTCTTCGCGGTTCTTTTTAGGGTCAAATTTTATTTCGCCGGTGTATTTATCCACCCAAATGTTTCCTTCTACCAGTTGCTTTCCTTTTTCCAAAACCGGAGGTTCGTTTTCGATCCGGTACAGCTTAGGCTCTTTTGAAAGAATTTCAAGAACCACATAGAATTTACCGCTTACTTTTGATGTTTGAACCTGAAATTCCTTGTCCAAATCAGCCGTAAGTACTCCTGTTTCATCTACAGTTGCCGTAAGTAATAATTCGTTATCATTTATTTCAGGCCGTGGGTTAACCGAACGAATAAATTCAACATTATCTGGATTAAGGTCAAGAATAATCCAATATTTTCCGTCTCGTAAATTGGTTTCACATTGGTATATAAAACATTTGAATTCACCATTGTAAACAGTCCCAAACAGTAAAACCTGATTACGGCCGGTTTTGGGCTGTTTGTCTTTTTGAGGCGACTCGAATTTTACTTTCAACACTTCAAATTTTGCCCAGTAAGAACCATCATCAATGTCAGCTTTTATCCTTCCATAGGTGTCATTTTTGAAGTATCCTTTTTCAACACTTCCCTTAAAAACGATACTTTTTTCATCACTCTGAGGCTTCCCTATAAATTTGGGAACCATTTTTAAAGGCTCAGAAACATTGAGCTTTGCCCAATATTTACCATCAGGCAATTCGGGCGTTTCCATATCAATTTTGAAATATTTCGATGAAAATTTCTTCTTATTAATATTTCCAGTTACCAATATTTCATTTGAAACCGTACCCGGCCTTTCGTTTTGCTTACGATGAATACTTACCACCTCCCCCGATTCGTTGGTAACCACATAATGCGGGATGCTGTTTTCGCCGTCAACATCAAAAGAATGACTGTCGAGGTTCTGAACAGGTTGCAAAATGTTGTTTAGTCCCCATAAATGACGAAGTTCTGCTGTAAGTTGACCCGGCATTACGCGCACATCGTGACAAATATTTGAAAGCAGTTCAACCGACTTTTTGGCAATGTATCGGCTATCGTTTAATTGTCTTTGAATAAAATCCGATTTCTCGAACTCTCGTTTTGCGGTAAACTTTTTTGCCTTTCTGTAAGGTAGTAATCTAAATGCGCGTTCTTCAACCGCTTCCCAAGATGAAACTCCCCACAATTTGGGGCTTGGGTTTTCCTTGTAAAACTGGTAGGGTGTTTTTTCACTTTTTTCTCTATTGAAATTGGCTTCGCACAGCGTCTTATTACCAAAACTATCGTCGAGCGAAACACTAAATGGAATGATATGTTCTATCTGGATTGCATTATCCCGACCCAATAAATCAGCTACAGAAATGGTTTTTCCAGTGTAAGGACATTGCGCCTTACCTGCTCGTTCTTCAATTTCTCTGAACATGAGATATTTTTGAACATTATCTCTTGATGGCTGCAAACCATATTCAGCCAGGCGGTCACGAGCTTCATCGTTCTTCTTTTCATTTTCAGAAATGCGAAAACTCATTTCCCTTCTTCCTTCTTTGTTATTCCGAAGGTCGCGTCCCATTTCAACATTAATTCTGTCGAAATGAAAATCAGAACCATATATCTTCCGATATTTTCTGAGTAGAAAATTGACCAAACGGCGTGTTTCATTCAAACCTTGCTGAACAATCGGATTACGCAGGTTTTCCACCTCCGGGATTTCGGGCAGTAAATTTTCCCGTTTTTCTACTTCCTGGCTGTGATGGTAAAGATGGAGAAAATGCGCATCATCTTTTTCAAAACCATAATTAAATACAGGAGAAGCCAGATGTTCTTTTATTTTTTCAATAGCTTCACCATCCTTGTTATCCTCTTTTAAAATATCTACAATCTCTTTTTCAATATTATCGTGGAATTCAGAAAAGTGTTCCCAACGTTTTCCAAAAGCATTTTTTACACCTCCAAGAATAACCGCCCTGTCGTATTGATTACCTTTTTGCAGGAACGGTAAGATATTTCTGATCGCCTTTAACGAAACATTGCCATACCCTTCCTTTAAACGAATTCCCTCAACGGCTTCAATCCCTTTTTTAAAGCCAAAATCCTTTACCAATTTTCCGTAGAGCTTAATATCATCATCATAAAAATAAAAGCAATGCCATATTTCTTCGAAGTGCTCCTCCCATATCTCATTTTCGAATAAAGGTTTTAATGCTTTTATGGTTGGATTGCCTGCTACTTTTTGTTTATCGTCAAAATTGAATTTCTCATAATTCAGCTTCAGAACGTCAGGGATTTTACTAAAATCAAAATTCTTATCGTTTTTATTAATGAGGTCTAATACTATTGCTCTCTGTTCACGCGAAAGCTTGTTGTTCTTTCCGTAGGTAATATTGTTTATAAATTGATATGCTCTGAATAATTCAAACTCAGGATGAGAAAGCGGACATGGTTTTTTACTTCGGGTTTGGATTTCCCCGTTCTGTTTTCGTAAAAAGTCACCGTTCTCTTTAATTACCGGTAAACTGTCTTCAAATCTGCAATTAGACAATAATCCCTTTTGTGACCGTAGCGGACGCTGCCAGAATAATACGCTCTCATTACTTTTAAATTGAAGTTTTTCTTCTCCATTTTCGTCATGAATAAATTCAATTTTCCCGGCAAGATATTCTTTTAAAGGAAGAGCCTCGGTTGTAATAACCTTAATTCTTCCCTTTTTGCCAGTTGCTATTTGAACATTATCCTCTCCATATTTCCTTTTTAAATACTCAATTCTTTTCCTGTTCCGTGTGGAAGAAATCGTTCCTTTGAGTTCCCTTATTTTTCGGCCTTCTACCTTTCGGTTATCAATATCAAGAAATTGCGACTGTACCCTCCAAATCTTTTCAAATTCTTCAACATACATTTCTCTGACCGTATATCTTCCGCGAATTCGCAATTCTTTTCCATCCTTGTCGGTAACTGTGCTGTAAGGTTTCCCATCTTGATAACTAATTGATTTCAGATATTTGCCTAAAGTTTTGTTGGCTATTTGCTCTTTGGTTTCATTAATTGGTAGAATATTTTCATCAGGTTTACCTTTTGTAAATATTGTTGAGTCTTCTTTACCTTTTCGACTACTTAAAAATCCTCTTCGCTGAATCATATGATAAAAAATCCGCCCTAATTCATATAAAGTCAGTTCTTCCTCCAGTGCCTTCTCTCGCAAATCGTAGGGATTGAGCTTTATCCATGAATTAAATTCATCCGTATCAGGGAATTTTCGGCCTTCGGTTTTTTGTGTTCTATTCCAATTTTTCCATTTTCCCAATTCTTCAGTTGACAAAGGACACATCCCTTGTTCAATCAAAATTTCTAAAAGTTTAATTTTACGCATGCGTTTCCGATAGAATTGGCGTCGCATTTGACGCTTGTCTCTTCTGGTGGCATTTTTCGATTGTTCTTTGTCACCTTGACCGATTGTTTTTGGCTCAACACCTTCAGGAAATATTCGAATTCCAGTATCTACAATCTTCTTCTCTGAGGTGTCCACCACAGCCCATCCGATGCTGTTTGTACCGAGGTCGAGTCCTAATATTTTTGCCATTTGACGTGGTTTTAGGTTGAGAAATCAAGAAAAAATTCCTTAAATATAAAACAAATGAAGAAAAAATCCGTACATTTGTTCAACAAAATTATTGAAAACCATTTTTATATCTTATCACAATAAGGCCACCGATAGCTATCGGCGTGCCGAAGGATATAAATCCTGTACTCCCGCTTCGGTGGGAGTTTTTTTTATTTAACAACAAATCTTCCTGCAAAAAAAATACTGAAAGTTCTAAACCGCCAATCGGCGGATCGGAATCCGCCGCACCCATATTAAATACCTCCACTTTGAATCTGCCCACCCATTCAGATGACAAACTTTAAACTTTAAACTTCGAACTTCTTTACTAATTTTGCACCCGCAAAAACATAAGGAAACAAATGACATTTCAGAAAGAGATAAACCGCCGGCGAACGTTTGGAATTGTGAGTCACCCCGATGCAGGGAAAACAACACTTACCGAAAAGCTACTGCTGTTTGGAGGCGCCATTCATGTGGCCGGAGCGGTAAAAAGCAATAAAATAAAAAAAGGGGCTACTTCCGACTTTATGGAGATTGAGCGCCAGCGCGGGATTTCGGTAGCCACCTCGGTTATGGGTTTCGAATACAACGGCTACAAGGTAAACATTCTCGACACTCCCGGACACCAGGATTTTCAGGAAGATACTTTTCGCACCCTTACCGCGGTTGACAGTGTAATAATTGTAATCGACGCCGCCAAAGGTGTGGAGCCGCAAACCGAAAAACTGATGAACGTTTGCCGCATGCGTAAAACACCGGTCATTGTTTTCATCAACAAAATGGACCGCCCGGCGCAGGATTCCTTTTCACTACTCGACGAAATTGAAGACCAGCTGAAAATTAAGGTGCGGCCACTGAGCTGGCCCATCAACAGCGGCCCCGACTTTAAAGGCGTTTACAACATATACAACCGAAGTCTGAAACTGTTCGACTTCAACATACAGGGAATTGAGGAAGGAATTGATTTTGAAGATATTTCCAGTCCTGACCTGGAAACCCACATACGCGACGATGCCCAAACCCTGCGCGACGAGCTGGAACTGGTGGAGGGCGTTTATCCTGAATTCAACCGCGATGAATACCTGAAAGGAAACCTGGCGCCGGTATTTTTTGGAAGCGCGTTGTACAATTTTGGCGTGCAGGAACTGCTTCATGCTTTCCTGGAAATTGCACCATCACCACAACCTTCAAAAGCGGAAGAACGTGAAATTCAGCCCGGCGAAAATAATTTCACAGGCTTTGTGTTTAAGATTCATGCCAACATCGATCCCAACCACCGCAGCCGGATTGCTTTCGTAAAAATCTGCTCAGGCAAGTTTGAACGAAATAAAGTTTACACTCACATCCGTTCCGGAAAAACCATGCGTATTTCGAGCCCGACGGCATTTATGGCCGAGCAAAAAGAAATTGTTGAGGAAGCTTTCCCGGGAGATATAATTGGTGTTCCCGACAATGGCAGTTTTATTATCGGCGATACCCTTACTGACGGCGAAAACATTCATTACAAAGGACTTCCAAGCTTTTCCCCCGAATTGTTCCGGTACATCGAAAACTCCGACCCGATGAAGTCGAAACAACTGAACAAAGGCATCGACCATCTGACCGACGAGGGCGTGGCGCAGCTGTTTACCAGCCAGTTCAACGGACGAAAGATTATTGGAACTGTAGGCCAGCTTCAGTTTGAAGTCATTCAGTTCAGGCTCGAGCATGAATACAACGCCAAATGCCGGTTCGAACCGCTGCAAATGTACAAGGCGTGCTGGATTGAATCGGATAACCCAAAAATGCTGGAAGAATTTAAAAAACGAAAACACCAGAAAATGGCCAAAGACAAACTGGGACGCGATGTTTTTATGGCCGATTCAGCATTTATTTTGCAAATGGCACAGGATGAATTCAAAGACATCCGGTTCCATTTTACCTCGGAGTTCTAATCCGGTTACTCCTTTTCTTAAACAGATTTTTTCAAAACAACAAAATCTGATTTTACTAAAGTTTCTAACCTGAATTTTTTCCAAAATGGAAAAAAACAAGATTTTTTGTAACATAACTTCCCCTGTTACTGTCTAACTTTTATAAGAATACATTGTTTTTTTAGTTGAACTAAAACCCATATTATGAAAAATTCAATTCTTATCCTTTGGTTTCTTCTGGCAGTCAGCGGACTTTCAAACAAAGCAACCTCCCAAAACCCCGAAAAACAATTCGACAAAATTTTAAGCGAACAGAACTTTGAAAACAGTCCGGGGTTTGTTGCACTGGTGGCCAAAAACAACCAGGTAATTTACCGCAAAGCGTTTGGTTACGCCAACCTGGAACTGGATGTAAAACTGAAACCGGAAAACATTTTCCGCATTGGTTCCATCACCAAGCAGTTCACTGCAGCCGCCATTTTAAAACTGGAAGAGGAAGGCAAACTTTCGCTTCAGGACGATATCAAGAAATTTATTGATGATTATCCTGCGCATGGCCATACCATTACCGTCGAACACCTGCTTACTCACACTTCAGGGATTAAAAGCTACACCAGCATGAGAGAATGGAATTCCGAAATGCGCAAAAAGGATTTTACTCCTGTTGAAATGATTGATTTTTTCAAAAACCAACCCATGGATTTTGCGCCGGGAGAAAAGTTCCTTTACAACAATTCAGGTTACTTTCTACTGGGATATATCATTGAAAAAATTTCCGAAAAAACCTATGAGGAATACATTCAGGAAACATTCTTCACTCCTCTGGGCATGAAAAATTCTTCCTACGGAAACCCTTCGGAAGTTATTAAAAACAGGGCCGCCGGCTATCAGAAAAAGGACGATGAATTTGTAAATGCCGAATTTTTAAGTATGACCCAGCCTTACGCGGCTGGCTCGCTGCTGTCAACGGTTGATGACCTTTATACATGGTACACCGCTGTTATGAACGACAAGGTAATTAGCCGGGAAAACCGGCAGAAAGCGCATTCTTCGTATAAATTAAACAACGGCAAACCTACCGGATATGGTTACGGTTGGTCGCTCGGAAACATTCAGAATTCGCCCATGATCGAGCACGGAGGTGGAATTAACGGGTATTTAACTGCATCGCTCTGGTTGCCCGATGAAAAAGTGTTTGTGGCCGTATTTTCCAACTGCAACGCCATGCCCCCGCAGAATACAGCAATTAAACTGGCAGCGGCTGCCATTGGCAAGCCCTTCGACTGGAAAGAAACTGAAATGGATGAAGAAATCCTGAAAGACTATGTGGGTGTTTATGAATCCGAAGAGAAGGAAACAAGAACACTAATTGTTGAAAACGACAGCCTTTTTTATGTTTATCCGGCAGGAAACAGGGAAAAACTCCTGCCGTTTGCCAACGACCGTTTTTTTATGAAAAACAGTTTCAATGAATTTATTTTTGAAAGAAGCATACAGGGCGAAGTGGTTTCACTTATAGCAAACGGAACCGGTTATCTGCCGTTGAAACTGAACAAAACCGACAAACCGGTTGAGGTAAAAAAAGAGGTGGAATTGCCGGACGAAATACTGGATAAATACCTGGGGAAATACGAACTGATGCCTGAATTTATCCTCACCGTTACCCGCCAGGGCAAACGTGTATTTGTGCAGGGCACCGGACAAAACCCCATTGAAATTTTTGCAACGGAGCCCCACCGGTTTTTCGCCAAAATGATAACTGCTGAATTTATTTTCCATCAGGATGAATCGGGCATGGTTACAGAACTCACCCTGATGCAAAACGGGGAACACAAGGCAAAAAAGATTGAATGAGTTTATGCCTGTATTTTACTTTCTGCAGGCTTCAACTCTTCCAGCTTCAGGTTTGCCCAGGCAATAATTATTCCGGCGGTCATAAACATGATGAAAGCAAGTGAAATCGGCAAGAGAAGTTCAGTCAGAAAATTTGTTTCCATAAATTGGTATTTAATTACATCATTTCCAGCCAAATATATTTCATTTGCGAATTAATATTTACAACCGCCATTTCAGTAAATCGAACAAAATTTTCCCGGAAAGTTCTTTTCCTTCGCGTTTTCCCCCTCAACTTCAACGTTTAAACAAAACAAAAGCCGGCAAACCAACAAGTTGAAATTCTCCTGTAAATCTCTTCTCCAATTTAAACTCAGAATGAATTTTATCGAAATTTCAAAAAATTACAACGAATTCCTTTTGATAAACCGGAACGGACTTTTGATGCGCCGGAAATTTTTGGTGAGTATCATTTCGGCTGCCAAACGGCCAATTTCATCGTGGTTGGTAGAGATGGTGGTAATTCCGTTCTCCAGAATTTCCTTAACCGGGTTTTCATTGTAGGAAACCACCCCCACATCTTTTCCCGGTCCCCAATTTTCAGCCCGGCAAATTTTTATAAACCGGTAAAGGTCGTCATCCGAAATAATGACATACGCTTCGCCCTTTTTAACATCGTCGCGGCAAAGCTGGTCGATAACCGAAAATTCAAAACCGTTGACCTGACAAAAAATCTGAAATCCACGCCGGATATAGACAGGATAATACTGGTCGGCCGGAAAAACCAAATTGATTTTCCGGTATTCCCGAAGTAAACCGATACCCTCGCCCAATGCCGACTGAATATCTTTTTCATACTCCTGATAAACAATAGGGTAATCTTTCAGGCTTTCCAGGTTGCGATCAACCAGCAGTACTTTCTCTTTTGGAATGGTGCGGATAACGCTGGCCACATCGGCATGCTCATTCTTAAAATGCGGCAGAATGACAAAAAAATCGTATTTGGAAAGGTGATTTTCAATGATGTTTTTAAACTGCTGTAAATCGTAATTGTAGATAAAAACATCGGTAGTTGCCTTGCTGCCCAATGTTTCAATAAACGAATAATAGAGGTTTCGTTTGTAGTTGCTGAGCTTATTGAAAATGAGCGCCACTTTAAGCTGTTTTTGTACATTCACCTGGTTTACAAAGTAGCCTTTCCCTCGCACCGAAAAAAGAATTCCCTTTTTTCGGAGAAAAACATACGCTTTTTCAACCGTATCGCGCGAAAGCAGCAACTCTTCACTGGTTTCGTTTATGGAAGGAATGCGCTGCCCCTGCTTAAAAATTCCCGTCTCGATGTCGGAAACAATCAAATCGACAACCTGCCTGTACTTCGGAATTTCCGACTGATGGTCTATTTTTATAAAATCGCTCATTTCTGCAGAGAATATGCAACAAAATTAAGAAGTGTTTTCAGAATACCATTAGGAACAGACTTTAAAACATTTCTGAACTTTTCATTTCTGTTATCCGTTTCACTGAATGAACGATAGAAAACTGATGAAAAATTTGACTGAAAATTAAATTGTAACGAGATGAAAAACTGGTTATTTCTTATTTTAACAATAGTTGTTTTTTCCTGTGGCAAAAAAGACGAAACCACAAACAATCAACTTGTTTCAGATCCGGACAACGGAGGGATTACGCTTCCTGAAGGATTTTCGGCGTTGGTGGTAGCCGAAGAGACCGGACGCGGAAGACACATTGCTGTGAACACCAATGGCGATATTTATGTATCACTCAGAGACCACAGTGAAAACAAAGGCATTGCCTGCCTGCGCGACACCACGGGCAATGGCCGTGCCGATATTATTAAGTATGCCGGCGAACATACCGGTACGGGAATCAAATTGCACAAAGGCTTTCTCTATTTCGGTTCCGATACAGCAGTGGTGCGCTATCCTTTGCAAGCCGACGAGCTTCTTCCGGCAAATAACTGGGAAATGATTGCCCGCGGATTTCCACAGGAACGGCAGCACGAAGCCAAACCCATGGAATTTGACGGACAGGGAAACATGTATGTTACTGTGGGAGCACCGGCAAATGCCTGTATGGAACAAATGCGCACCAAAGGGTCACCCGGTATGGACCCGTGCCCGATTCTGGAATACGCCGGCGGAATATGGAAATTTAAGGACGATGTGCTGAACCAGAACCAGTTGACCGACGGGGAACGCTATGCCACCGGAATTCGTCATGCCGTGGCCAACAGCTGGAACAAACAGGTGAACGAACTGTATGTTGTGCAGCACGGACGCGACCAGCTAAGCCAGTTTTTCCCCGAAATGTTCGATGACCAACAGAATGCTGAACTGCCTGCCGAAGAATTTTTTCTGGTTACCGAAGGAGCCGATTTTGGCTGGCCTTATTGCTATTACGACCCATTCCAGGAAAAGAAAGTGCTGGCGCCGGAATATGGCGGAGACGGCATAATTTCAGAACGTTGCGAAAATAAAACGGATCCCATCATGGCATTTCCCGGCCACATCGGGCCAAACGACTTGTTGTTTTACACCGGTGACATGTTCCCCGAAAAATACCACAACGGCGCTTTTATTGCTTTTCATGGTTCGTGGAACCGCGCACCCGAGCCACAGTCGGGCTATTTTGTAGTATTTGTTCCCTTTGACGGGGCTTATCCCTCGGGTGACTGGGAAATTTTTGCCGACGGTTTTGCAGGCATTGAAACCATCAACAGCACCCGCGATGCCGAATACCGTCCGTGCGGACTGACACAGGGCCCCGATGGATCGCTGTATGTGGTTGACAGCAATAAGGGAAAAGTCTGGAGAATTATGTACTCATAATAAAAACCAAAAAAAATTATGAAATTTTACAGTATCTTTTTTATCCTGCTGGTGTTTTTACTCAGTGCCTGCGGCGGACGAAAGCAAAGTTCACAGCAACAAACTCAACCACAAACACCTGTGGCAAGTGCAGAAAAATCGGCTGAAATGGCCAACCACCCGGGCAAAAAAGTTTACCAATCGTTTTGCCTTGCCTGCCACATGGCCGATGGTTCGGGAGTACCGGGCATGCATCCGCCACTCATTCAAACCGATTGGGTAACCGGCGACAAAGAAAGACTGATAGACATTACACTAAACGGAATGAGCGGGAAGATTGAAGTGAACGGTGAAACCTACAACAGCATTATGCCGCCACACTCCCACCTCAGCGATAAACAGATTGCCGATGTGCTCACCTATATCAGAAAAAGTTTTGGAAACGATGCCAGTGAAATTACAGTAACCGAGGTTCAGAAGGTGCGAAACAAATAATACCCTGAAACAGAATTCAGAGCAACCTGTGCCTGTTATTGCAGGTTGATTTTCATCCGGCGCGGTTTGTCAGGACGTTTTGTTGTCTATCTTTGTCACTTGCATAAATAAAATGAATCAGGCGCCGGCTTATGACGGGAGATAATGACAGCAACGTAGTCCTTTGGGAAAGTTTCCTTGCGGGAGACAAGGAGGCATTCGCGCATTTTTACAATCTTCATGTGGATGCGTTGTACCGCTATGGCACCAAACTATGTTCCGACGATGGCCTGGTGAAAGATGCCATTCAGGAGGTTTTTCTCGATTTATACCTGAAGCGGCAAAAAAACAGAACCAACCCGGAAAACCTGCGTTATTATTTAATTCTTGCCCTGAAACGAAACCTCATAAAAAAACTGAAACGCAACCGCAAGATGGTAAACGAAGAAGAATGCGAACTGAATTTTGAACCCGAGTACAGCATTGAAAAAGCCATTATTGAAAACGAAGAGGAAGCGGAACTGAACTGGCGGGTAAATGAAGTATGTAAAAACCTTCCGGCCAGGCAAAAGGAAGCGCTGTATCTGCGTTACAACGAATCGATGGAATATGAGGAGATTGCCAAAGTATTGAATATTTCAATTGAATCGGTTCGGAAACAGGTTTACCGGGCATTGCAATCCATCCGTGAAAAATTCGGGAAGCAGGGGCTGGTGTTGTTTTTGGTTCATCTGCGGTAAAACAGATTTTAAACGAAAGTGGCAGAGTTTTCTACAAATTTTAAGGTGCGCTGCATCTACTTCCCCGAACAACTGATATTCATTTGAAATCAGCGACAGAGCAACGAAACATTGGTAGCAGCAATAGCAACACAACAGGGCCCCAGCGGCAAACCGCAAAACATTTGAAGCGCCAACCGTACCTCCAACTGTGCGAAAGCAGCAGAGCTGCGAAACATTTGTAAGCGCAAGAGCATCACAACAGGGAACCAGCGGCAGAGCCGCGAAATATTTGTAGCACCAATTGCAATACAACATAGCGAAAGGTGCAGCGCACCGTAATATTATATACAAATCGAAAAAATCACTCCCAATCTTTTACATCATCAAAAAATTCAAACAAATAATCATCATTAAACTGAATGTCATTCTTCCTCAAAATCTCCAGATATTCCGTTCTGAAATCTGTTTTTTTGTGATGTTTCTCCTGATTCAAAACATATTTTACAACAGTATCGATTTGGGATCGGGAATGAGAAAATGCTCCATACCCCTTTTGCCATTCAAAACGAAATCGGGATAAATTGTTTTTTTTTATCCACTCATTGGTTGAAGTTTTAATTTCCTCAACAAGATCCGGAATCAAATGATTGACATTGTATCCGATAAAAATATGAATATGGTCCGGCATGGAACCAATAGCAAGCATTTTGTGTTTATGGTTCTGAACAATACCTGTAATGTATTTTTCCAAATCATCTTTCCATTGTCTTTTAATCAATGAATTTCTGTTTTTTACCGCAAAAACCAGATGAGCGTAAAATTGGGTGTAAGTATTAGCCATAATGATTGAATTTTATGGTGCATTACAAAAATAGATACATATTTCATTTTGCGGAAAGAAAATTTAATATTTCGGTGCTACGCACCTAATTCCCGATGGATAAACATCATTTCTACAAATATTCTGGTGCGCTGCACCAACTTCTTTGAACAACTGATATTCATTTAAAATCAGCGACAGAGCCAAAAAATATTTTTAGAAAAATCAAATTCCGCAAAAAGAACAGCAGCAGAGCTGCGAAACATTTGTAAGCGCAAGAGCATCACAACAGGGGACCAGCGGCAGAGCCGCGAAACATTTGTAGCCGTAAAAGTAAAACAACAAGAAACCAGCGGCAGAGCCGCGAAATATTTGTAGCACCAATAGCATTACAACAGAACGAAAGGTGCAGCGCACCGGAATATTAATCAAAAATATGTAATCTCCTGTCCATATTCCCCATCCCCTTGTCCTTTTATAGAAACAGGGTTAGGCCCGGGATTAAACCATTTTTATGATTATTTGAAAAACATCTGTCTGAAAATCGGTTTATCCAATTGTTCATAGTTTTACACGGTTCCGCCCTCATTTTCGGGGGCGGAATTTTATTTTTAAAAAAGGTTAAAAAAACTGTCCATATTTTAAAGGTTAATGTCCTTTTACAACAGAACGATCAAATTTAAATGGAAAATATAAGCAAATATCTCGACGATAAACGTTTCATTCAATGGGTATTCAGCCCCGGAAACGAACTGGACAACTGGTGGAAATCGTTTGAGACCAGCAATCCACAGGAAAAAGAAAACATCCAGCTTGCACGCCGAATCCTGCAAAAACTGCGTACTTCAGACAAGGAACTTTCGGAAAATGAAAAAATAATCCTCTTCACCCGGATATTAAAGCAGGTGGAAGACCAGCAGCAGGGGCAAAAAACCCGGAAAATTTTCATCGGGCTGTTAAAATACGCCGCTGTTGCCATTCTGTTCTTCTCCATCGGGGCGCTGCTTTTTTACCAGAAAGACAATTTCAATCCGCAGTTTGTAACGCAGGAAGTTTCAGAACCCATTCACTCTGATGAAGCCCGGTTAATACGGCCCGGCGGGGATAATATTTTGCTCAGCGAAACCAATTCGCGCATCGAACACCGCGACGGACAGGTTGTGGTGAATGACAACATTGTGGAAGACAGAAGTTCGCCACAGCAAGGCACTCCCGAATTAAACCAGCTTGTGATTCCCTACGGAAAAACTTCTGAAATTATTCTGCCCGACGGCACCCATGTTTTTCTGAATGCCGGCAGCCGGTTAATTTACCCCGATTTTTTTGTTGACAAAACCCGCGAGGTTTTTTTTCGTGGGCGAAGCCTATTTTGAGGTGAAACACAACGAAAAACAACCGTTTGTGGTACAAACCACCGATATTCGTGTACGGGTGCTGGGGACGCAATTTAATGTTTCGGCCTACCCTTCCGACAACATCATCGAAACCGTGCTTACCGAAGGAAAAGTGCGCCTGGAACAAAACAGCACAGGCATGTTTTCCCAAACAACCGATTTAATGCCGGGACAACTGGCAGCCTTCAGTAAAACGGAACGAACCACACGCCTGGAAGAGGTGGATATTGAAAATTATACCCTCTGGACAGAAGGATTGCTCAAGTTTGAAAGCACCGACCTGAGCCGCGTTGTTAAAAGACTGGAACGCTATTTCAATATTCGTTTCCGGTATGAAGATCCCTTTTTGGGGGGTATAAAAATAACAGGGAAACTGGAACTGACCGACAGCCGTGAAGCCGTGCTGGAAAATGTAGCCGCTGTGGCATCGGTAAAAATCATAAAAACAGGAGATAACTATTATGAAATAAGCAAATAATTAAAAACCGGAAGGTGTTGCAGCACCCCCCGGTTTCAATGTGTTAAATTTTAATATTGTGTAACTTAACAGTTCAAAAGTATGAAAAAAAAGCGAGAATGGATTCTTCCGCAAGGAAGAAACCGAAAACTTAATTTAAGTTTTAAAAAAATGAAACTAACACTGATTTTTTCCATGCTGGTGTTCCTCACTTTCGGGAATGGTTTTTCCCAGTCGAAAGTAACGTTGCATTTTGAAAAGGCAACCATCCGGCAAGTGCTGAAAACCCTTGAAGACCAGACCGGTCATGTTTTTCTCTACAAGGACGACATTTTTAATCCGGCCCAAAAGTACTCGGTTGACTTTACCGACGAACCTTTTGAGGAAGTACTGAAATCGGTTTGCGCCACCGCCGGGGTGGACTATGAAGTGCGAAGTAACCGGCAGATTATTTTGACCGAAAAAGGAAAGGAAACGGTAACTAAAATTACACTGCAACAACGAACGGTTACCGGGGTTGTTACCGATCAAAGCGGACAGCCACTACCGGGTGTTACCGTAGTTGTAAAGGGCACTACTACTGGAACAATTACTAGCCCAAATGGAGAGTTCACTATTGACTTACCCCCATTAGCAGAAATTCTTCAATTTTCATTTATCGGAATGAAACCACAGGAAATTAAAATTGGAGAAAAAACCACTTTTACCATTGTATTGGAAGAAGAAACTTTTGGTATTGAAGAAGTTATTGCGATTGGATATGGTACACAGCAACGACGTGAAGTTTCCGGTTCAATTAGTAATATTTCTGAAAAGGATTTTAATAAAGGCCTCACTCAAAATGCCGTTGATTTGCTGAAAGGGAAAGTTGCAGGACTTGCCATTACCATGGGAAGCGGTGATGTTACCAGCGGACAAACCATCAGATTAAGAGGAA
>CAZLGT010000079.1:0-20937 GCA_964559175.1 uncultured Mariniphaga sp. | reverse complement strand
GAAAACAGAATTAATAGCGAAAATTTAATTTAAAAATGAACTTCTTTTCGCCACCGCCGGGTACTCCGGGATGACCTCTTTCGATAACTTTAAATTTGTACATATTATTTTTCCAAAATCTTCATTCCGGCACTTGGTTTAAATCAAATACTTTTATAGCTTTAATCCGCTAAAATTTAAACCGGAATGAATGCTGAAATGACCAAACAAAAAATCTTTGAAGTTTCCGAAAAGAATAATCACTGTGCATAGCCAACAACCGTTTGTGCAGTGGATGTTGAAAAAACGAACAGACAAACATGTTGTGTGTCAGCTAAAAATGGCCGTGCATAAACTCAAACAGGCAATAATATAATGAGCGAATTAACAACTAAATATTTTATTGATAGAAAAGAATGGAGAACGTGGCTCGAAACAAATTTTGAGACAAAAGATGAAATTTGGTTGGAGTATCCGGTAAAGAAGACAGGTAAAAAACGAATCTTGTATAATGATGCGGTTGAAGAAGCTCTTTGTTTTGGATGGATTGATAGTACAATCAAATCACTAAACGAAGATACTACTATTCAACGATTTTGTAAGAGAAGAAAAAACTCTACATTCTCACAACCAAACATTGAACGATTGAAATGGCTCTTTGAGAACAATTTGATTCACAATTCAATTAAGGACGAAAGTTTAAAAATAATTCACCAAAAATTCGTTTTTCCGGAAGATATAATAAAGAAATTAGAAGCAGATAAGGTTGTTTGGGGAAATTATCAGAACTTTTCAGAGCCATATAAACGAATCAGAATTGCATATATTGATAGTGCAAGAAAAAGACCTGATGAATTTAACAAACGATTGAATAGCTTCATTAAAAAGACAAAAGAGAATAATCTAATTAAAGGATTTGGGGGAATTGATAAATACTATTAACAATATAACTGCTGTCAAAACTTTACTTATTTTGTTGTTTGCCAGCTAAAAACCGTAAACAAACTTAAAAAGGGGATTACTATTGCTGCAATTTGTGGGGCAACTTTTTATTTAGGACAGTTGGGCATTTAAAACAATTTAAATCATAAAAACAACGATGCCCACTCGAAGGCTGCCCGGTTCGCCCAGGCGCACAATCTGCCCGTTGGCCAGTGCGTCCTGCATCACGTCCACCATGGCATACAACACGGCGCGGATGTCGGCGCCGCTCACGGCACTGATTTTCTCAATGGATTTGGTCAATCCGGTAAGTGTCATCTCTCCGCTCGGGTTGGCAGAGGCATAGAACTTCTTTTCGCCACCGCCGGGCACTCCGGGATGACCTCTTTCGATAACTTTAAATTTGTACTTATTATTTTTTGCAAAAGTTCATTCCGGTACTTGCTTATTATCAAATAGTTTTATAGTTTTAGTCCGTAAAATTTAAACCTGGATGAATGCTAAAATGGCCAAACAAAAAATCATCAAAGTTTTTAAAAACATTAATACCTGTACATATCCAGCAACCTTTTGTGCAGTGGATGTTGAAAATACGAACAGACATTAAATTGAGAATTATGAATCTATTTAAAAAACTATTTGGCAGTAGTTCAATGCCGCAAAAAGATTCACGAGAAAAAGAAGTTATGGTGAATATATCTTCTGTGACAAAGAAAAATTTACCATCAAATTCAAAAATTATTGCTGAGTCTGAGATTCCTGAATATTGCTCGATTGGAAACTTAGTTTACGAGAAAAAATATAACGAAGCTATTGAATTAGGGAAAAAACTTTTAGTTGAAACACCAAATTCTGCAGGAGTTCATGTCAATCTTATGGATGCATATTTCAAAGTAAGAGATGAAAACCCAACGTTCTATGACAAACACATTGAACATGCAAGATTTGCCATGCTTTATGGTCACAATACTGGATACGTTCAAAAAAAATTGGCAATTGGACTTGAAAAACAAAAGAAAATTCATCAAGCTATACAAATCTGCAATATCGTATTGAATGATAATTTTCATTTTTCAAGACATGGAAGTGGAGATAAAAATGAATTTAAAATTCGAAAAGAAAAACTATTAAAGAAAATCAAAAACTCAGAAGACAATAAAGAATCTATGGTGTTCACTAATGACGAAATACATTTCATCATTGAGCAGATAAGGCAAGATGAAGAACTAATAAAACAAGAAAAAATTGAACATGAAAAAAAGATGGAACAATTGAGAAAGAGAATTGGAATTTGAATTCTATTATGGGTTTGATTGATATTAAAAAAGACCAAGATAAAGGAATAATATGGATGAAATTAAATGCCCAAAATGCATGTCTCAAAACATTCATGCGGGTAAAAAAGGTTTTTCTACAGGAAAAGCAATTGCTGGCACAATTATCGCAAACCCCGTCGTCGGTGCTATTGCGGGAACACATAGAAGTAATAAAATAGTTTTGACATGCTTAAATTGTGGGCATCAATTTAAGCCAGGTGAGCAACTTAAAACTAAACCAGTAGCAAAAAAATTGCCAGATGGGGTTAATGTCAATAAAACTGAGTTAGATGAAAGTTACAGCATAACATGTTCATATTGTGGTAAAATGTCAAGTACTTCTTTTAGAGCATGTCCAAAATGCGGAAGACATTTCCTGCCAGAGGAAAAAGCCGCAGCAAAACAAACTGCCCTTGAGGGTGGCAACAAACCAACAAAAGTAGGCTGTTTAGGCATTGTACTTCTTTTTATTGCTACAGGCGGGCTGCTAATTTTCATTTAGCTTTTAGTTAAATTGACAATTGAATTGTAATAGAGAAATAAATGAAAAACCAGCCGTTAATAAAGTGCAAATGTAATGCGGGCGGGCGTGGTAAGCCATCGTTTTCGCCCTGTTCAACCACCGCCAATCCATGTCGGTTTTAAAATGATGTTTAATAAAAAGCCGGCTTGGCTCCGTGCGGTTTTGAAAGGGTTTCGTTTCAAAATCCCGCACTACACTAACCTTAAAAACTAATAAAATGGGACTATACTCAATTTCATCAAAAGCCGGAATTTACGAGTCCAGCTTAATTGATTTAATCAATGGAAAAGCAAGCTACAACATAGCTTCTACATTAGAAGTTTATGAATCCGATTTACAGGATTTCTTAAATGGAAAAGCTAGTTACAACCTTGCCCAGAAAATAGGAACTTATGAAAGTGACTTGCAAGAATTACTAAATAAAGTTGGAAAGAAGGGGGCTATTGGAATTATTATTGGACTACTTATAAACGAAAATACAAATGAACAATAGTCAAAAAAATACAGTTTTCAAAACTCCAATGTTTGATTCTGAGAATATTGAAGAGAATAATAGCAAATCCTGGGAATTATTTGAGAGAATATCCAAGACAGGAGATGACCGTTCAAAATCAATTTTAGCTGGAATAATCGTTGAGCATTATCTTGATAGAATTTTAAAGCTATTATTCATCGATTATAAATTTCTAACCGATAGGTCAGATTTTACTTATTCATTCAAAATATCACTATTAAAGTCTTTAAGATTAATCCCGCATAACATTATCATTATGTGTGACTGCGTCAGAAAAGTAAGAAATGAGTTTGCTCACAACCTTGAACTTGAAAATATTCAAGAAATTGACCTGAAAATCCAAAAACAAGTACATCAGCTTTATTCGGAAGATTCTGAAAAAAATAAAGACATAGAATTAATTGAAAAATTTAAGGCTGTATACACATTAGGTTATAGCAATCTTAGGGCTTTTGAGCAAAATATTAGGTTGCTACGAGAAAAAATTGATGACCCAAAATTTGAAGAAGAATTAAGCGTACTAAATAGTAATAGAATATTTGAGACCTATGATAAAATAATAGAAAAAGGACCTATTAAAATAATTGACAGGGGGGATGAAATAGAAGAAGTTTACCCAAAAGCATTAGGTGTAATAAAGAAGAAATTGAAAAAAACAACCGCTAATAAATAGGACTATAAGCGGTCTGCAAGACCCAGCGATGAGTCCATGTTGAACTACACCCGCCGGGTTCAGGGCTATTTACTTAATGAAGGTTTTTAAGATTATTTGAAGAAAAATAACTGACTAAAGTTTCGCATTTAATGTCCTCTTCGTGAAATTTTGTGTCTTTGAGACTTTGTGGCAAAAAAGAATAAGCTACTAAAACGCTAAAGCACAAAAATTCATTCCAGAAGGCAATCATTCCCCAACTCAAAAATTAATTTTGTTTCCCTCCACATTTTAAATAGATTTGTTTTTCCTGATGCAGACGCAACCGGGACAAACCAAATTGATTTTTATACCACGGCTTAATTATAACTGATATGAAAAAACTTACATTTTCAACACTTTTAATGCTGCTGCTGGCGGCATTCCAGCAGGCTCCGGGCCAGGAACTGAAACTGAATGATCTGGAATATTTCGAAACGCAGGGCGCGAACGTTCTGGTTTACAGCAACCTGTTTACCGGAGGTTTTAACGACGAAAAAACCGCCGGCATCGAACTTATTCACCATGGCGTACGAACTGCGCAGGGCGGCGCGGTGCGGCTTTCCAATACGCCGGAGCAGTGGGACCTGGTTCCGGCCATACCCACCCGCACGGTAAACCGGGAGTCCAACTCCATCGAATCAGTGTTAACGTATGAAGATTTCGACTTTGCTTCGCGGGTGGTGGTCACTGCCAAAGGGCAAGGTGTTGAGATTGCGGTTTACCTCGATAAACCCGTTCCCGCCGAACTGGAAGGGGCTGCCGGGTTTAACCTGGAATTCCTGCCCTCACAATACTGGGGAAAAACCTACCTGGCCGACGGGCGCCTCAACCGGTTCCCGCGCTATGTGGTGGGCAACACCGTTACCCGGCCCAACCGTGAAAAAATAAAACAATACAAAGGGTACGTCACCGCCGACGACAGGGGCACCGGCCGGTTTGTCGATCCGCTGCCGCTGGAAACCGGTCACACTTTTTTGCTTGCGCCCGAAGACCCGGAACGGCGGGTAAAAATCACTTCCGAAGATGCCGAACTGATGTTGTTCGACGGCCGGATGCTGGCACAAAACGGCTGGTTTGTGGTGCGCAGTCTGCTTCCCGCAGGAAAAACAGGCAAGGTGCTGAGCTGGATTGTGGAACCCCATGCCATCGACGGCTGGATACGGGAGCCCAACATCGGGTTCTCGCAGGTGGGCTACCTCCCGTCGCAACCCAAAGTTTCGGTAATTGAACTCGACAAAAAAGATACACCGCCTGCCACCGCATCGATTTACAAAATTGATGAACACGGCCGGGCTGCCGAAGTGTTCAGCGGGCCAATCCAATCCTGGGGCGACTATTACAAATACCACTATGTGAAATTCGATTTCTCTTCCGTGAACACCCCCGGTATCTATTACCTTCAGTATGGCGACCAGAAAACCAATAACTTCATCATCGGCGAAACCGTTTACGACAAGATTACCGACGCCACCAGCGATATCTGGATTCCCATACACATGAACCACATGTTTGTGCGCGAGGGTTACCGGGTGTGGCACGGCGAACCGTTTAAGGAAGGGTACCGGCAGGCGCCGCCGGATACCGATCACTTCGACCTCCACTGGCAGGGACCAACAACCGACACAAATTATGAAGGGCTGGAACTGATTCCCGGGTTAAACACCGGCGGTTTTTTCGATGCCGGAGATTTTGATATTGAGACCGGTTCGAATATTAGCGTGGTTCAGAATTTTGTGCAGACCTGGGAATATTTCAAGCCCCAGCGCGACCAGACTTTTGTTAGCCAGGAGCAGCGTTATGTGGATTTACACCGCCCGGACGGCACGCCGGATATATTGCAGTTTATCGAGCACGGAGCCATGAACCTGGTTGCCCAGGCAGAGATTATCGGCCACATGGCGCAAACGCTTTCCAACTCGGTGTTGTACAATTACCATCACCTGGGCGATGCCGCCTCCATCACCGACGGTCTTCCGTACAACCCGAACCTCGGTCCGTACGAAGTGGCCCCCGACGGCCTTTCCAGCGGGGTGAAGGACGATATGTGGGCATTCACAAGTCGCAATCCCGGCCTCGACCTCAGGGCGGCCACCATGTTTGCCGCAGTAAGCCGGGCGTTGAAGGGATATAACAACGATCTTTCTGAAAGAGCGTTGGTTCAGTCAAAAAGACTTCTGAAAGAGGCAACGGAATTGCTTGCCAGCCAGCCGCAGGACAATCGCAGCAGGCGCTTCGGAGCGGCAGATGTGGGCACTAATCTCCAGTTGTACATCTCAACCGGGGAGCAACAATATGCCGATAAATTTCAGGAACTTTTATGGCCCGCACTCGACCGGAACCTCAGTTACATTATTTTGACGGCATTGCACGGCATTCCGCACATGGAAGCCTCCTACAAAGAAAAGCTCCGGCCGTATGTGGTACAGTACAAAGAATACATCGAAGGGCTTGAAAAGGATAATCCCTACGGAGTGCCCATCGGTTTGGGCAACTGGGCAGGCAGCGGAGCCATTGTGAACTTTGGCACCACCATCTGTTTTGCCCATAAACATTTTCCGGAAATCATCGATGCC
The DNA here is from genome assembly GCA_964559175.1 of uncultured Mariniphaga sp. GTDB lineage: Bacteria > Bacteroidota > Bacteroidia > Bacteroidales > Prolixibacteraceae > Mariniphaga. Next base: position 14,396 of record CAZLGT010000079.1, on the reverse strand, counting down.
AGCCATGCGTTCAAAGCCACCAACTGGCTGTATGGCTGCCATCCGTACCACAACTATTCGCTGGTGGCAACGTTGGGCGCCGCCCGTCCCAAAGAGGTATTTTACGGGAACAACCGGGCCGATTTTTCCTTTATTCCGGGCAATGTGGCGCCGGGGGTATTGTTCCGGCAACCCGACCATTTTGAAAACTACGACGACTGGCCGTTCCTGTGGGGACAAAACGAAGGAACCATTGGCGGCAATACCAGTTATCTGATTTTTGGATCAGCGTTTAAAAATTTGATAAAATGAACCATCGTATTTAAACTTTATTCTACTCTGACAAAAGAGTAAAATTTCTATTTTCACTCAGCCTGTTTAAAGCGGAGTTTGAAATGCATAATACGCACCGATTTTTAATGTTTCCTTTAGTGAAACTTATTTCATATATTTGCGGATAAGTAAATGAAAATACATTTAATTAAAAAACAGTCGATTGAGGATTATGTCCTAAAAAATGCCAGAAGCAGGGCATCTTTTGAGATCTGGTTATCAATTATTAAACTGGTCGATTGGAATGAACCAAATGAGATTGTTGCAACTTTCAATAGTGCTGATATTCTTGGTAAAGGTTCAGACAGAGTTGTATTTAATATTGGTGGAAATAATTACAGGTTGATTTGTAAATATCACTTTGGTAAAACGCGGGTTCATCTGTTTATTAAGTGGATTGGTACCCATGCAGAGTATTCAAAACTATGTAATGAGGGGAAACAGTACGAAATTGATGTTTATTAAATTAAAAAGGAAGGATAAAAAATGGAAACATTAAAATATACAGTAATTAAGGATGCAGAACAATACAAAAAATATTGCGACATCCTGGAAGAATTGATTCTTAATGCAAACAAAGCAACTGATGATGAGATTGAATTGCTTACACTTTTGATTGAGAAATGGGACAATGAACACAGTACATTTAAAGATTCTGACCCGATTGTAATACTTAAAGCTTTAATGGAAGAACACGATTTAAAAGCAACGGACCTGGCAGATATTTTAGATTTGTCAAAAGGAACAATCTCTAAGATTTTAAATTATCAAAAAGGACTTTCAAAGGACACAATAAGAAAACTTTCTGATTATTTTAAACTATCTCAGGAGGCTTTTAACAGACCCTACAAATTGAAACATGAGGTAAACAAACATTTCCGAAATGCAAGTTTGATGAATACAAGAAAAAATATGATAGAAGTGTAAAAGCAATATTTGCTCACACACAAGGTAAAAAACATTGTGTAGTTAGTGATAAATTTAAACAACGTAACAATTAATCAATTGCTTAGTGGGCTGATAGGTTTGTGTTTTTTCAATAACAGGGAAAATTTTTAATAATGGTGAAGTTGGTTTACGGAAAAGGTTAAAGTGGGAGGTAATGATTTAAAAATGGAAAATTTTTCGATACAAAACATACAGAAATTGACTTCACTCAAAAGTGAACTGGACTATGAAAAAGCAGCCTCGCTGTTTTTAAAACTACGGGTACTTGAAAAACAGGATGAATCGTATAAGCCGATTCGAAATCATTTGCGCAACCTGATAAAGGATTATGAACAAAAGAATTGGGCAGATGAGAATTCTGTTACAGACCAACAAGTTAAAGAAAATGATTTGGCAGAAGCCCTTGTTCAGGCAGAGATTGAATTCTATCAAAAAAGAAAAAAATTGATCAAATCCAGACTAAAAGAGGCCGGATTAACTCAAAGTGATTTAGCAAAAATTTTAGGACATCGAAAAGGATATATGTCAGAACTGATTAATGGATTGAGACCATTTTCAAAAGAGGATTTGATTGTGATTAACCGGCTTTTAAAAATTAAACTGGAGGACTTAATTCCAACATTTATCAAACAAGACAGAGCTTTTCATATTAAAAAATTTTAGAATCAATATCCCATAACAAAATAAAATTAACAAAAAGGGATTTTGATTTACAAATGGTCTGATTAGAAAGGTGAATAAATGCTTGCAAAACTCACCAACAAGATTTCCCCATAAAAAGGCGGCCCGTTGCCGAACCGCCTTAATGAGTAAATAGTAAATAACGTTATGAATAGTTAATGAACCTGTGTTTACGCCAGGTCGTAACGGTCGAGATTCATCACTTTGTTCCATGCTGCCACAAAGTCGTGCACGAATTTCTCCTGTCCGTCGGCTGAGCCGTAAACTTCGGCCAGGGCACGGAGTTCGGAATTGGAACCAAACAGAAGGTCAACGCGGGTACCGGTCCATTTCAGGTCGCCGGTTTTGCGGTCGTGTCCTTCATACTGTTCTTTTTCCTCCGAAACAGCTTTCCAAACGGTACGCATATCCAGTAGGTTCACAAAGAAGTCGTTGGTCAGTGTTTCCGGCTTGTCGGTAAACACACCGTGTTTCGAGCCGTCGTAGTTGGTGTTCAGTACGCGCAATCCGCCAACCAGCGCGGTCATTTCCGGCGGTGTGAGCGAGAGCAATTGGGCACGGTCAACCAGCATTTCCTCGGCAGTGGCCATGTATTTTGTCTTCAAATAGTTTCGGAAACCATCGGCCAGAGGCTCCAGGTAACCGAACCCTTCTACATCGGTTTGTTCCTGCGAAGCATCGGCACGGCCCGGTGTAAAAGGCACCGAAACATCGAATCCGGCATCTTTGGCTGCCTTTTCTACTGCGGCGCAACCTCCCAAAACAATAAGGTCGGCCAGCGAAACCTGTTTTTCACCGTCGGCGCCGTTAAACTCTTTCTGAATACCTTCCAGCGTTTCCAGCACTTTGGCCAGTTGTTTCGGGTTGTTCACTTCCCAGTCTTTTTGCGGAGCCAGGCGAATGCGGGCGCCGTTTGCACCGCCCCGTTTGTCGGAGTCGCGGTAGGTGGAAGCCGATGCCCAGGCTGTTGAAACAAGTTCGGAAACAGTGAGTCCGGAATCCAGTATTTTGCCTTTGAGTTCGGCTACATTGTTTTCATCAACCAATTTATAGGTAGCTTCCGGAATCGGGTCTTGCCAAAGCAGGTCTTCAGCAGGTACTTCCGGCCCAAGGTAGCGCGTTTTCGGTCCCATGTCGCGGTGTGTCAGTTTAAACCATGCACGGGCGAAAGCGTCTTCAAACTCTGCCGGGTTTTCAAGAAACCGGCGCGAGATTTTTTCGTAATCGGGGTCAAACCGCAGCGAAAGGTCGGTGGTAAGCATAAACGGCTGGTTCCGTTTTCCGGGAATGTGGGCGTCGGGTACGCTGTTGGCGCCGGCCTGTCCTCTGGGTTTCCACTGCCAGGCGCCTGCCGGACTTTTGGTCAGTTCCCATTCATAATCGAACAGGTTTTCCAGGAAATTGATGCTCCACTGAATGGGCGTTTTGGTCCATGTTCCTTCCAGTCCGCTGGTAATGGTATGCTCGGCATTTCCTTTCCCAAATTTATTTTTCCAGCCGAGGCCCATTTCTTCAAGGGGAGCAGCTTCAGGATCGGGTCCGAGGTTACTGTCGGGAGCGGCGCCATGCACTTTTCCGAACGAGTGTCCGCCGGCAATCAGCGCAACAGTTTCCTCATCGTTCATGGCCATCAGCTTAAACGACTGTCTGATGTAGTGCGCTGCCTTTTTCGGATCAGGATCGCCGTTGGGACCTTCCGGGTTCACGTAAATCAGTCCCATGTGGTCGGCAGCCAGCGGGCCTTCCAGTTCGCCTTTGTCATCGTGGCGCTGGTCTTCCAGCCACTTGCCTTCCGAGCCCCAGTAAATGTCTTCTTCGGGTTCCCAAATGTCTTCGCGGCCACCGGCAAAACCGAAAGTTTTAAAGCCCATGGATTCGAGTGCCACGTTTCCGGCCAAAATCATCAGGTCGGCCCACGAAAGTTTTTTGCCGTATTTTTGTTTGAGGGGCCAGAGCAAACGGCGGGCCTTGTCGAGGCTCACGTTATCGGGCCAGCTGTTCAGCGGTGCAAAACGCTGGTTCCCGGTGCCACCACCGCCACGACCGTCGGTCACGCGATACGTTCCCGCGCTGTGCCAGGCCATTCGGATAAACAGCGGTCCGTAGTGACCCCAGTCGGCCGGCCACCAGTCCTGTGAGTCGGTCATCAAATCAGTGAGGTCTTTTTTAACGGCAGCCAGATCAAGGCTTTTAAATTCTTCAGCGTAGTTAAAATCTTCTCCCATGGGATTCGATTTTGAAGAATGCTGGCGGAGAATGTTAATATTTAACTTGTTTGGCCACCAGTCGCGGTTTCGTGTACCACCGCCTGCAACGGGTTTTGCCCCGTGCCCGGTTACCGGGCATTTGCTTTCTTCATTTGCGTTGTAAGCTTCGTTGTGTGGATTTTTTTCTTCCATTCTTTTTGATTTTTAAGTTATTTGTTTTGAAAATTACATATAATCATATTTATACGCTTAAAAACAAGAGAAACACCGAATTGTTTGTTAATTTTCCAATTCAGGCGAGGGATTTTCTAACCCGATGGTTTTCTCTCTGGAAATATAAAAAATTATTCGGTATCCCGGTTAAATAAATCCAAAAATCGCCTGCCGAAAACAAAAAGTGAAGTTTATGCACAGGGCAAATATCATGTTGGTATATTATTTAAATTGGTTTTTATACCTTTGTGCGACACGAATCAAATTGAAAACAGATGAAAAAAACAAAAATCAACACCAAAACCACCTTCACACTCATCATTAGCCTGTTTTTTCTGGTATCATCCTGCGGTCCGGGACAGCGGTCGCAACAGGAAAGCGAAAAATCGGCTCAGGCAGAAACCGAAGAAAACTGGATTCAGCTTTTCAACGGAAAAGACCTGAATGACTGGAACATCAAGTTTACCGGTTACGAACTGGGATATAACTTCAACAATACCTTCAGGGTGGAAGACGGGCTGCTGCGCGTTCGCTACGATGAATGGGAAGATTGGGGAGGCCAGTTTGGACACTTGTTTCACAAAGATGAATTTTCGCACTACCGGCTCCGGGTAGAATACCGGTTTGTGGACGAACAGGTAAAAGGCGGCCCCGGCTGGGCTTTCCGCAATAACGGCCTGATGATACACGGACAAAGTGCAGAATCAATGGAATTTGACCAGGATTTCCCGGTTTCCATTGAAGTACAGCTGCTGGGTGGAAACGGTACCGACGAACGCCCCACCATGAACCTTTGCACACCGGGCACAAACGTTTTTATGGACGGTGAACTGAATGAACAACACTGCACTACTTCAAACTCAAAAACCTACCATGGCGACCAATGGGTTTCGGTAGAAGTAGAAGTGCGAGGCGGAGAAGTTATTCGTCATTTTGTGAATGGCGAAGAGGTTATGAGCTACGAAAAACCACAACTTGACCCCCGCGATGCTTATTTTGAAAAATTATTGCCCGAAGACGGTGATCTTATCATTACCGGCGGAACCATCTCCCTTCAGGCTGAGAGCCACCCCACTGATTTCAGAAAAATTGAAGTGCTGGTGCTCGATAAATAGCATATAAAATTCAACCATTCAAGCCGGCTTCTGCAACGATTGCCGGCTTTTTTTGTGCATTTCCCTGCGGTTGGCCGCTCCCAGTGCCAGCAGCGAAGCAGCAATGGTAACCATCCCCAAAACAGAGGTCGCGTCGGGCTGTTCATTTTCCAGGATAAGCCAGCTTAAAACTGCGCCCGAAACCGGAATGAGGAATTTCCAAACATTCAGAACCGAAACCTTTACTCCGGGCCGCCTGAGCAAAACAAACCAGATGGAAATGGCCGCCGCCGACAAAAAACTGAGCCAGGCAAGGGCCACAAAATATTCCGGCGGAAACGGACCGTGACGGACACCCTCCACCGGCAGTGAAACCAACATCAGCAGCAATCCCCCAATCATTAAGGTGGACGAACTGAGCACCAAAGGCGAAATGGTTTTTGAAGATTTGGACACCAGCACATTGGCATAGCCGGCAACCAAATTATTGACCAGCAGCAGGGCAATCCCCAGAAACTCAAATTCACCTTTTATTTCCACTTTTGCGCGCCCCAAAGTGATGATACCAATGCCAGCCACTCCTATCAAAAAACTCAGGGTTTTTAAAAGAGTCATTTTATCGTTGCGCAGGGCAACATGCGCCACAATGGCCACAAACAAAGGTGATGAGCCAATAATCATCGCACCCAGCGCACCGGGCACCAAATCGAGACCACTGTAAAACAAGGCATATTGTATAAAAATCTGCACCAGCGAAACCCACAGTACAAGCTTTAAATTGGCCTTTATTTCAGAATAAAACCGCGATACACGCCCGAAAAACAGAAAAATCAATACTCCGGAAATAAAAAAGCGAACCCCGGCAAACTGCAGAGGCGTATGGTATTCCAACCCGATTTTAACCCCCACAAATGCTGTTGACCAGAGCCACGTGGCCACAATGGCCATAAAAGTCGTGCTTTTGAATATATTCTTCATGCTTGTTTACAAATCTGCTGCAAAGGTGAAAAAATTATTGATTATCGTATTTATTACCTAACAGAAATACATCGTTCAGAAAATCAATTTTTTACCCCAACCCCAGGGGGAATAAATTGATTTTCTTCATACCCTGTGGGGCCGGGGTAAATGAAGAAAATTTATTTGCGATTTAGGCATTGAATACGATAATCATAGAAATAAATGAAACAAAACAGGAGCGCCAAGGTTCTTAATCAGGCTTTCGGGGAATTTGAAAAAGTTTGAAAAAAAGACGACATCTCAAAAGTATATATCAGATTTTCAATCAGAAACAATAAAACAATCGTTAATTCTGCGTGTTTCATTCCGGGATTGGGTTTACTTCTGCCACAGAGTGTTATTTTTGTTTGTTCAAAAAAAATCATATATGAAACGAAACACTTTCACCCTATTCAGGTTTCTGAGCCCCCAGACGCCAGCGACAACTTTTTTGTTCATTTTTTTCTTTGTGTCGCTGTTTTCAGTACAAGCACAGGTAACTGAAACAGATTCGGTCGCATTAAAGCCTGAAGCGCCTTTTGTTTACATCGACTGCCGGCGGTGCGATTTCGATTACATCAGAACCGAATTAACCTTTGTGAATTACGTCCGCGACCCCGAACTGGCCGATATCCATGTTTTTGTTACCGATGAAAGGACTGCCGGCGGGGGCCGAGAATATCAGTTCTCGTTTATTGGCCGCCGCGCTTTTGCAGGCACAAAATATACCCTGAATCACCACATCGACCACAATGCCACATCGGAAGAAAGCCGTATTTTACTTACAGAATTCCTGAAACTGGGATTTGCCTCCTTTGCCCTGCAAACTCCCATGGCAACCCGTTTTAAAATTCATTATGAAGATAACGGAGAAGAACAAATTCCCCAGGGAAAAACCGATCCGTGGGATTACTGGGTTTTCCAGGCTTATGTGGGAAGTGTGGAACTGGATTTGGAATCGAACAAAAGCGAATTTGACTCCCGTTGGGGGTTTTATGCCGACCGCGTAACGGAAAACTGGAAATTCAGAATCAGGCCCTATTTCAACCTCGACAGGGTAAAGATTGAAACCGCCGACCGCGATGAACCGGTAATCAGCAAACAGCACCGCCACGGCCTTGACAGTTACGCCATTAAAAGCCTCGGCGACCACTGGTCGGCCGGATTGTTCGGAACCTACTATACCTACAGCGGAAGAAACATAAAAAACCAGATAATTGGCAGTCCGGGAATCGAGTACAGCATTTTCCCCTACCAGGTTTCAACCCGCAAGTCGGTTAAATTTACCTACATGGTGGGATATGGTTACCACCAGTACTACCAAGAAACCATTTACGGGAAAACAAAGGAAAACCTTTTCAATCACCAGTTCGAAGGTGTGGTAAACATTCAGCAGCCCTGGGGCAGTGTGGAAATGGGACTGGAAGCGTCACAATACCTGCACGACCTGGAGCGCCGCAAAATTGAATTCTTCGGCATGACATCCGTAAGGCTTTTCGAGGGATTTTCCCTGCAGTTTCTTGCCATATATGATGTGGTGAGAGACCAGCTTTCGCTGCCAAAAGGTGAGGCAACCCTCGAGGAAGTGCTCCTCCGGCAGCGCGAAATGGCCACCGATTTCAACTTTACCACCTCAATTGCCATTACCTATACCTTTGGATCAAAGTTTACCAACATTGTAAATACGCGGTTTTAGAAGAAGATTTCATGCAGCCGGAAGTTCAAACCAGAACAGGGCGCCTTCGCCCGGCTTTCCTGAACTTTCAGCACCTGCCGTTCCATCCAGTTTTTCCACAATGCGTTTCACAATGGAAAGTCCAAGGCCATACCCTTCGGCTTTTTCCGGTGACAGGCGGGTGTATTTTTTAAACAGTTTGTGTTGGTTTTCGGGCAGTATGCCATTCCCGTTGTCCTTAATCCAGAACCGCACCATGCCATTTAATGCAGGCTCTGCGCCAACGGTTAATTCCGGAGGGGTGCCTCCGTATTTGATAGCGTTGGTCAGGTAATTCGTCCAGATTTCTTCCACCCAGTTGGCATACCCCAAAGCAGCAGGCCACCGGGCCGGTTCAGATATCTGCACCTGTCTGCCGGCAATCAAATCCTTCAGTTGCTCTTTGGCACGGGAAAAAATGTGTGCCATAGCAAGTGGTTCCTTTTCTATTTCCTGATGGTTTACCGTGGCCAGAATAAGCAGTTCCTGTGTAATTTGGATGGCTTTATGAGCCGATTTTTTAATGAGTTCGGAAAATTCACCCAAAACTTCAGAATTCCCGCTGGCAGCCGCATCCTGAATGACTTCGCTGGCTGAATACACCGAACCGAGCGAATTCCTCAGGTCGTGAGCCACCGTATGTGCAAAGGCATCGAGATCTTCAATCAGCCGCCCCCTTTTCTCCACTTCCTTTTTCAGCCGAAACTCGGTTTGCTTTAGCGAGGTAATATCGCTCACCTGAACCAGGTGCCCCGAAAACTGCTGGTTCCGGTTAAACACCGGGGAGATGCGCGCCTGATAATAACTCTGTTTCCCCGGCAGGTCCAGCTCAACCTCTGCCCGTCTGGCTTCCTCCTTTTCAATGGCGCCCACCAGAGATGGGTACCGTTGAAAAATATCCGAAAACCGTTCCCTGAGAATGGAATTGTTTTTCAGTTTGAAAATGTCCTCAACAGCCGGGTTAAAATCTTCGATGAAACCATCGGCATTCACCACAATCACCCCGTCGGTCATGGTGTCGATGAGTTTGTTGCGGGCAAACGGAACCAAATCGAACATCCGGTATCTCACTATTCCAAAAGTAATTACCAGCCCGGAAAAAATAAACAACACGGGAGTCCAGTCGAATCCGGGCACCGGGTTCCATCCGGTAACATACATGATATTACCGGCCAGTGGCACCACGGTTGCAACCAGCAGCGTGGCAACCTGCGATTTGTAATAAGCCGTAAATTCATAAATCGACCGGAACAGGTTAAACAGCCCGCCAAAAATCATCAATAAGGTATGTACCCAAAAAATCCAGAAAAACAACCCGTACCGGTAGAGCAACATGTTATGGGTTGGGCTTAAGGTTAGTTCAGCCCAGACAAATTGGTGGTAATCGTTGGTAAACACAAGGGCAAGGGTGATAAATGGAATGATGGAAAGCAGCATGATGTTCAGGGGGGTAATCACCCGTGAATTCTGGCTGAACGAAGTGGTGAACAAAAAGTAGGAAACCGGCAAAAAAGCAATGCCGAGATAGGAAAGCTGCGACCAGAAAATCTTTGTCTCCAGCATGCCGGTGGTAAATTCCATGCCATACATGAGCGACCAGATGCCGGCAAAAATCTCAACATATATAAGGTACCTCACCTCGGCCGATTTCCTGTATTTCCATAACACGGCAACGGTGGCCAGTGCAGTTAACACTCCCAGAAACAGTACGATGCTTTCTCTGGGAAAACTTTCCAATACGATATGTGTGAGCGCAAAATCCATTTTTTTTCCAACGACAAATTTAATCGAATTTGGGAAACAAAAAACAGGACGTTTGGTTTGAAGCAGGACGTGCGGTTTAAAACCGCACATTTAAAATGTGCATGCAACTTCGCCGGAATCAGAATTTACTTTTTAATTTTTTCAATCCTTCCAGGTTTGCTTTCAAAATCACCTCCACATCGGCATCGTCCACGTGGCCTAAAATGCCAAACGGACCGGAAAACCCGGCTGCTTTCAATGCCGCCAGCATTCCTGCTTCCTCTTCGCCGCTGCCAACGGGCAAAATTTTCGGACCGCCGCGATTCATTCCGTTCAGGTTCACCGCCCACAGGTGCAGCATCATTACTTTCACCAGCTCAGGAAACTCGTCAATCATTTCGTGTGCATGGTGTAAATTGAAAATGATTCCCACTTCGTGTTCCGGCATCGCGTTAATAATCTTCACCAGATTTTCGGGCCGGCCAAACCAGCCTCCGTGGTTGTACAATCCCACTTTGCAGCCCAGCTCTCTGGCTTGTTTGCTCACGTAACCCACCATTTCCACAGCCTTTTTCAGCCGGTCGGGTTCAGTCAGATCATCAAACTCATTCTCCGGAAAACTTACCCAGATTTGCGTTTTCAGTCCGGTCTCCTTCAATGCCTGCAATACTTTCCGGTTGTTTTCCGAAAGGTTTCCAACCGCATCGTTGTGGTCCAGCCACATCCACACCGCGTTCATTTCAATACCGTTTACACGGGCAAGGATAATTTCTTTGGCCATTTCCGGCAGATGTTCGGCCCGCCAGTCGTAGGCATACGATTGAAATCCCAGCCTTTTCAGCATCTCAACCCGCTGCTCCGGTGTGCGATTCTGGTTGTCGAACGGCACAATGCACCAGGCAAAACAGTTGTCCATGTTCATATTTTGGGCAAAAGGTAAGGCAGGAAACAGGAAAAAAAGAAGTAAGAACATGACCAGGTTTTGTTTCATTTTCATTTTTTTTATGGTGAATATCGAAGCTTTCATCTCAAAATCATTTTACACAATTCAGTGAGGTCTTACTTCCCGTTCAATAGCCACTGCTTCCATAGCAGCAGGTTCTTCCGGTGTACTTGTTCGATACTGTCCGTCGTACCAGGGTTGGTTTGGAACAAACATTACGGAAATAACTTTGGGAGGTATCAGGTTCTCATACTCGCCTTCGTACCCGTTGGTTACAACAGGCAACCCCGGAGGAAACTTTTTAAGTTCTTCCACGAGCTGCGCCACGGTAAATGCCGGAATTGTTTTCATAGGGTTAAAATTAAGCAATAAATTGAAATACCGGGTGCACAGCATTGTTGATTTTTAGATTTACTTAACAGGTCTCTCAGCGGTTCATCATAAGATTCTCCCCTTTCTATGTTGTGATCCAGATTTCTCTAAAAACCAAAAATCATCTATTATTATTTTGACTACTCCGTTTTTTCATTATGAATTTTGTATTCAAAATATTATCTTTCCGAAAACTTTGAGGATTGAATCACTATTCAGGTTTATAAATTTCGAAAACGATGATTCAGGAGAATAATAAAAATAAAATAGCATTCACCATCGTACTTCTGCTGATTACGGTTTTTTGTTATGGACAGTGGCAATACGAATTCGTCCCCAACTACGACGAGGACAAGGTTCCGCAATTTGAGTTGCCCGATCCGCTGACATCGTTCAGTGGCAGGAAAATAAGAAACACACGGCGATGGGAAAGAGTCCGCAAGCCGGAGTTGCTGAAATTTTTTACCAACAATGTTTACGGGAAAGTGCCCGGAGAACTGGAAATATCCAAGTGGGAAGTAGTTGAAGAAAGCGACAACGCCCTAAACGGAAAAGCCCGCCGGAAACAGGTGGATATTGTATTCAACAAAAACGGAAGAACGCTCTTTTTTAACGTACTGATGTACCTCCCAAAAAATGTGGAAAAAGCCCCGCTGTTTTTGGGATACAACTTTTACGGCAACCACACCGTTTGCAACGATGTGAACATCCGGATTTCACAAGCCTGGACACGCGACAATGAATCCCTTGGAATTTCCAACAACCAGCTCACCGAAAAATCGAGGGGAGTTAAAAAAGAGAGCTGGCAGGTGGATAAAATCATCGATGCCGGATACGGGCTGGCTACCATCTATTACGGCGAGATAGACCCCGACAAGGATGATTTTTCCGATGGTATTCATCCGTTTTTTTATGTGGACAACCAGAAACGTCCGGGAGCTGCCGGATGGGGCTCCATCGCTGCCTGGGCCTGGGGTTTGAGTCGTGCGATGGATTACCTGGAACAGGATGAAGACGTGGATGGCTCGAAAGTGATTGTTTTTGGCCATTCGCGACTGGGAAAAACATCTCTGTGGGCCGGCGCAACCGACGAACGTTTTGCCGGTGTAATTTCAAACAATTCAGGGTGTGGTGGTGCAGCGCTTTCAAAACGGCAGTTTGGCGAAACGGTGTCGCGCATCAACAATGTATTTCCACACTGGTTTGCACGAAATTTTCTGAGCTACAACCTGAATGAAAAAGCGCTGCCCGCCGATCAGCATGAGCTGCTCGCACTGATTGCTCCCCGCCCCGTTTATGTGGCCAGCGCCGAAGAAGACCTATGGGCCGACCCGCGCGGCGAATTCTTTTCGGCATATTATGCAACGCCGGTTTATGAATTGTACGGTAAAACGGGAATGCCTTCGGATGAAATGCCGGGAATTAACCAACCTGTTATAAATACAGTGGGTTATCACATTCGTCCGGGCGGACATGGCGTAACTGCCTACGATTGGAACCAGTACATCAAATGGGCCGATAAACACCTTCTCAACAAAGAGATTAAGGAAATATTTGTGGAATAATAAAATCAGTAAAAATTATGAAAATCAATCTCTTCTTTCTCATCGTTCTTTTTGCAGCCGTGTCCTGCAAAAATTCAGAACCTGAAACCATCAGCCTGTTTAACGGCACCGACCTTACCGGCTGGCATGTGGATGTTCCGGAAATGGACAACAACCCGGAAGCCATCAATCCGTTTATTATGCGCAACGGCATGCTGGTGAGCCTTGGCACTCCGCAGGGACATTTGATCACCGATTCGGTATTCCAAAATTACCGGATTGAAGCTGAATACCGTTTTCCCGGTGAACCGGGCAACTGCGGAATTTTAGTCCACGCTTCCACTCCGCGGGCGTTGTACAGCATGTTTCCCAAATCGCTGGAAGTGCAAATGATGCACGAAAATGCAGGCGATTTCTGGTGTATTGTGGAAGACATTACTGTGCCCGACATGGAAAAACGCCGCGGGCCTGAAGAAGAATGGGGAATTACCGAAGGGAAACAACGTCGCATTTTAAACCTGACCGACGGTTCGGAAAACCCGGTGGGTGAATGGAACCACATGGTAATTGAGTGTGTGGGGGATGAAGTAAAAGTATGGGTGAACGGCGACCTGGTCAATTACGGGTACAACTGCACCGCTACCAAAGGCCAGATTGCCGTTCAGGCCGAAGGTTCGGAGGTGGAGTTTCGCAAACTTGAGCTGACACCCATTTCTGAACTCACGGTAACAGAATAAATTACTTTTTCACTCACTTTATTCTTTTTGGTTGTACTCCCCTGTCCGTAATTATTACCGGCAGTATTTTTCCTTCCTCATCAAACTCCATTTTGTCGATGCAGGTTACCCGGTGGTGGGGTGATGTTTCGGTGAGCGGACGACGGTGATAGACGGCATACCACTCGTCGGTGCCGGGAATGTTCAGAACCGAATGGTGCCCGGCGCCGGTAGCAATGAACGGATCCTGCTGCAAAACGGTACCAATGCGTTCAAACGGACCAAACGGACTGTCGGCAATGGCATACGCTACGCGGTAATTGGGACCGGTCCAGCCGCCTTCCGACCACATGAAATAGTATTTTCCGTTGCGCATAAACATTACCGGGCCTTCCACATAACCTTCGGGGGTCACTTCCATAAACATTTCACCGTTGGGCAAAGGCTCCAGACCGGTGAAGTCGTCGTTCAGTTTTACTACATTACAGTGGCGCCAACCGCCGTAAAACATGTAATAACTGTCGTCCACATCGCGAAAAACAAACTGATCGATGGGTTGGGCACCGTTCACGTTTTCACTGATAAGCGGTTCGCCCAGCAAATCTTTGTAAGGTCCCTGCGGCTGGTCGGCCACCGAAACCCCGATTCCGCCCACTTCGCCGGGATGAACATCGTTGGCGGCAAAAAAGAAGTAGTATTTGTCGTCCTTTTCAATTACGCCGGGCGCCCACATGGCCCTCCACGCCCATTTTACTTCCGAAGTGTCGATAATGTTTTCGTGTTTGGTCCAGTTCACCAGGTCGGGCGAAGAAAAACAGTCGAATTTCACCTGTTCTTCATACGGAGCAGAAAACGTGGGGAAAATCCAGTATTTGTCGTCATAAACAATCACTTCGGGGTCGGCATACCA
>CAZLGT010000078.1:0-21696 GCA_964559175.1 uncultured Mariniphaga sp. | reverse complement strand
CTTCTGAATTAAATACTTATCAAATTTTGAACGCAAATACTATCATTCTTCTCGAAGGTTCTGTGAAGAAAATAGAAGAAGCATTTAAACTTTAAGGCGATTTAAAGATGGATATTTTAATAAAACCATTGGTTACCGAAAAAATGAATGAGCAGGCCGAACGGTTTAACCGTTACGGATTTGTGGTTACCAGAAATGCCACCAAACCGCAGATTAAAAAAGCGGTTGAAGGACTTTACAACGTTACCGTAAATGCTGTTAACACTATGGTTTACGGCGGGAAAGTAAAATCGCGCTATACCAAATCCGGGGTTATCTCCGGAAAAACCACTGCTTATAAGAAAGCCATTGTTACATTGGCCGAAGGAGATAGTATAGATTTTTACAGTAATATTTAATTATAGAAATGGCAGTAAGAAAATTAAAACCAGTAACTCCGGGTCAGAGGCACAAAATTATTGGCGCCTTTGATACCATTACTGCATCTACACCTGAAAAATCATTGTTGGAACCCCTGCGGAAATCTGGAGGTAGGAATAACCAGGGCCGCATGACGATGAGGTATATAGGTGGGGGACACAAACGCAAATACCGTATTATCGACTTTAAGCGCGATAAAGACGGTGTTGCTGCTGTTGTCGATTCCATTCAGTACGATCCAAACCGCTCTGCCCGCATCGCTCTTCTTCAGTACGAAGATGGCGAAAAAAGGTACATCGTTGCACCCAACGGGTTGCAAGTTGGGCAAACGGTAAAAAGCGGACCCGGTGTCGAACCTGAAATTGGAAATACACTCTCCTTATCCGATATTCCTCTGGGAACATTGGTTCACAACATTGAGCTCCGTCCCGGACAGGGCGGAACGATGGCACGTAGTGCAGGCGCTTATGCGCAATTGACCTCTCGTGAAGGTAAGTACGTAGCATTGAAATTACCTTCAGGCGAAACTCGTATGGTACTTACATCCTGCAGGGCAACTGTTGGAACTGTTGGAAACGCAGAACACAACCTCGAGCGCTCGGGTAAAGCCGGCCGTTCAAGGTGGTTGGGAAGAAGGCCGCGTGTGCGTGGCGTTGTGATGAACCCGGTGGATCACCCCATGGGTGGTGGCGAAGGCCGCGCCTCGGGCGGACACCCGCGTTCGCGTAAAGGTGTTCTTGCGAAAGGGTTTAAAACCCGTTCCAAAAAGAAAGCTTCCAGCAAATATATTATTGAACGTAGGAAAAAATAGTTAAAGGGATAGAATTATGAGTCGTTCGTTAAAAAAAGGGCCATTTATCGATTTTAAACTGGAAAGGAAAATCCTGGCCATGAATGATGGCGGGAAAAAATCGGTAGTGAAAACATGGGCCAGAGCTTCAGTAATTTCTCCTGATTTTGTAGGCCATACCATCGCCGTACATAACGGAAATAAATTTATCCCGGTTTATGTAACCGAAAATATGGTTGGTCACCGGTTAGGTGAATTTGCACCCACACGTACCTTCAGGGGTCATGCTGGTAACAAAAGATAGGCATTATGTCAGTAAAATTTAAAAAGAGAAAAGAATGGGTGCCAGAAAAAGATTAGCAGCAGAAAAACGTAGAGAAGAAAAAAAACAACAATATTATGCTGTTTTAAGAAATTGCCCAACATCACCAAGAAAGATGAGGCTTGTTGCCGATTCAATCCGCGGCATGGAGGTGAATAAAGCGTTGGATGTGCTCAAATATTCCTCGAAAGAGGCATCGCGCAGGGTAGAAAAACTCCTCCTTTCAGCCATTGCCAACTGGCAGGCGAAAAATGAAGGAGTTCGTTTAGAGGAAAGTGATTTGTACGTAAAAACTATTATGGTTGATTCAGGCCGAATTCTGAAAAGGTTACGTCCGGCTCCCCAGGGTCGTGCTCACCGCATCAGAAAACGCTCGAACCATGTAACCGTTTACGTTGACCGGAAAGAAAGTGTTGTTGAAGAAAATCTTAATCAGTAGTACATGGGACAAAAAGTAAATCCAATTTCAAATCGTTTGGGGTTCATAAAAGGATGGGACTCCAATTGGTTCGGTGGTGATGATTATGGCGACAAGCTGACCGAAGACCACAAAATACGGGAATATTTGAATGCCCGTTTGGCTAAAGCCAGCATTTCAAGAATCGTAATTGAGCGAACCTTGAAGCTTATCACCATCACCGTGCATACTTCACGCCCAGGTATTATTATTGGTAAAGGCGGACAAGAAGTTGACAAGTTGAAGGAAGAGCTGAAGAAAATTACCAGCAAAGAAGTCCAGATCAACATTTTCGAGATTAAACGCCCGGAACTCGATGCCAAAATTGTTGCTAACAACATTGCAAGGCAAATCGAAGGTAAGGTAGCTTACCGCAGGGCAGTGAAAATGGCTATCGCTTCAACCATGCGAATGGGAGCCGAAGGCATTAAAGTATTGGTATCAGGAAGACTGAACGGCGCCGAAATGGCCCGCTCGGAAATGTATAAAGACGGACGTACTCCGCTGCATACCCTGAGAGCCGATATCGATTATGCATTGGCCGAAGCGTTAACCAAAACCGGACTGATTGGAGTAAAAGTCTGGATTTGTAAGGGAATGGTTTATGGCAACCGCGATCTTTCGCCAAACATCGGGCAAAAACAAGCCCGTCCGGGAGGCAAAGGTTTTGGAGGCGGTGGCCGTAGAGGTAGAAGAAAATAGTGGTATAACACTCAGAAAGAATATAGAATGTTACAGCCAAAAAAAGTAAAATTCAGAAGAGTACAAAAGGGCCGGATGAAAGGCAATTCCCAACGAGGGAACCAACTCGCTTTCGGTTCATTTGGAATAAAATCGTTGGAAGAAGCGTGGATCACCGGTCGTCAGATCGAGGCTGCAAGGGTTGCGGTTACACGTCACATGCAACGTCAGGGACAAATTTGGATTCGAATATTCCCTGATAAGCCGATTACCAAAAAACCCGCCGAAGTGAGGATGGGTAAAGGTAAAGGTGCTCCCGAAGCATTTGTTGCACCGGTATCGCCCGGACGCATTATTATTGAAGCCGACGGCGTTCCTTTTAAACTGGCAAAAGAGGCATTGCGCCTTGCTGCCCAAAAACTGCCGGTTAAAACAAACTTTGTGGTTAGGCGCGATTTTATTGAAGAATAAAAAAGGTGAATAAATATGAAAACGTCTGAAATAAAAGAATTGACGACCAAAGAAATCGTCGAGAAAATACAGGTGGAAAAAGAAAATTTAGTTCGCCTCCGTTTAAATCATGCTGTTTCCCCGCTGGATAACCCTTTGAAAATCAAAGAATCCAAACGGAACATTGCACGGCTGAAAACGATTCTTCATCAAAGGGAATTAAGTGATAATCAGAATTAATTCAGCGATGGAAGAGAATAAAGAGAGAAATCTGAGAAAAGAGCGTGTAGGCGTTGTTGTTAGTAATAAAATGGACAAAACCATAGTAGTAGCTGTGAAACGAAAAGTAAAACACCCTATTTATGGTAAGTTTGTAAACAAAACAACCAAACTTTATGCCCACGACGATAAAAATGACTGCAACATTGGCGATGTGGTAAGGATTATGGAAACCCGCCCGCTGAGCAAAAACAAATGTTGGAGATTAGTTGAAATAACTGAAAGAGCGAAGTAATCATGATACAACAAGAAACAAGATGTTCGGTTGCCGATAACAGTGGGGCCAAGGAAGTTTTGTGTATCCGCGTTTTAGGCGGTACGCGCAAGCGCTATGCCTCGTTGGGCGACACAATAGTGGTTTCAGTAAAAAGCGCCATTCCTGGCAGCGATGTCAAAAAAGGCATTGTTTCCAGAGCTATTGTTGTGCGCACACGAAAAGAAGTTCGTCGTGCCGATGGTTCTTACATCCGGTTCGACGATAACGCCGTGGTATTGCTGAATAATGTAGGCGAAATGCGCGGAACCCGTATTTTCGGGCCTGTGGCTCGCGAACTAAGGGATAAGAACATGAAGATTATTTCCCTTGCACCAGAAGTACTGTAAATTGAAAAAAGCTCGAAAATGCAGAAAAAGTTACACATAAAGAAAGGTGACACTGTGGTTGTGAATACCGGAAACTATCGGGGCCAGAAAGGCCGCGTGCTCGAGGTAGTCAGAAAAACCAACAGGGCAATTGTGGAAGGTGTGAACCTGGTTAAAAAACATACCAAACCCAATGCGAAAAATCCGCAGGGGGGTATTGTTGAGCAGGAAGCATCCATTCATATCTCCAATTTGATGCTGGTTGAGCCTAAAACAGGCGAACCTACCCGCACCGGACGGAGATTGAATGAAGAAAAAGGTAAATTAGTTCGTTATTCCAAAAAAACCGGGGAGGAGATTAAGTAATGGCTTACGTACCAACTCTTAAAAAGAAATATCAGGAAGAAATAATTCCTGCACTGAAACAGGAGTTTAACTACTCTTCAGTTATGCAGGTTCCGAAATTGGAAAAAATTGTGTTGAACCAGGGGGTGGGAGCTGCCATTGCCGACAAAAAAATCATTGATGTTGCTACAACTGAAATGACTATGATAGCCGGTCAAAAAGCAGTACAAACCGTGTCGAAAAAAGACATTTCCAATTTCAAGCTGAGAAGGAAAATGCCAATCGGGGTGCGTGTTACACTGCGCCGCGAACGGATGTACGAATTTCTCGACCGCCTCATTTCGGCAGCATTGCCGCGTATTCGCGATTTCCGCGGTATTGAAAGTAAAATGGACGGACGAGGAAATTATACTTTGGGCGTACCCGAACAAATTGTTTTCCCCGAGATTATTCTCGACAGGGTTAACAAAATCAACGGGATGAACATTACCTTTGTTACTTCAGCAGAAACCGACGAAGAAGGTTTTGCCCTGTTGAAACGTTTAGGTTTACCATTTAAAAATGTTAAAAAGAATTAAGCTATGGCCAAAGAATCAATGAAAGCCCGCGAAGTAAAAAGGGCAAAACTGGTTGAAAAATACGCCGAGAAAAGGGCCAGGCTGAAAGCCGAAGGTGACTGGGAAGGGTTGCAGAAATTACCTAAAAATTCTTCCAGAATTCGTTTGCACAACCGTTGCAAACTTACCGGAAGACCAAAAGGGTATATGCGCCAATTTGGAATAAGCAGGATTAATTTCCGCGAAATGGCTTCGTCTGGCTTAATCCCAGGAGTTAAAAAGGCTAGTTGGTAATTGTTAAAGACTTGAATAATGAGTAAAGTATCAGATCCAATAGCAGATTATTTGACAAGGGTGCGAAATGCAATTCTTGCAAAACACCGGGTAGTTGATATCCCTTCATCGAACATGAAAAAAGAATTAACCAAAATCCTGAAAGATAAAGGTTATATTCTGAACTATAAGTTTGATGATGACCAGGGACACCAGGGCAACATTAAAATAGCTCTGAAATATCATCCCGAAACAAAAATATCTGCAATAAAAGGTTTACAAAGAATTAGCAAACCGGGGCTGCGCCAGTATTGCAACGGCGATAACATCCCGCGCGTGCTCAATGGTTTGGGAATTGCAATTATTTCTACCTCGAAAGGAGTGATTACCGACAAAGAAGCCCGTGAGCAGAATGTTGGTGGTGAAGTTTTATGTTACGTGTATTAAAAAAAGAAACAGGTCATGTCAAGAATAGGTAGATTACCCATTGAAATACCAGCAGGAGTTGAAATAAAGGTTGCCCAAGACAACACGGTTTCGGTAAAAGGCCCGCTGGGTGAGTTAAAGCAGCAGATTACACCTGAAATTGAGGTTGAAGTAAAAGACAATCAGATTACATTTAACCGCACAGCCGAAACAAAACGGCTGAAGTCGTTACACGGGCTTTCACGCTCGTTGGTAAACAACATGGTGGAAGGTGTGTCGAAAGGGTACGAGATTAAACTTGAACTGGTTGGTGTTGGTTACCGGGCCGAAGTATTGTCCGATAACGTACTCGACCTTGTGCTGGGATATTCTCACCACACTTTTTTGCAACTTCCGCCGGAAGTGAAAGTGGAGGCAAAATCGGATAAACGCAGCAACCCCATCATTACCCTGCAATGTATCGACAAGCAGTTGATTGGACAGGTAGCTGCAAAAATCAGATCGTTCCGCCAACCCGAACCTTACAAAGGCAAAGGGATTAAGTTTGTGGGCGAAGTACTAAGACGTAAGGCCGGTAAAGCCGCTGCTAAATAATTTTTGAAAAATCAGGTATTATGGCATTAACAAAAACAGAAAGGCGAATCAGGATAAAAACCCGGGTACGTAAAATTGTAACCGGTTCAGCCGAACGTCCGCGTTTAAGCGTATTCAGGAGCAATAAGCAAATATATGCTCAATTAATCGACGACATCAATGCAACTACCCTGCTTGCAGCTTCTTCTTCAGAAAAAGAAATTGCTTCTGAAAGTGGCAATAAATCGGAAAAAGCAGCAATGGTAGGAAAGCTGATTGCCAAAAAAGCGTTGGCTGCCGGCATTGAAGATGTTGTATTCGACAGAAATGGTTATTTATACCATGGCAGAGTTAAACAATTAGCTGACGCGGCCCGTAAGGGTGGCCTTAAATTCTAAATAAGATTATGGCGACATTAAGTAAAAAAGTTAAAACAAGCGACCTCGATTTAAAAGACAGGTTGGTAGCCATTAACCGTGTTACAAAAGTAACCAAAGGTGGCCGTACCTTTAGCTTTTCAGCTATTGTGGTTGTTGGTAACGAAGACGGTATTGTAGGCTGGGGACTTGGCAAAGCAAGCGAAGTTACCACGGCCATTGCCAAAGGTGTGGAAGCAGCCAAAAAGAATTTGGTGAAAATTCCCATCATTCATGGAACCATTCCTCACGAACAGGCTGCCCGCTATGGTGGCGCAGATGTATTGATTAAACCTGCTACTCCCGGTACCGGTGTTGTTGCAGGGGGTGCAATGCGTGCCGTGCTCGAGAGCGTCGGAATTCATGATATTCTGGCCAAATCGAAAGGTTCGTCCAACCCGCACAACCTTGTGAAAGCTACCATGGAAGCGCTGCTCGAACTGAGGGATGCCCATACTGTAGCGCAACACAGAGGTGTTTCATTGGAAAAAGTTTTTAAAGGATAACACAGTTATGGCTAAAATTAAAGTTACACAGGTGAAAAGCAGCATCGGTTCAACCAAAAGGCAGAAAGCAACACTCGAAGCCCTGGGTTTAAGAAAACTAAACCAGTGCGTTGAACATGAAGCTACCCCGCAAGTGATTGGTATGGCCAAGAAAGTGGGGCATTTAATAAGTGTTGAAGAAGTATAACAATATTTCAAATATCTGAAATTATGGATTTAAGTAAATTAAAACCTGCATCAGGTTCTACCAAAAAAACCAAAAGGATTGGAAGAGGGCAGGGCTCAGGTTATGGCGGCACATCAACCCGCGGCCATAAAGGGCAAAAGTCGAGATCAGGATACTCCAAAAAAGTGGGTTTTGAAGGGGGACAGATGCCATTACAAAGGGTGGTTCCCAAATCAGGTTTTAAAAACTTTAACCGGGTTGAGTACAAAGCAATCAACCTCGATGTTTTGCAGCAGCTTGCCGAAAATAAAAATATTACCACTGTAGATTTTACTACCCTGGTAAGTGCCGGCATGGTGTCGAAAAACGAAAAAGTTAAAATACTTGGCGGAGGTACACTCGATAAAAAACTGGATGTGAAAGCACACGCTTTTTCAAAAAGTGCCAAAGAAGCTATCGAAAAACTGGAAGGAACAACCGAAATACTTTAAACTGTAATGAAACGATTTATAGAAACCCTAAAGAATATTTACAAGATTGAGGATTTGAGGATTCGAATCGGAACGACCCTGTTTTTTATTTTAATCTACAGGCTCGGTTCTTTCGTTTCGCTTCCCGGAGTTGATCCCGCCCAATTGCAAAATTTGAAGAGTCAAACTTCAGACGGGTTGCTGGGGCTTATCAACATGTTTTCGGGAGGTGCTTTCTCCCAGGCCTCTATCTTCGCTTTAGGAATTATGCCGTATATTTCTGCCTCCATTGTAATTCAGTTACTTGGAATTGCAGTACCCTATTTCCAGAGGTTGCAGAAAGAGGGGGAGTCAGGACGAAGGAAAATCAATCAGATTACACGTTATTTAACGGTAATCATTCTGGTTTTCCAGTCGCCGGCATATTTAACTAACCTGCATTATCAGCTGCCCGAATCGGCTTTTGCAATGAGTGGCGCCCTGTTTACAGTGTCGTCGGTCATTATTCTTACCGCCGGTTCCATGTTTGTGATGTGGTTGGGCGAGCGTATTACCGATAAAGGAATCGGTAACGGAATCTCGCTCCTAATCATGATCGGAATTATCGCGCAGTTGCCAATGGCTGTGGTACAGGAATTCGCTTCCCGTATCAGCCAGCAGGGCGGAGGTCTTGTAATGTTTCTCATAGAGTTTGTTATTCTGTTTCTGGTATTTATGGCATCCATTCTGTTGGTTCAGGGAACACGCAGAATACCGGTGCAATATGCCAAACGGATTGTGGGTAACAAACAATACGGCGGTGTACGTCAGTACATCCCGCTGAAAGTGAACGCTGCAGGTGTAATGCCTATCATTTTTGCCCAGGCGATTATGATGGTACCCATTACCCTTGTTGGTGTGGCAAATTCCGAAAACCTGAGTGGCGTTGCGGCTGCTTTATCTAACATCACCGGGTTTTGGTACAATTTTACGCAGTTTTTGCTGGTAGTTGCCTTTACCTATTTTTATACGGCTATTACCATCAATCCTACGCAAATGGCAGAAGATATGAAAAAGAACGGCGGATTTATTCCCGGTGTAAAACCCGGAAAAAGAACTGTCGAATTCCTCGACACCATTATGTCGCGGATTACTTTACCCGGGTCTATTTTCCTGGGGCTCATTACCATTCTGCCGGCATTTGCCATGATCATGGGAATCAACCAGCAATTTGCCTATTTCTTTGGCGGAACTTCGCTGCTGATTCTTGTGGGAGTAGTGCTCGACACATTGCAGCAAATTGAAAGCCATCTGCTGATGCGCCATTATGACGGACTGACCAAATCAGGACGAATTAAGGGCCGCGCCGGTGGAGGAATTTAACGTGAATGAGAATTTGTTGAATCATTGTTAAGGAGATGACGTTGTAGATTATGGAAAATGAAATGGTTCTGTTATCTTTGCAGAAAATTTCAGAGGAAAGAATTTTTTACAACAAACATTTATTTTTAAAACATTAAAAAAACAGGTTAATTTTTATGGCAAAGCAGCCTTCGATTGAACAAGACGGAACAATAGTAGAAGCATTGTCTAACGCGATGTTTCGTGTTGAGTTGGAAAACGGGCACGTTATTACAGCCCACATTTCAGGAAAAATGCGAATGCACTACATAAAAATACTACCGGGAGATAAAGTAAAAGTTGAAATGTCTCCTTACGATTTAACCAAAGGCAGGATTACGTTTAGATACAAAAATTAAAGCATTTAGAGATGAAAACCCGAGTTTCAGTAAAAAAGCGCAGTGCCGGATGTAAAATTGTTCGCCGCAAAGGGCGCTTGTATGTGATTAATAAAAAGAACCCGAAGTTTAAACAACGTCAGGGGTAATCTTTAATTTGAAAAATAAATTTATATGGCACGTATTGTAGGTGTTGATATTCCGAATAATAAAAGAGGTGAGATAGCCCTTACCTATATTTACGGTATTGGCCGCAGCAGGGCAAATACTATCCTTAAGGAAGCTGGCGTTGACCCGGAACAAAAAGTACAGGATTGGAATGATGACCAGTTCAGTGCTATCCGTAATATCATCAATAACCAGTTTAAGGTGGAAGGTGAACTTCGGTCTGAAGTACAGATGAACATTAAACGGTTGATGGACATTGGCTGCTACCGGGGCATTCGCCACCGTATTGGTATGCCGGTTAGAGGGCAAAGTACAAAAAATAATGCCCGTACCCGGAAAGGAAAGCGTAAAACTGTTGCAAACAAAAAAATGGCCACTAAATAAGTTAGTTGAGTTATGGCAAAAAAGACAGGTACAAGCAAAAAAAGAGTGGTTGTTGTGGAAGCCAATGGAATGGCCCATGTACACTCCTCTTTCAATAACATTATTGTTACGCTGACCAATATGAACGGCGAAGTGATTTCGTGGTCGTCAGCAGGCAAAAAAGGTTTCCGCGGTTCAAAAAAGAACACTCCGTATGCTGCGCAGGTAGCTTCCGAAGAGTGTGCAAAAACCGCTTACGACCTTGGTTTGCGCAAAGTGAAAGTGTTTGTGAAAGGCCCGGGCAACGGCCGCGAATCGGCCATCAGGGCGCTTGCCACTGTGGGGCTACAGGTAACCGAAATTGTAGATGTTACCCCGCTGCCACACAACGGTTGCAGGCCACCTAAAAGACGTCGTGTTTAATTTTAAAACAAAAGGTAATGGCTAGATACAGAGGACCAAAATCTAAAATTGCCCGTAAATTCGGTGAGCCTATATTCGGCCCCGATAAAGTTTTCGAACACAAGAATTATCCTCCGGGAATGCATGGCATGTCGGCCCGCAGGAGAAAAGTGTCGGAATACGGGCTTCAGTTAAAAGAAAAGCAAAAAGCAAAATATACCTACGGCATTTTGGAACGTCAGTTCCGAAACCTATTTGACAAAGCAAACTCATCGAAAGGTATTACAGGCGAAGTATTGTTGCAATTGCTCGAGTCGAGGCTCGACAATGTGGTTTACCGCCTGGGTATTGCTAAAACACGGGATGCTGCCCGTCAGTTTGTTACACACAAACATATTGTAGTTAACGGAAAAGTAGTAAGCATTCCTTCGTACCAGGTAAAACCCGGAGACCTTGTTGGGGTTAGGGAAAAATCGAAAGCGATGGAAGAAATTACAGACTCATTACATTCGCGCCGAAGCACCCGCTACGAATGGCTGGAATGGGACAAAGACCAAATGGTCGGAAAATTCCTGAATGTGCCGGAGCGTGAGGAAATACCTGAAAACATCAAAGAGCAACTTATCGTAGAGTTGTATTCAAAATAAAATTTTACTAAGGTTATTATGGCAATATTAGCATTCCAAAAACCCGACAAGGTGATTATGATTGAGTCCGATGATAAATTCGGAAAATTCGAATTTCGTCCATTGGAACCTGGTTACGGTATTACCATTGGTAATGCCTTGCGCCGGATTCTGTTATCATCGCTCGAGGGATATGCAATCACCACCGTGAAAATAGAAGGTGTTGACCATGAATTTTCTACGATTAAAGGTGTTATTGAAGATGTAACTGATATCATCCTTAATCTTAAACAGATTCGGTTTAAAAACGAAGTGGAAGACTTCGACAGCGAAAAGGTAAATGTTACCATTTCGGGCCAGGAAGAGTTCACTGCCGGCGATATCAATAAGTTTATGACCGGATTCAGGGTGCTGAACCCCGATTTGGTGATTTGCCGCATGGAGCCCGATGTTAAACTTCAGATGGAGATTAATATCAATAAAGGCCGTGGATATGTTCCGGCCTCCGAAAACAAACCTGCCGAAACCGAGTTTGGATTAATTCCGGTTGATTCCATTTATACACCCATCAAGAAGGTGAAATATATGGTTGAAAACTTCAGGGTGGAACAAAAAACCGACTACGAGAAGCTGATTATCGAAATCACTACCGACGGTTCTGTTCAGCCTAAAGACGCGTTAAAAGAGGCAGCCAAAATTCTTATTTATCATTTGATGTTGTTTTCCGACGAGAAGATTACCATCGACTCCGACGAAAAATTCTCAAATGAAGAATTTGATGAGGAAGTACTGCACATGCGTCAGTTGCTGAAAACCAAACTGGTCGATCTCGACCTTTCTGTGCGTGCATTGAACTGCCTGAAAGCTGCCGATGTGGATACTTTGGGCGATTTGGTTACCTACAACCGGAACGATTTGTTGAAATTCAGGAATTTCGGTAAAAAATCACTTACCGAACTGGATGACCTTCTCGATAACATGGGGTTGAGTTTTGGGATGGATATTAGTAAGTATAAACTTGACAAGGAGTAAAAGGCAATGAGACATAACAAAAAATTCAATCATTTAAGCCGTACCAGTTCGCATCGGAAAGCAATGCTGTCGAACATGGCCAGCTCGCTTATCGAAAGTAAACGGATAACCACAACAGTTGCTAAGGCAAAAGCATTGCGGATGTATGTGGAACCACTGATTACAAAGGCAAAAGACGATACAACGCACTCGCGCAGGGTTGTTTTCAGCCACCTTCAAAATAAGGAAGCCGTTTCGGAATTGTTTCGCGAAGTGGCAGCTAAAGTAGCCGACCGTCCGGGTGGATATACACGAATCCTTAGAACCGGCAACCGGTTGGGCGACAATGCCGAAATGTGCATCATCGAACTGGTAGATTATAACGAAGCCATGCTGAGCACTGGAGAAGAGGCCGCAAAACCAAAACGTCGCCGTTCGCGCCGTGGCGGAGCTAAAAAATCGGAAACTCCGGTTGCAGAAACAGCCAAAAAGGAAAAACCGAAAGCTGAAAAGGCAGAAACTGCCAAAGCGGTAAAAGAAGAAGAACAAAAGGCTGAAGATCCAAAAGCAGAAACAACCGCTGACGAAACACCAAAGGCGGAAGCAGCTGCTGAAGAAACTCCGAAAGCTGAAGCACAGGAACCTGAAGTGAAAGAGGAACCTGCTGATGATGCTGAAGAGGAAAAAAAGGAAGAATAATTGTATTCTCAAAGATAAAATGGAAACCGGTCTGATTCAGGCCGGTTTTTTTGTTTTCAGTGCTGACTTGAAGGTCACCTGCTGAATTATTCCAAATCTACTGAATCACAATCTTACGAGAAATCGTATCCCGTTCATCCCTGATTTTCAAAATATACAACCCTTTTGGTAAATTATCTGTGTTCAAATCAATCCGGTTGGTTTCAATATTTAATTTTCGGTAAAGACAGGTTCCGGTTAAATCATAAATTTCCACCTCGAAAATTCTGCTGCCTGGCGTGTTAATGGTGATTTTATCACTTGCCGGATTGGGAAAAACTTCAATATCCTTTTTATTACCAAACATTGAAACAGAAACCGTGGTACTGTCAGGGAAACAAGTTTCAAAATCGGGATTATGGTAAACCAAAATATCATTTTCAAAATAGCAAACTAATTTTGTTATCGCACCCGTCATATAAAAAGCATTCAGGCCTTCCAATACTCCCCAAAGACTTCCAATACCTTCAATCCATCGACCACCCCAAGCGAAATAAATCTGTTTTAAAGTATCTGTTGAGTTACCAAATGGTTCATAAATAATTGTATCAACCTTTGCATAAGATTCTCCATTACCGGTAAGGATACTGTCTCCCTGCTCCAGGCTGAAATCATACAACAACATATCCTCATTGCTGTAACTGTCATATAAATATACCTTTTGGGTTGCAGCATCCTCACGGATAAATCCATTTACATACCAATCTGAATACAATGAATCATCTACCTGCAGAACTTTTTTATATTCCAAATCATTGATTAATGTATCTCCCTGAAATTTGATCCAATAACTTCTATAGTTATTAATATTTTCAGTTCCTGTTTCAGTAGTACTCCATAATTTCCCTCCCTGAACCAGCTCCCGGTAATCGTGTTGAGAATTGGTGTCTTCATTCACCCTTATTTCGTAAGCATGACACGAACAAACGCACCCAAACCTGTCAACAGAAACAATGGAATAGTTCATTGTGGAGTCGGGTTTGCACCAGGTTGCTGAACTGTCGGGATTTGATAATCCGTATGCGGGCTCCCAGTAAATTTTTTCGATGTTTCCTGAAGGAATTCCTGCATCCAGCCAAACGCTGTCGCCTTTGTTTAAATGAATTACCTGATATCCTGTGTAACAAGCACATCCGGAAAATCCAACAGTGATGCTGTCTTTTGCTGTATTGTTTTCTGCGTCTGTTACCTGAACTGTGAACCGGATTCGGTCCGGTAATGTCAGCCAATCTGTAAAATAGGGATTGGCAGAAGTTGTATCGTTTAGAAAATCACTCGCCGAAATGATTAAAGCAGGCGTTAGTTCGAACCGGCATTCCCATCTGTAAGAGAAGGGTACGGTTCCGTTCTCAATAATCAGGTTTTCGCCGAGATACATTGTGTCGGGCCAGAATCCTGCACAATATGTTGTGTCATTTCCTGCATCTACTTTCAACTGGGCGCTTACAGAATTACAACCGATTAGGATTCCTTGAATTACAAGACAACAGAGTATAAAAAGTTTTTGACAAGAATATGAATTCATTTCAAAACATATTGGCGGCCTGCGGTCAAATCGGGTCCGCAGGGTTGATTTTTGTCAGATAAAGATAAACATATAGAAATCAAAATCCAATTTTTATCCTTTATAATTCCTTTTAGCCATCCCTTTTCCGGTTAATTCCATTATTTTTAACCGGCTTAAATCATCAAAAATTTGTATCATGAATCACGCTTCAAAATCAAACAATCCGCTTTCGCGGAGAAAATTTATCGGTTCGGCAGCAGCAGTAGTCGCCGGAATTTCTGTTTCACCGGCCGGTTTTGCAGGTACTTACTTTAACCCGGGCAAACCCAATTCCATGTTTGGCGGAGTGCAGATTGGCGCCATAACTTACAGTTGGCGCAGTATGCCTTCCACCGCGCAGGATATTTTGAATTATTGTGTTGAAGCGGGAATCAGCTCCATTGAACTGATGGGAAACTTGGCCGAAGAATATGCCGGCATTCCGCCTATGCCGCCACGACCGGCGCGCGATGCCACAGAAGCAGAACAGACAGCTTACCAGCAGAAAGCAGATATTGTAAAGGAAAG
Source organism: uncultured Mariniphaga sp. (assembly GCA_964559175.1). Taxonomy (GTDB): domain Bacteria; phylum Bacteroidota; class Bacteroidia; order Bacteroidales; family Prolixibacteraceae; genus Mariniphaga. The sequence continues at coordinate 6,883 of CAZLGT010000078.1, read as the reverse complement.
ACAGCGCGAATGGCGGCTCTCGGCTTCCATGAAAAAATACAGGGAATTACGCAGGTTGTTCAATAAAGCTGGCGTTAATATTCACATTGTGAAATTTGCTCCGGCCAACTGGACCAGTGAAGAAATTGATTATGCTTTTAATGCAGCTAAAATATTAGGCGCCAAAGGTATTACCAACGAAATTGGTCATGAGGCCTGTGCCCGACTGGGCAAATACGCCGAAAAACATAACATGTATGCCATTTACCATAACCATGCCCAGCCTGGTGAGCCAGGGTTTTCATTCGATGAGTTTCTCGATTATTCTCCAAGAAACCTGTTGAATTTTGATGTGGGGCACTATTTTGGCACCACAGGAGATCATCCCAACGAAGTGATTGAACGGTTGCATAACCGAATTTTCAGCATTCATTTAAAAGATAAAACCGCCAAAGAAGCCAATCCTGCCAATACCAACATGCCCTGGGGCGAAGGCGATACGCCCGTTGCCGACATTCTGCAACTAATTCAGAAAAAGAAATGGCCCATTTACTGCGACATCGAGCTGGAATATCCGGTTCCGGATAATTCCGATGCGCAACAGGAGGTGATTAAATGTGTTCAGTATTGTAAAAATATTCTGGTTTAAAAGGATGATAGCTGGCAGAAAACTGCCGGCTTTGCATTTTTGCTCCCTACCAGGCTTTTCGTTTGAGTTTTATTTTTTTACACCAGCAGTCTCCTCGAACAGCTGAAGCAATTGCTCTGTGCGGGCTTCTTTTTCGGTGAATCCGACAGCCCGGAATGAATCTCTTAACGATTCAAGCAATCTTTGAATAAACAGCCGGTCGGGTTGTGGTTCCGAAAATTTGTTTTCGGGTGTGAATTTGTATTTTTTCAGGTGGTAATTCACTTCCTTTCGGCTTGCAATGGAACCTTTGTTTGACGGATTGATGTAAAACAACACGTCGGATTTCGATCTATTCCCATGTACCTTTCGGGCCAGGTCGCTGTCAACAACTGCTACCAGCGGGTTTTTGGGAAAATCAATAAAGAACACCGGAAGGCCAAGTTGCCGCGCCAGAATGGTGTAAAGCAAAGAAAGTGAAACCGGATTTCCTTTTTTTGTGTCGAGCAGTTGGTTTAGGTAACAGTTTTGAGGCGATTTCTGGTTGCTGTGATTGATTGAAAACCCGTGAATATTGAAAAAGAAATGGTTCAGAATGGTTGTCTTTTCGAGCAGCGTTAGTGAATCATTCAGTTCGAGCCACACGGTATTTTTTATTCTTTCGGTTTTTTGAATAACCACATGGCCATTTACATCGGGGTATTGAAAACGGTCAATAATCAGGAAACCTTCCAGTAAATCTGCATTGTTTGATAAAAGCCAGTTATAAAGCATGTTTCTGGTCTTTTTGAATTGCAAATCCTGAATCAGATTTTCTATGCGCTCCTGGCTGGTTTCGTCGAAACTGGCTTCCCATTTTTCCTCCAGTACCGGAATGATGGCGTCATCCTCTTTTAACAATTCCTGCTCCACTGTTTCAAAAACAAGGTTGTCGGGGTCGTCCAGCAAATCAATCAAAGCTTTCAGCCTGCTTTTATTCATTTGGTTTTATTTGATTAAACTATCCAAAACCTTTTTTATCAGCTTTTTCATTTCGGGCCGGTAATTTTCGTTGGCTTCGCCCAGCACGCGGTTGGCAATAATCAGACAAACCGCAAGTGCCTGGTGCCCCAACATTTTCGATAGCCCAAAAATGGCCGAACTTTCCATTTCAAAATTGGTAATTTTTAAATCATCGAAGCTAAACTGCTCAATTAACTGGTTTAGTTGAGGCATGGCCAGCGGAAGCCTTAAAACCCTTCCCTGTGGTCCGTAAAATCCCGGAGCCGAAATGGTTACTCCTTTTTTGAATTCGGGTGAATCGAATTTTGACAAAAGCCGTTTCGAAGCATCAACCACATAAGGTGTGGGCAAAGATTCGTTCCAGCCGGTAAATTGCCTGAATGCTTTTTCAAAAGGCAGGTCGCAATATTTTTCACGATCGGCATAATAGTTTAACATGCCATCGAATCCAATCGATTTTTGCGACACTACGAATGAATTCACTGGTAAATCTTCCTGTAATCCTCCCGAAGTTCCGATACGGACTATTCTCAGCAACTTTTTGTTCTTTTTTATTTCCCGTTTTTCCAGGTCGATGTTGACAAGGGCATCCAGTTCGTTAAGTACAATATCGATGTTGTCCGTACCAATTCCGGTGGAAATAACAGAAAATTTCTGGTTTTTGTATTTACCTGTAACCGTTTGAAATTCGCGGTTTTTAGTCGAAAATTCAATGGAGTCGAAAAAATCGGCTACTTCTTCCACACGGGCCTGGTCGCCAACCAAAATAATCTGGTCGCCAATATTTTCCGGCTTCAGGTGCAAATGAAAAATAGTGCCATCGTTGTTTAATATCAGTTCCGATTCTTGTATCATTATGCTGCTTTTTCGACGCTAAAACTATTCAAAATTAGGCGAATAGCCAATAATTTCAGCAAAAACATATAAACACCTAACGACTGAAATTTTTGAAAAATGTTTGATATGTTAACAACTTGTAATATGAACCCATGTATTGTAGCAACAAATTATTAGAATTTAACCGGTTAAATTTCTATTTTTGAATGTGTAAAACCAAAATTAGGATCGATGTCGTTTAAAATATTTACGCTCCAGCTTTTAGGAAAAATCAAACCTGTTGAAAAAATTGAATTGCAGCGAAAAATGCTTTTTGATGATTACCAGGAATTTTTAAGAGTTGAACAATCAGCCGAACTAAAAGAACTGCTCGAACTTGAAAAATTCATCCAGTCGCCCGATTACAAGAAAAGAAAAGAAGAAATTCAGCAATTGCGTTTCAGGGGAAGTAATGAAGAGGCTTTGCTCAGGGAGTATGAAAAGCTGAAAAAGGCCGGGCATCTGAAAAAGTATTTCAAGCTAAACGACTCGGCGGATTTGAAACGGTTTGAAGCGATTAAAGAATCTGAAAAGCTGCAGGAGTACCGGGAGCTTAGTGAGTTTGTGGAAAACGGTAATTTCAGAAAGGAAAAGGAAGCGGCAAACCGGCAGATTTATAAAGGCTCTGAGGAGCAAAATCAGGAACAAGAGTATAACCGGTTGAAAAAATCGGCCGGGATAAAAGTGTACCATGAGCTGCACAAGTCACAAGTTCTTGTTCGCCACGAGTCAGTGGCGGGTTCTGAAAAGCTGAAAAACTATTTTAACCTGAAAAATCTTCCGGACAAAGACAAACAAAAGAAGAAAGAGCTGAAAGATTTGCTGCATGACGGCGAGATTAAAAACTATTTGAAGTTTGAAAGATCTAAAAAACTCAAAATTTACCGCGACACTGCCGGCAGTTATAATCTGAAAAGATTTGAAGAGCTGAAAGGGATTGTGGTCACCGACGATTTCAGAAAGCGGGTTGCGCATTTGAAAGACAAACAGAAATTTGAAAAAACCAGCGCATTTAAAAAGTGGAAAAGGTGGAAGGAGCTTTCGGCAAGCAACGAGATTCAGTTTTTCAAAAAGTTTGAAAAGTCTCCCCTGCTCAAAAATTATTACGATGTGCAGGATTCGTCTGATTTAAAGCGTTTTTGGGAACTCAAGGAGATTGTTTCATCCGATGAATTTCTGAAAAGAAAAGCGTACCTCGAAGACTCAAAAAAATGGGAGAAGTCGGAGGAATATGCTACGGGACAAAATTACCGAAAGATGATGGACCAGTCACACATCGCAAAGTATTTTAAGTACAAGGGTACAGATGCTTTCGATTTTTTTAAGAACTGGGAGGTTACTTTTGAAGACGATTTTTCGGCAAGTCAGCTCAAAACCGAAAAGTGGTCCACAATTTCGCTTTTTGCAGAAAAATCGTTAGGTAAAAATTATGCCATGCCGGGCGATTTGCACGTTTATACCAACGGAAATAATGTTTCAACCGGCGGAAAACTGGTGATAGAAACGCGAAAAGAAAAAACGGAGGGGATGGTTTGGAAAATGTCTGCCGGGTTTGTTCCCCAAGGCTTTGATTATACTTCCGGTTTAGTTACTACTGCAAAAAGTTTCTGGCAGGAAGACGGGATTTTTGAGGCGAAAGTTAAGTTCAATCCCGTGAAAGAGGTGGCACATATTTTTGCTTTACAGGGCCAAAAGCTTTCACCGCGCCTGCACCTCATTGAAATGGGTACAAAAAACCGGATAGGAGTTGCAGAAACTTCCGAGACAGGAAAATTGAGGGTGGATGGTCTCGACCTTTCAAACCTGAAAAATGGAAAGTGGTATATTTTTACCCTCGAAAAATCAGGAGGTAATGTCACCTGGAAAATAAACGATACCGAAGTTTTCAAAACAGAACAACGGCATGTCGGTTTTCCATTGCATCTGAATCTTCAAAGCATTGTGGTGGATCAGGTTCCGGGGTCAAAACTGCCGGTCAGTTTTCAGGTTGACTGGGTGAAATGCTACAAGAAAATATGAGCGAAAAGGATTTCTACCCCAAATGGGCAGATGAATTTAAAGGAGCTGTAACCATTTGCAACAGGCAGGGCATTATTGTTTATATGAACAGGCAATCGGAAGCTCAGTTTGCCAAATACGGAGGTAAAAAACTGCTTGGCAAAAGTCTTATCGACTGTCATCCGGAGCCGTCACGAACCCAATTGTTGGAAATGCTCGAAAAGCCAACAGAAAACAAATACATTTCCGAAAAGAACGGCAAAAAGAAGCTGGTAGTGCAATTTCCATGGATTGAAAACGGTGATTTTATGGGGGTTGTTGAACTTTCAGTTTTATTGCCCGAATCTTCGTAAACGGTCAGGTTATCAGTTCAAATGAATGGACACATCTTAAAGCGGTTGCGCGAAAAATTAAAAACTATAATCCTGATGCGATTAGATTCTCCCGTGTGAATGGATTTTTCTTCAACAAGTTGATTGCTTTGTTGTTTATTGAAATAAAATTGCCTTCATAGCTTAACATTATTTGTTGATCATTCAATGGGAGTAATTGTAATAAGTATTGCCGCTTTTTTTACAGCCATTCTTACCTTCTTTTCGGGGTTTGGACTGGGAACCATTTTAATGCCGGTTTTTGCTTTGTTTTTCCCGGTGGATGTTGCCATTGCACTGACCGGCGTTGTGCATTTTGCCAACAATATTTTTAAAATGGGCCTGGTGGGGAAAATGGCCAGCAAACCGGTGCTCATCCGGTTTGGCGTTCCGGCCATTCTGGCATCTTTTGCCGGGGCCTGGGTTTTACTTCGGATTACCGGTCTTCCATCTATTTACGAATATGAATTGTGGGGAAATACTTTCGAAATCACCCCGGTAAAACTGATTATTGCCGTATTGCTACTGTTTTTCTCCCTGCTTGAGGTTTTACCGGTTTTACAGAAAATTGAGTTTGGCGGAAACCGGTTGATTCTCGGTGGTATGCTAAGTGGCTTTTTCGGTGGTTTGGCCGGTATTCAGGGCGCTTTCCGGAGTGCTTTTTTAATTAAAAGCGGACTTTCAAAAGAGGCGTTTATTGCTACTGGTGTTATCATTGCCTCACTGGTTGACATCACACGGTTGTCGGTATATGCATCGCGGTTTGCTTCCTCCGGTTTGTCGGAGAACCTGGTTTTGCTTGTTTCGGCAACTCTTGCGGCCATTGCCGGTGCATTTGCCGGTAAAAAACTGCTCAAAAAAGTAACATTTAAAACAGTGCAGGTATTGGTCGCTGTTATGCTTATTATCATATCTTTAGGACTTGGAACAGGAATCATATAAGTCTTATCTGGTTTATGGCTCATGCCGCCCGCACCGATTTTGCTATGACTATGCTGCTGATTTTTCTACTGATTTATGGGGCAGGGAAGTGGTCGGTGGATGAAAGAATATGAAGAAATTAAACTTTTAGTCGTCTCAATCTTTCGACGTACACCTCAAAATCCTCCTCGCCGAAAAGAACAAAACGAATGTGCCGGACATATTTCAAATCGGGAATAACTTCCAATATGGTTTGCAGGGTAATATCAGTGGCAGCTTCGAAAGGATAACCGAAGGCTCCGGTAGAGATTGCCGGGAATGCAACTGAATCGATTTGATTTTCATCTGCAATCCGCAGGGCATTCCGGTAACAGTCGGCCAGCAACAGGTTTTCGGGTTTATCCATTCCGTAAACCGGTCCGAGGCAGTGGATTATATATTTGTTGGGAAGGTTGTGCGCACCTGAAATCACTGCCTGTCCAGGCTCGATGGGCGCCATTGTCCGGCACTCTTCTGCGAGCCCGGGGCCTGCTGCCCGATGGATTGCTCCTGCCACTCCGCCTCCCTGCATCAATTGTGCATTGGCAGCATTTACCACAGCAGTCATTTCGGGCTGATTCGCAATGTCATCCTGAACAGCCTCCAGTATTACTTCTCCAACCTGTTTCTTCATGGCGTTCATTTTAAATGTTTTACAAATAATTTCACATTCAAAGATAAAAAACTAACGGGGAATGTTCAAGTTTTGGACATCTGAATGTTCTATTCATTGTTTTTGATTTGAAGGTTTGTAATAAACCGGAGTTGCATTCATAAACTGTTATGGGAATTTTTGATTTGCTGTTGATGTAGTTTAGCTTATAAATAATCAAATATTTGTTAGTTAGTAAATATTAACTAACTTTACACTGGTTTTTAATTGAAAAAACAATGGAAGTGGAAAGTAAAATGAACTATTCTTCTCAGCCGGAAAATCCCAAAGAACTTTATAATGCTGAGATTGCGGGCAGCGAACGCCTTCGCGCACTCATCCTGATTGGAATGCTGGGACTGGAAGCCATCCTGCTTATGGCCATCTATTTTTTCTACCGCAACCAGTATCTCTCAC
>CAZLGT010000077.1:2833-22085 GCA_964559175.1 uncultured Mariniphaga sp. | reverse complement strand
CGGCCAGCAGTGCATCGAGTGTTCCATCGGGCAGTGCTTCAAAAGCGGCATCTGTGGGTGCAAATACGGTGAACGGGCCTTCGCCCTGCAGTGTTTCCACCAACCCGGCAGCTACTACGGCAGCTTCCAGGGTAGTGTGGTCTTCGCTGTTTACAACGATGTCAACCACAGTGGTGGATTTGGAAGAAAAGTTCAAAGCCGTTACAGCCAGAACTGTCAGTAAGAAAAGTCTAAAATGTTTCATGATACAACTAATTTTTTGTTTAACTTAAACTATGAAACACCTAAAAATGTTTTACCATTCTGAAAAAAATTTAAACAATTTTCATCAACATTATGACTGACAGAGGAAAAACATCAATATTTACCAGGGCATTATCGATTTAATAAAGATTATTGATGAAAGAAAAAAAATCATCGGGGATAAAAAAGAAGAAAAAAAATCGCGAATTATTTCTTTTTCGATTTAAAATAGTATCGCCACAGCACCTTTTTCAGTTCCCGTGCAATAACCTGATGGGCGACTATTTCAACATGGGTGTAATGAGGCAGGTCTTTTTCAGCCTGCGCAATTTCCCGCTCAGTGATATCCACCTGGTAAAGAACCGCAAGCAGTTTATCGGAATTGTACCGGAGGAGTTCGCCAATTTGACCGGTCAGTTGTCCGTGAAGCTCTTCATAGGCATTTCCCACAACTCCCGAGAAAGTTATCTCCACGCCAAACATCCCAAAATCTTTCATTATTTGTTCAGCAGTTTCGCGCACAATTTCGGCCCTGTCCAGAAACCCTCTTACGTTATCATTTCTTATTTGCGGCAGTTTCATCTGGCAGATTGTTTTGAATGGATGAAAGTACAATAAAAATTCAAGAAGCCAATTTTTCCCGAAGAACTGAAACAAAATGTTTTTTATAACTTTGACAAAAAACCAGTATTCGATCTTTATCCAAAAATTAAAGTTTAAAATAATGATTAAAAATGCCGTCGTATTCGTTTTGATGATTTCAGTTTTTGTTGTTTCAGCACAAAAAGCACCTGTTCCCGAAGAGTTTAGCACTCCAACAATCCAGGTAGGATTGGTTGTTTCTGATTTGGAAAAAGCAGTTGATTTTTACACAACTGTTATTGGCATGACCCGAACAGGGAATTTTAGCGTATCCGGGGAAAAAGCCAAAGAACTGGGACTGACCGACGGACGCAGCATTGATGTCACCGTTCTCAAACTGGAAGACAGCGCGCAGGCAAACGAATGGAAGATGATGAGTTTCGGCAAAAAGGATGAACATCCTCAACAGAAATACCTGCACGACGATATCGGACTACAATACATTACCATTTTTGTAAAAAGCATTCATCCTTTTATCGATCGTATTAAAAAAAATAACGTTGAAATTTTGAGCGGAGCACCTTCCACTCTTGATGACGGAAGAGGATTTGTTCTGGTACAGGACCCCGACGGAACATTCATCGAACTAATTGGTCCTCAATAACCTGCCTGCAACACCAAAGTACGCTGGAAAATATTAAGAATTATTTCATGCAGATTTTTTGAGAATACCTGCAAAAATTTCTAAATTCGAACAAAATTTAAAACTGTTCGAAACATTACAGAAAAAGAGAAAACAATGACAGGAAAACATGCTAAAAAGCCGCACTACAGGGCACTCACACTGGGAGAAGAAATTTTCAACAGCATCACACATGGCATTGGCGCACTACTTAGCCTTGCCGGTTTGGTGATACTGACTGTTTTTGCAGTAAAAAAAGGCGATTCATGGCACGTAGTAAGTTTTACCATTTTCGGAACATCCATGTTCTTACTTTACCTGTCCTCCACGCTTTATCACAGCGTTACCCAAACAAATATCAAAAACCTGTTCGCCCGGTTCGACCATGCTGCCATATTTTTACTCATTGCAGGAACTTACACTCCCTTTGTTTTAACCACCATTCGCGGACCACTGGGATGGACCCTGTTTGGGATCATCTGGGCCCTTGCCATCATCGGCATCGTTATTCGCTCTATTTACCTTACCCGGTTCAGAAAACTGATGATGTGGTTTTACGTGGCCATGGGCTGGATGTTTCTGATTGCCATTGTTCCCATGGTAAAAAACCTTCCGCCCAACAGTCTTACCTTCCTTTTTATTGGAGCAGGTTTTTACTCGTTGGGGGTTATTTTTTACGCCTGGCGCAACCTGAAATACGGGCACGGCATCTGGCACCTTTTTGTTTTGGCCGGAACCATTTCCCATTTCTTTTCGGTATTGTACAGCCTCGGGTAACCACCGCTCATTTTACCTGAAATTCGCTCAAAAGATATCCTTTGAAATGGCTAACATTTCATTTAAATGTTCCATTTTTGTGGTAAATAAAAACGAGTGTCATGATTTTCAGATTTCTTATTGCCGCAACTGTTCTGTTAATTACATCCGAATTTGCTGCCGCACAGCAGGATTACGCAATTGTAATTCACGGTGGCGCCGGCGTAATGTCAAAAGCGGCCATGAGCGAAGAGCGCCAGGCCGAATACAAACTGAAGCTGGAAGAAGCCCTGAATCTGGGTGAAACAATGCTGAAAAACGGAGCCACTTCCACAGAAACCGTTGTGAAAGTAATCAAAATTCTGGAAAACTCTCCCCTCTTCAATGCCGGGAAAGGAGCTGTTTTTACTGCTGCGGGAGAAAACGAACTGGATGCTTCCATAATGGAAGGAAAAAACCTGAACGCCGGAGCCATTGCCGGTGTGAAAGACATTAAAAACCCGATTGAGGCTGCCCGCACTGTGATGGAAAAATCGGAGCATGTGCTTTTAAGCGGTAAGGGCGCATCTGAATTCGCAAAGGAGCAAGGTCTCGAAATAGTAAAAAACAAATACTTTTTTACGTCATCGCGTTACGAGTCTCTCCAACGGATACAACAGCAGGAAAGAGAACGCACTCCCTCTGACAATTCAGGAACGGTAGGCTGCGTGGCTCTCGATGTTTACGGAAATCTCTGTGCAGGAACATCGACGGGGGGAATGACCAACAAGAAATACGGACGCATTGGTGACTCGCCGGTGATTGGCGCCGGAAATTATGCCGACAATAAAACCTGCGCCGTTTCCTGTACTGGGCATGGTGAATATTACATACGTCTTGGATTTGCCCGCGATATTGCTGCCCTGATGGAATACAAAAACCTTAGCGTGGAAGAAGCTTGCGCCGAAGAAATTAGAAAACTGGGGGAACTGGGAGGTACCGGCGGTGTTATAGCGCTCGATGCAAAGGGCAATGTATCCATGGAGTTTAATACCGGTGGAATGTTCCGGGGCTACCTGAAATCTTCCGGTGAAAAAGAAATTGCTATTTTCGCAGAGGAATAATAAAAAGAACGCCTGATTGATATGAATTTTCTGTATCCCACATTTTTATTTGCGCTTTTTGCCATAGCTATCCCCATCATCATTCACCTGTTCAGCTTCAGGCGCTACAAAACCGTTTATTTCAGCCATGTCGGTTTTCTCAAAGACATTAAAAAGGAATCGCGAAAAAAATCGCGACTTAAGCAGTTGCTCATGCTGCTTGCCCGCATCCTGACCATCGTTTTTCTGGTATTTGCCTTTTCGCAGCCCTATATTCCCACCGAAAATGAAGCCATTACCAGCTCAAACCAGATGGTGGGTGTTTACATCGATAATTCTTTCAGTATGAACGCTCTGTCGGAGGAGGGACAATTGCTGGAACGGGCACGGAACAAGGCAGCAGAAATAGGGCAAAGCTATCCGGCCGGAACCAAATTCAGGCTGCTTACCAACGACCTGAAACCGCGGCACCAGCACCTGTTCAACCGGGAGCAGTTTATTCGCCAGGTGGCCGATGTTAAACCCTCGCCTGCCGTAGTTCCCCTTTCGCTTATCCACAACCGGTTCGAAATGCAAATCAATACCGACGCGCCCGATGCACAAAAAACCTTGTATGGCATCTCCGATTTTCAGCGCAACATTACCGACCTTGAAAATTTTTCCGGCGAATCGGTTTTCACCTATTTTATGCCGCTCATTCCCAACCAGGTAAACAACCTCTATATCGACTCGTGCTGGGTAGAGGTGCCTGCCCACGGACTGAATCAGGAAGAAACCGTGTTTGTGAAAATCAAAAACAGCTCCGATGAGGATTACCAGAACCTGCCGCTGAGGCTTTTCCTGAACGATTCGCTCAAATCCATAACCAATTTTTCGGTAAGCGCCCGGAACGAAATCACCGCCAGCCTGCGCTACACAAATATGTCGCCCGGCATTCAACTGGGAAAAGTGGAAATTACCGACTACCCGTTTACACACGACAACTCGTGGTATCTCAGCTATTTCGTGGAGCCCCGCCTTAAAGCGCTGGCCATTTACACGGACACCCCTGGCTCGCAGGAGGGACTGAATTATATCTCGGCCTTGTTTAGAAACGATAATTACGTGGAGCTGGAAACCATGTCTATACAGAGCCTGCAAATCAGCAAACTGGCCGAAAGCAACGCCATCTTCCTCATCAATCCTGAGCGTTTTTCCTCCGGTTTTTTAAATGAACTTGAATCGGCTGTCAGCAACGGCAAGTCTGTGGTGCTTTTTCCGCAATTGAGCAACCAGCCATTGACAAATAATCAGTTTTTACAGAGGTTTGGGGCAAACACCGTGTCGGGTATCGATACCACAGGGCAGGAGATTTCGGGAATTGACTTCGACAACCGGTTTTTCAGCAATGTATTTCAGGAAAAAAAGGAGAATGCCCTGTTGCCCAAAACCAAAGGACACCTGAAGTTTTCAGAAAATATCCGCACCAGCGAAACCAAACTGCTCTGGTTTCAAAACGGCGATAAGGCGCTTTCGGTGTTGCCATACGAAAAGGGGAAAGTGTGGGTTTTTGCTTTTCCGCTGAACAAACAAAACGAAGCATTTGCGCAGGACATTATTTTTGTTCCTTCGGTTTACAACATTGTTCTGAACAGCTTGCCCGACCAGCAGATTTCATACACGATCGGTCGTGAGCAAACCCATTTGCTTCCCCGAAACATCAGCGCCAATCTGGAATCTACCTTCGGGGTGGAAAACCACGAAACCGGCGACCGGTTTATCCCGGGAGTAAATATTTCGGAACAGGGCATGCGGCTCGACCTGGGCGGTTCCATTCAAACAGCGGGCCATTATCTTGTTAAAAATGAAGGCGAAACCCTTGCATCGCTCTCGTTCAATTACGACCGCAGCGAATCCGACTTAAGGTATTTCAGTCCGGCAGAACTGGAGAATCGCATGGAACAGCACAGCCTCACGAAGGCATCGGTTATCACCGATGTTTCATCCAACTTCTCAGAAGTTCTCCGTGAAATTCAAAAAGGGAGGCAGTTCTGGAAGTGGTGCCTGGCGCTGGCTCTGTTTTTCATCCTGGCCGAAGTGCTGATTGCCCGGTTCTGGAAATCCTGAAAGAAAACAGAATTAATTCCGAAATACCAACCCGTCGTTTTCCACATCTATTTCAATGGATTTGCTTTTGTCCACCTGGCCTGCCAGAATTTTGCGCGACAATTCGTTCAGCACCTGTTTCTGCAAAATCCGTTTTACCGGACGGGCGCCAAAGTGCGGATCGTAACTCATTGCAGCCAGCCAGTCGATGGCTTTTTCGGTCAGACTTATTTTCACATCGGAACCAGACAACCGTTTTACCACCTGATTGAACTGAAGTTTAACAATCTGGTTGATGTCGGTCCGCGAAAGCGGCGTAAACACAATGGTTTCGTCAATGCGGTTCAGGAACTCGGGCCGGATGGTTTTCCGCAACAGCTCCATCAGTTTGTTACGGGTTTCTTCCATTACCAGGCTCATATTGTCATCATCCAGGTTTTCAAAACTTTCCTGAATGAGGTGCGAACCCAAATTGGAAGTCATAATAATAATGGTATTCTTGAAATTGACTGTCCGGCCTTTATTGTCGGTCAGCCGCCCGTCGTCGAGCACCTGCAGCAATACGTTAAATACATCGGGGTGCGCTTTTTCAATCTCGTCGAATAATACCACCGAATAGGGTTTGTGGCGCACCGACTCTGATAACTGGCCGCCTTCGTCGTAGCCCACGTATCCGGGAGGACTACCGATTAGCCGGGTAACCGAGAATTTTTCCTGGTACTCCGACATGTCAATGCGGGTAATCATATTCTCGTCGTTGAACAGGTATTCGGCCAGCGCTTTGGCCAGCTCGGTTTTTCCCACACCGGTGGAACCCAGAAAAATGAACGAACCGATGGGGCGTTTCTCGTCCTGCAAACCGGCCCGGCTGCGGCGCACAGCATCCGAAACGGCTGCAATGGCTTCGTCCTGTCCTACCACGCGTTTATGCAGTTCATCTTCCATGTGCAGCAGTTTTTCGCGTTCGCTCTGCAACATTTTGGAAACCGGAATTCCGGTCCAGCGGGCAACCACTTCGGCAATATCTTCGGCATCTACTTCCTCTTTAATCAGATTGTCGCCTTCCTTCATTTTATTAAATTCCTGCTGTAACGCTTCAATCTCATTTTCAGCTTCTTTTATTTTTCCGTAACGCAACTCGGCCACGCGGTCATACCGGCCTTGCCGTTCGGCTTCTTCCGCTTCAAATTTATAATCTTCAATTTCAGCTTTCTTTTTTTGAATGGAGTCGATAACCTGCTTTTCGCTTTCCCATTTGGCACGCAGATGCGATTGTTCCTCTTTCAAATTTGAAATTTCTTCACCCAGCGAATCCAGTTTTTTATGGTCTTTTTCCCGTTTAATGGCCTCGCGTTCAATTTCCAGTTGTTTGATGCGGCGTTCAATTTCATCCAGCTCTTCGGGCACCGAATCCATTTCGAGGCGCAGTTTGGCGGCAGCTTCGTCCATCAGGTCGATGGCTTTGTCGGGCAAAAACCGGTCGGAAATGTACCGCTGCGACAATTCCACGGCGGCGATAATGGCATCGTCTTTTATCCGTACTTTGTGGTGACTTTCGTACCGTTCCTTAATTCCACGCAAAATAGAAATGGCGCTGAGTGTATCGGGTTCGGCCACCTGCACCACCTGAAACCGGCGTTCAAGCGCTTTGTCTTTTTCGAAATATTTTTGGTACTCATTGAAAGTGGTGGCCCCAATGGCGCGCAGCTCACCCCGGGCCAGTGCCGGTTTCAGAATATTGGCCGCATCCATGGCGCCTTCGCTTTTACCGGCGCCCACCAGAGTATGAATTTCATCTATAAAAAGAATCACTTCTTCGTTTGAATGAACCACTTCATTTACCACTGCTTTCAGCCTTTCCTCAAATTCGCCCTTGTATTTGGCGCCGGCAATCAGCGCCCCCATATCGAGTGAAAAAACCTGTTTGGATTTCAGATTTTCAGGCACGTCGCCACGCACAATCCGATGGGCCAAACCTTCGGCAATGGCGGTTTTACCGGTACCGGGTTCGCCAATCAGAATCGGGTTGTTTTTGGTACGGCGTGAAAGAATCTGCAAAATACGCCGGATTTCATCATCACGGCCAATTACCGGATCGAGCTTGCCGGAACGGGCCCTTTCGTTTAAATTGAGGGCAAACCGGTTCAGCGAATTGAAACGGTCTTCGGCAGTCTGGCTGTCCACTTTCGATCCTTTGCGCAACTCTTCAATGGCTTTCTGTAAATCTTTTTTGGTAATGCCGTTGTCCTTCATTAACCGGCTTACCGAATCGCCGGCATCGAGCAGTCCCAGTAAAACATGTTCCACCGAAACATACTGGTCGCCCATTTCCTGAGCCAAAGCCAGCGCTTTTTGCAATGCCCGGTTGGCTGTGGTCGAAATATAGGGTTCGCCGCCGGTAACCCGCGGATAGGATTCTATGATTTTATCGGCCGCCTGTTGAAAAATGGAAATATTTACACCCAGCTTTTTTAACAGGAACTCAACCACGTTTTCGGCTGAATGGGTCAGCCCTTTCAAAATATGCCCGGTTTCAATGCTTTGCTGATTGTTGCCCTGTGCAATTTGAAATGCATGTTGAATGGCTTCCTGTGCTTTTATGGTAAAATTATTCAGATTCATGACTTCATTTTTTTTAATAAATTCAGTCATCCACAGCAAATAGCAATCCATAAATTACTGACAGTCAATTTGTCACACAATATAGTCCGGGGTATGAAAATATTACCGTAATGTGCTCCGGGAGCGTGATTTTTTGGCAGAAGATAGGGAGAAAAGTGAGAAGAAAAATCTGTCTGAAAAAACCATACGTATCGTTCCAATAAAAACAAACCGGAAGAGATTGTTAAACCAAAAATGGGGTAGAATTACAGGATTGTGGTTGTTGTGACCAGTCCGCCCCGGTATATACCGGAAGGGGGCAGTTGTTAATTATAATCTGAACCTGGAATTAATGTACCTTTCCACCTGCAACCAAATTTCCATAATTAACTGATAATGTTCACCTAACATATTCAATCCCTGAATTACTTCATCTGTAACAAATGGGTATTCATGGGTAACTGTATTTCTGGTTTCGCGAAGTAACATCCAATCATCAGCGCATGAAATGATATTAAGTTCTTCCAGTTTCGTCAGCCTGTCGATAAATGGCAATCCTTTAATTTCTTCGCCGAGATTTTCGAGGATGGCCGGAAATAACTTGCCTCCCATACTATCCTGTAACTTTGAGAAACGAAAAATCAGTTGGTCAAAAAAACTTAAATCTTCAGGTTGTAATCGCAAATATTTTTCTCTTTCGAGAGGAAAATGGAATTTAATTTTGTTCCAGGCAAAACTCATGCGTTCGGCATGAATAATACAAAGCTGAACCGCTTCTCCCAATTTGTCTTTTTTCTCATCTGTCATAGTTCCACTTTTTGATGATTAACGGAACGGTAGAAATTTTTCTTTTGCCTTGTACTGGCATTGTCAAAAACCACATCGATTTTCCGGTCACCAATTTTCGATTTGAGTTCTGCCAGAAAATGAATTTTTGCTTCTACTGTAAATACAGCTTCATTGACGTTATTCATAAAAAGATCGATATCACCTCCCTTTTTAGAATCGTCGGTTCTGGAGCCAAACAAAAAGACGGTGGTTTCCTGCCCGAAATGCTTTCTGGCGATTTTATTTATGGTTTCTATTTCAAACGGACTTAAACGCATGAAGCAAAGGTATTAAAACTGTTTGAAAAAACCACAAGAATGGAATATGTCGGTCCTCCTGAAAGAAAAAAGTTGCATCAATTCTTCACCAGCTTCCGGCTGTAAACCGTCCGTTTTTCTTCTGTAACAGTAAGCAAGTACATTCCTTTGGATACATCGGGAAGTTCTACCTGTATTTTGGAGGCATGAAATGCATCGACACCTGTTTGCCTGTAAACCGTTTTGCCGAATATGTCGGTAACCGTTATTTCTATCCGGCTGAAAGCATTCTCTGTGTTGTAATCGATGTAAAAGCGGTTTTCAAAAGGATTTGGATATACATTAAACCCCGACTGGGCAACCACATCGCTGTCGGTGGAAAAGCTTTTCTGAATTTCGAGATTATCGATGGCCCAGCCCCAACCGGTTACGGAATGATCGGAAGCAAGTCTGAACCGGAAAAGAACGGTGTCGCCGGCAGAAAAACCGGTGTCTTCGGTTAAGTTAATGGTGTTGTGCTGATACATGTTTTGATTGCCAACCACCTGAGATTTGGTATTTACGGTGGAGCCCACAAATGCCGAAGCCCAGGGTTCATATACCTGCGAGTCATATCCCGGCGTTACAGGCAGCCATGTTCCACCGCCGTCTTTGCTTCCTTCCACAATCACATAATCCCAAAATAATTTATCCTCCCAGCCAGTTCCCGGCTCTCCGGGTTCCACCAGCACTACCTCGTCGTAAGACATTTGTCCCCCTTCCTGCAAAATAACCGGATACCTCAGCTGTGCCACCAGATTATAATATGCATCTTCTATTGAAGAAGCGGGATAGGGATGGCGGGTATGCAAACAGTTTCCTGAAAAACCGGCAATTCGCGAAATATCGAAATCAGCCAGCACAAAATCATTGGCGCTGTTGCTGAATTCGGTAAAATAGCTGGCCACAGGATCTTTGGACTGAAAAACACTCACCTCGTAAAAACCCTGCGAGGGAAGCACCTTTGTATTGCCGGCAGCAGCCAGGTCTTCAGCTGTTAAACGATATTCCAACACACTGTTTTCTGAAATCCCTGACGGTAGGATTAGTTTTCCTGCCCAGGTTTCTTCGGTAATATTATCCATATAAAGCGGTTCCTGCATTTTTCCATTCAGCCGGTATTCCACTTTCACCGATTTTATGCCGATATTATCTGTGGCAATTGCCCCAAGGAAAAGCCGGTTAGCGCCGGCTGAAATAATTTTTTGTGGATTATGGGCCAATACCGGAGCTTTGTAGTCGGGTCCAACCCTGAGAGAAAATGTTTTGCCTGGCGCAGCAGCGGGCAACTTATAGAGCCGGTTGCGTTCGTTCATCACCAGATAATACTGAAAATTGCCGCTGTTGTAACCAAATGGTATTTTCCCGGCAAAATGTTCAGATACTTTATCGTAAGTAAGCAGGACAGAATCAACCGTTTCAAAGTTATCCCACGAAAACATGACTCTGGCCACAGGTTCGTACAATTCCACTTCGGTGGTAATTTGAAAACCGATGGGCAATTCGGCAACAGGTGTTTCAAAATCTTTCAGCTCTTTAAAGTCGAAGGTAACTGTTCTCCACCCCAGCTCAGCAAGAATATCCAGCACTTTTTCCCCGGGGTGATGAATGGCGCGTCCCTTCATAGCCCAGGGGTCCATAAGTCCGTTTCCGGTAACCAAATGATAAATGCTCGCTCCATCTGTCCACTCTTCCGGTGCAAAAACATACGGAATGTCCAGTGGTCCGTCTTCGGTTGCAACGGTTTGAAACTTCAGGTTTCCCGAGGTAAGCTCTCCGTGAAGCGATTCCGAAGGCCTGGAAAAAACCGATTTATCGGCCAGTTGCTGGTTCAGGAGGTTGAAAATAAAATAGTCGTAAATGGCGGGCAGGTCATTCCCGTTGTTGAAATATCCCATGTTGCCGTTGCCTTTAAAAAACCCGGCAAACCCAAGTCCATGTGCAATCTCGTGTAAGGCTGCCGTAACAAAATCGTAGCTGGTTTCGGGGGTGTTTCCATCGAGGCCGAAATACCAGGAAGCGGCCTGGTTAAAAGTGCAAACGATATCGCTTTGGCCGGGGTTCATATCCCTTCCCCGCAGTTTTTCAGCCAGGGCCACGGGATAATAGACATCGGAAACAAGGGCGCCTTCAAAGTTCATATGGAATGTAGCCGGTTTGCCGCAAGCCAGTAAGTTCTCTTCCATCGGGCCCCAGCTGGCCTGAATAGTCAGCGGAACAGAAGAAGAAATCAGGCTTTCCCAAATGGAAACAGCATACAAAAAAGACTCTTTCGCTTCCTCCGGAAAATTATGGAATGTGACAACGAACTCAGACTTTCCGACTTTTCCAGATTTCAGCCCGGCCAACTCATCCGGTGGTGCAATAAATGTTTTTTCAACCTCGCCGGAAGCAAAGTTAACGGCAGGTTCACCCTTGATTTCCCCTAAGTTACCGGCTTTTTGTGCCTGTACAAAAAGAACAACCATTATCAGTCCTAAAAGTATTCCTGTCCGTTTCATGTCTTTCCGTTTTTGAAAGTTTATAATTATCAACTAAAATAATTGATAATGAAACAGATATGTCTATTTTAGGCACTGATTCAGGGGGTTGGAAACTACGGAAAAACAGCTTCAAAAACGGATTGAAAAGGAAGGGAAAACAGATGAAAAAGAAGGTTAAAAATGCTGATCGGGGAGGGATAAAAAGCTGTTACTTGAAAAAGTTCAGGCTGTAGCTGACCATGATTTCGTGTGTACCATTGTTGTAGGAGTTCAACTCAGAAAAGCTGAGATCGTAAGAATACCCGATGAGAATATCGTCGGTGGCATACACCTGTGCCAGCAATCCCCAGGAGTCGCCCCAGCGCATCATGGCGCCAAACCAGAAACGGTCTTTTAATCCGCCCATAGCTGTTATATCGAACGCAATGGGCGCATTTTTAACGATTTTCAACATGGAGTGACCCTTTATTTTGATGTCTTCGTTTACAGCAAAGGTATGGCCGCCCATCATATAAAAGTGTATTTTTTCACGGCCCACATATTCCGACGAGTACTGCTCGCGGCTGATGACATTTTCCACCAGTTTGGGCACCGAAACGCCCAAATATGTATTTTCAGAAAAAAGAAAACCACCCACGCCGAAGTTCGGCAGGAAGTTTTTAAAAATATCGCGCTGGTATATGGGATCGGGGTCGATGGTCTCCAGCTTCGTCAGGTCGGCCCGGTAAAACGAGAAGCCTCCTTTCAGTCCCAGGCTCAGCCGGAAATCCTGGTTTAGCCGCACCCAGTATGAATAGTCGAAATAGACACCGGTTTGGGTAAGCGGGCCAATTTTATCTGAGAGGACAGAGAATCCAACACCGAGATCCAGATCTTTTACCGGTGTATGAAAGGAGAATGTACGCGTACGGGGCGCCCCGTCGAAGGCCACCCACTGGTTGCGGGCTACCACCATAAAATTGCCGATTTCTTTGGTACCGGCAAAGCCCGGGTTCACAATCAGCAGGTTATCCATATATTGGGTGTACATGGGGTCCTGCTGTGCTGTAGCAACGCCACGGCTGCCTCCCAAAACCAGAAGCAAAAGCACCAAATACGCTATGTTCTTTCTTACTTTCATCTCATTATCTGTCTAAATAAACCGAACCTACAATGGGTTTTTCCCCGTTGCCCAAATCGAGCACATAGAAGTAGGTTCCCGTTGGCAACTCTTCGTTGCCCAGTCTCACGCCCGTATTCGATTTACCGTCCCAGTATTGTGGAGCAGTGTCAATGCCGTAATTGTCGGCCCGGTAAACCCGGTTGCCCCAGCGGTTGAAAATTTCGAGCGTATTTCCTTCGTAAAATTCAATGCCCAGAATCACAAAGTAGTCGTTCACCCCGTCGTTGTTGGGTGAAAACGCGTTGGGAATGAGAAACCGGAAATCGTTTACCAGCACAAACACCGAAGCGTCGTCGCAGTTGTTGTGCACATCGCAGATGCGGTATTCAAAGCGGTCGGACCCGTGATAATTGCGTCCGGGAGTGTATTCTACAGAAAAGTCGCTGAAATCAATCACCGCCGAACCGTGCAGAGGTTGAACGGTAAGCCGCAGCGACAGCGAGTCGAGGTCGTTGTCGGGGTCGTAATCGTTATCCAGCACATAAATTTTTACCGGGGTACGGTACTCGGTGGTGTCGTAATCGTCGTTGGCCACCGGCGCATAGGTGAGCAGACCTACGGTCACCGAATCGGCAGACGTACAGCCAAAACGGTCTGTGACATAAAGCACATAAGTACCGATGCTACCCACTACCGGAGTGGCGGTGTTTTCGCCGCTTTCAATCACTCCGTTTTCGGTGGTCCACAGGTAATGCAGCTCCTCTCCGCTGCTGTTGCTCCCGTCGAGCAGGGCGGTTTCGCCGGCATACATCCAGACATCTTCGCCTGCATCGGCCATCGCTTCCGAAACGGTAATCTGCACCGAGTCTTTGGCGCTGAATCCGTAATCGTTTGAAACCGTCAGCACAAACGTAGTTGACTCGCCGGGCGTAAACACCGGCGCAGGACTTTGGGCATCATCGAGCAGATGTGCCGGTTCCCAGCTGTAGCTGAAATCTTCGCCTATATCAAGGGCCGATAAGGTGTAGGGCGCACAACTGCCAATCACCGTATCTCTTCCGGCCAGTTCTGCCCACTGATTGCCGGGGGTTACCAGAATAAATCCGGTTCCCTGAACGCAATCCGGCGGATCGGCCGTATTACAAACCTGGTAAACAAACCAGTCAACGCCCACATAATCCGGTTCCGGAACGTAGGTAAAGGTTCCGTCGGGATAAATCTGCAGGGTTCCGTGCGAGGCAGGAATTACCGGCTGTGTATTGTAAACCAGGTTTTCGCCCAGCTGTCCGTGATCATTTTCGCGCAGAGAATAGATGCCGCCGTCGGTATGCAGGAACATATCGTCGGAAGCGGAAATGGGTTTCTGTCCGTCGCCGCCAAACTCGCTGACGATGATATACACCCATGCCGAATCGCACAATACGGGCGAACCACTGTCGCACACGCGGTACATAAACCGGTCGATGCCCGTGAAGCCCGGGTATGGCGTGTAAGCAAAACTGCCGTCGCTGCTGATTACCGCAGTGCCGTTTTGCGGCCCCGTAAGCGGTGAAGTGTCCACCGTGAGCGGTACACCAAACCCGTCGGGGTCGATGTCGTTTACCAGCAGGTTGCTGAACACGGTTTGATTTGGTAAAGTAAGCGCCACATCGGTAACTGCCACAGGCGCTATGTTCGCTGTGGTTTCCAGTGGCAGAATGCGTATCTCCACATCGGCGCCGGCACATTCGTCCGGGTATCCTTCGTAGCACACACGGTAACTGAAATTCACCTTACCGGTGAATCCGGCAGGCGGCGTGTATTCGTAGGTTCCGTCGCTAAACAACACAAGACCGTCCAATGCATCGCCTTCCGGCGTATAAATCACGTTCAGTCCCTGATCGCGGAAGTCGAAGTCGTTGATACTCACATCGCCGTAAAGCGTAGTGTTTTCATAGCCCACATTGATGTCGGGCAGCGCCACCAGCGAGGGGATGAACCCTTCCACCGGCATCACCACAAACGGTTTCGACACGATTTCCGACAGGCAGCCGCTGGCATCGGTGGCCTGAACAAACAGTTCGAATTGGCCTTCGGTGTCCCAGAAAACGTCTTCGGTAAAAGGTCCGCCTGAGCTGAAATCGAAACGGTTGTTCGAAACATCGGTAAACCACCACTCATACTCATAATCTGTACCTGACGATACACTGAACGAATAATAGGAAAATAAGGCAATGGTATCTGCCATCAAATTTTCAAATTCAATTTCAGGGATGGCATGGATGGTTCGGGTATGAACGGCATTTACAAGTTGCAGCGGTACATCGTTGTTATCGGTGATCTCTGTAATTTCAATGGTAACCGGGGTATTTATTCCCGGACCGGTGCTTAACCACTGGTCATTGATTTGAATTACCGGGTTGTTGTATTCCAGCAAGGCTGAGTAAGGAACTCCGTTTACAGTAAATTCCGTTTTTAGCGGAAAAAACTGTGCGCCGAGCATCAAACCGTTGTTGTCTCTTATAACCAGAGTTAATTCAAAGCTGTTGTCCGACCTGTTGAAACAGGAATGGCTTGCAAGGATTTCAAACCCTGCGGACCGATCGTTGGGTAAAACAGTTACAGCCATTGCTTTGGTGTTGGTACACCCTGAGATGTCGGTTTCAATCACTGTAATGAAATACAAGCCGGGTTTCTCCCACTGAATATCGATAGTATAACCGGTGTTTCCATCGGGAAAAATCACCTCGTTTGCAGCAGCAGAAACGGTAAAAGTTGGTTCGTTAAAAACGTTCCAGTCGAAGGTACTGCCTTCGTGTTCCTCAACAAAATACGAGCGTGTTTCGCCAACAGTAACTACAAAGTGCTCCTGTGCCGCAGCAAAAGCCACAGCCCAAATTATCAGCAAAGCCGACAATATAAAGCGCCTGTATTTAAACCCTGTTCGCATTTATGCGCGTATCGTGTTGTAATTCATTATTCACATTTCCAACCGTTAAGTAAACGCTGTCAAGTCTATCCTGATAGCTATCGGGACGTTGACAGGTTTTTAAGACTTGTCAGCGTCCGGCAGTTGACGGACCGACAACGTCAGACAGATTTTTAATTTAATCCATCATCTTTTTGTCATTCCAATTCAATGCTGAACTTCATTTCCCATTAAAGGAAAATCCAGTTCATCACAAACCAATGCCTTTCATTATCCGGCCCTTTCGGGCAGGGGAAAATTCCCCTGCCCGCCGGCTGTATTTTGAAAAGCTATTATTCTGAAATCAACTTCTAATTTGTACTTATGCCACTGGTATTTGGTCTTGATACATCAGTTGCATCGGTATATGTACCATCTGTTCCATTGTCATCAACTCCGTTACTGGCTTCTCCACCTGATATGGTTGCCGTTGCGGTAAAGTCTTGTGCATCGACGGCAGAACCATTGTTAAAGATATTTGTATTATCAACTACATAAGTGATAGTAACTGCTGCATTGTCAGCAACCGTAACTGTTCCTCCAGAAATTGAAGCATTCGTAGAAACACTTACATTTGACGCATCAAGTCCTGTGTAGGCGCCAAAATCCAAATCAATATCAAAAGAGTAACCTGAGTAAGAAGAACTCAATTCAAATGGGGTTACTGTAAACTCTAATGTTGCATTACCATGGTCATAATTAATAGTTGAAGCATCAGCCAGACTGACTACAACAGTACCATCGTAACACTGGGTAGCATTAGCAGCAGCAATTTCAAGATAGAATGGACTTGCGGTAATCTGAACTGGTAGCACTTTTTCATTTGTACAAGTTCCGTCTGATTCAACTACATGTACATAATACATGTCGTCAACCGTTAAGCCGGCAGCCCAGGTGATGTTAGTAATAGCAGCATCGTCATCTGAAATAATTGCATCTGCGCCTGCATCAGTTGTTAAATCACCTTTAGTTACTGACCAGGTAATTGTGCTTCCAATATTCCCGGGAGTAATAGAATATTCATGTGTTGCTCCCGGTGCAGGAGAAATACCAGAACTCTGTGCAAACACATTTGCACTCATTGCGGTTAAAGTAACCACGGCCAAAAGAATAAATAGCTTTTTCATTTGTGTAAAATTTAAATTGTGAATAAAAATTAATTTGTTTAAACTGTTAATTTATACTGTTTTGTATTTGTTAATCTGTTGTAATACCGGATGTTTCCGGTATCGGATTAATGGTTTGTGTAGCGGAATTGTTACCCGGATTGGATTCAGGAGTGCTGTATGTTAATTCTTTGGCAGAGGTAATCGTCAAGACCACATTTTCAGCACTGTAAAGTTCCCCGGTTGCATCCAATGTAATGGTAACTGTACCTGTGCCGGAAGCACTTGTCAAACCGGTCAGTGTAAAGGTTCCAGAAACTGCTGTAAGAACGTTGGTTCCATCGGACACATTGCCAATTGTTGCATCTGTCGTGGAAGTTAAGGTGAAAGTAAACTCCCACTCTGGGTTAAAGTCTTCATCGCCTGTTTCCATATCCACAACAAAGGAAACTTCAGTAGTAACATCATCATCGGCATAATTTACCACTCCGTCGGCAGCATTACAGGTAGCAGCCGGTTCAACTGCAAAAACATCGAACGTATTCGCCGAAACTGTTACATCAAGTTCTTTGATGGTTGCACAGTCTGTTGTTTCATTCAATTCAGTAAATTGCAATTTGTAAGTACCTGCTGTAGTCCAGGTTATATTTGCAACAGAATTAACCCCATCAATTGTCTGGGAATTAATGGTGTAACCTGAAGTCTCCACAACACTCCATGTAAGAGTATTGGAAGTACTTTCCGGTTCAACTGTGTAATTATGGGTTGACCCAACAAAAGGCGCTGCACCTCCCTGTGCCATTGCCCCGGCGCTAATCAGCAGCAGGGCGGCGGCAGTCATTAAAAACGTAAATACTTTTTTCATTGTTTTGATTTTTGGTTATTATTCATTCTGTAATTTTTAATTGCTCATTTTTAATTTTTAATTGATTAATCGGGTATAATCTCTCCCGTTGCCGGAAGCGGATGTATGATAATTGTTATGTTGTAAACTTCGCTAGTGCAGCCGGTTGTGCTGTTTGTTACCGTTAACTCAGCGCTGTAAGTATCGGGCTGGGCGCTTCCGGGAACGGTTATTTCAATTTCACCGCCGGTAAGTGAACCACCTGCATCATCAAACCCCTGACCTTCGGCAGTAACATCGAAATCTATGTTGTATGTGTCGCCTGTTGCGGATGAATAGTTGAGATAGGTAACAAGTTCGCCGCGGCAGAGAGCGGTAGATGAACTGGTTAAGTTAATGGCGGGCAACGGATTGACTGTCCAACTCACAGTATTGTAGTCTGAGTCATCGCAGTAATCAGCCCGGCGGCGCGTGCGGATTTGCACTTCGGTTAAGCCGGTTGTTGAAATATCCGTTCCGGAATTGTATGTTGCCCAGCTTGTCCAGTCAGTACCATCATTGGTTCTGTATTCCAGTTCATCGGTTCCGTTTCCGCCCGAGCCTGCTGTGAGTGTAGCTGAGACATCGGTTTCGGCACAAACACTTGTTTCGTTAGGCGATTTGGTAAGGGTACCGGCACCGGGTGTGGATTCAACAACCACCGTGCGGGTAATTTCAGTGGCCTCATTTCCACAAGCATCTTCAACGTTATAATATAAGATATAAGTATCGGGAACATTCGTATCAACCGATCCGGTCATTACAATGGAACCTGAAATATCTCCACTGCAGATATCCGAGGCTGTTGCTCCGGCGTCGGTATATGATTCTCCCTGGCAAATATTGACAACTGCATCACCATTGAGGGTAACTACAGGGGCATCGGTGTCTTCTGTCCAGGTATAAGTAACGCTGATTTCATCAGCCACATTGCCGCAGGCATCGGTGTAATTTGCTGTCCATGTTTGAGTATATGCACAACCTGTATTTTCAGGACCTGCTGTTGAAACAACCGGAGTAATTGTTCCTTCGCAGTTGTCGGTTCCGGTGAATTCCGGTGCAACAACAGTCGGATTGCAGCCCAAATCATCATTATCGCTTGCAGTAGTTGCGAGTACCGGTTTTTCGGTATCGACAGTCCAGGTATAAGTGATGCTGATTTCATCAGCCACATTGCCGCAGGCATCGGTATAATTTGCTGTCCATGTTTGAGTATATGCACAACCTGTATTTTCAGGACCTGCTGTTGAAACAACCGGAGTAATTGTTCCTTCGCAGTTGTCGGTTCCGGTGAATTCCGGTGCAACAACAGTCGGATTGCAGCCCAAATCATCATTATCGCTTGCAGTAGTTGCGAGTACCGGTTTTTCGGTATCGACAGTCCAGGTATAAGTGATGCTGATTTCATCGGCCACATTGCCGCAAGCATCGGTATAATTTGCTGTCCATGTTTGAGTATATGCACAACCGGTATTTTCAGGACCATCTGTTGAAACAACTGGAGTAATTGTTCCTTCGCAATTGTCGGTTCCGGTGAATTCCGGTGCAACAACAGTCGGATTGCAGCCCAAATCAT
>CAZLGT010000077.1:0-2733 GCA_964559175.1 uncultured Mariniphaga sp. | reverse complement strand
TTGTCGGTTCCGGTGAATTCCGGTGCAACAACAGTCGGATTGCAGCCCAAATCATCATTATCGCTTGCAGTAGTTGCGAGTACCGGTTTTTCGGTATCGACAGTCCAGGTATAAGTGATGCTGATTTCATCAGCCACATTGCCACAGTCATCAGTGTAATTGGCAGTCCATGTTTGTGTATATTCACAACCGGTATTTTCAGGACCATCTGTTGTAACAACCGGAGTAATTGTTCCTTCGCAGTTGTCTGTACCAGTAAAAGTCGGAGCAGTTACTGTCGGATTACACCCGAGGTCACCGCTGGTGGCTGTGGTTGCCAAAACAGGTTTTTCCGTATCAATCGTCCATGTGTAAGTAATGCTGATTTCATCGGCTGCATTGCCACAGTCATCGGTGTAATTGGCAGTCCAGGTTTGTGTGTATTCACAACCGGTATTTTCAGGACCATCTGTTGTAACAACCGGAGTAATTGTTCCTTCGCAGTTGTCTGTACCAGTAAAAGTCGGAGCAGTTACTGTCGGATTACACCCGAGGTCACCGCTGGTGGCTGTGGTTGCCAAAACAGGTTTTTCCGTATCATTCACCGCCACTGTTTTATCACAATCCGAACTGCATCCGTTTCCATCGGTAATGGTTACACTGATTGTATAGGATTCATTGCAGTTGCTTCCGGCTATAACAGTTACGGTTTCTCCTTCTGTGCTGCCATCAATTGTGCCATTTCCTGAAATTGTCCACGCATAGGTGGCCATTCCTTCAGGTGCTGAATAAACGTTTGATGAACCGGGACAAACCGGACCATCTGTTCCGGTAATGGAACAGTCCGGCAACACATTCACCTTAATTGTACCATTTGCCGTTCCATTTGTGCAGGGTGAAGATACCCCTGTTGTAGTTACCGTATAATTAAACGTTCCATCTTCTGTGGGTATTCCGCTGATGGTGAACACACCACTGTTGTAGTTGCCGGAAACGCCGGCTGGTAAACCGGTTACACCGGCACTGGTTGCATCTCCGCCAACGGTATAAGTTATATTGGTAATTGCTGAATTTTCACATACTGTTTGTGCATCGGTTCCGGCTGCAGATGAAAGCGTGAGTGTGCCGTTGTTGCATGCCGGTGGATTAACAGTTATGGTTATTGTGCTCACCGCTTCGCAGCCTCGGCTGTCGGTTACGGTATAGGTTAAATTATATGTACCAACCGGAGCTGTTGCCCCAAAAGTAGGTGTTTGTGATGATGTTGAGCTTAAATAAGTTACTCCTGTTCCTGTCCAGGAATGTGTATAACTGCTGCCACCAGCAGGGTTTCCGTTTAGGGTTACAGGGGTACCAATTTCAACTGTAGTTGCACTAGCTGTAACATTGGCTGTAATCCAGGAAACGGTGACCTGACCATGTGCGCCATTGCCACCAGATCTCGATGTTCCGTTATACCATGACCTGGCTCCTCCGCCACCTCCTCCCGGGAAATTTCCGGCATTGCCATTTCCATTATCTGTCCTGTAAGCTCCGCCATCACCTCCGTCAGGGCTTCCTCCCTGTCCAGTTGTACCATTTCCACCATTGGTTCCATTTGCAGCACTTCCGGCGCCTCCGCCTCCACCTGCTCCATTCCCATTTGCAGAACCTCCATTACCTCCGTTGTATGTCCCTGTTCCACCAGATCCACCATTCCCGTTATCGTTATATGTAATAATAATAATAGTCCATCCACTTCCGGCAGTACCACCATTACCTCCATTAGCTGTCACAGTTCCTCCCGTTCCGGAAAAACTTGAAGCACCCCCATTACCTCCATTTGCATTTGAGGCACCTGTGCCTCCAACTCCAACAATTACGGTATATTCTTGTCCTACTGTGGTTGTTACTAAGTTGCTATTGAAGGCGCCTCCACCACCGGCACCACCAGCACCAATTCTGGCACCACCGCCAGCACCGCCGCCGCCCCAGGCTTGTACTTCTACCTTGGTAACGCTTGCAGGCACGGTCCATGTTTCGGAAGATGTGAATGTTTCAGTTGTTTGCCCCCATCCGGAGCTTGCCAAACCAAGGAGCAGCAACAGCAAAACCGTTAAGCGCAGCAGTGCGCGATTAAGGCTAAATTGCGGGTTATGCGGAATGGCAACCGTTTTAGGGTTACCGGAGAAAATGCATGAATGAGTGAGCTTATTCCGAGTGGAAGCGAAGTGTGTATTCCGTTTGGCAAAAGCACGCTGAATACCCCCAAAAAGCAATTTGTCGTGCAGGAAACTGCACGGCAAGTGATATAAATAAAAAATAATGACCTGTAAAGGTTCAGTCATCCGCTTTGTCTTGGTTATTGTTTTCGGTTTCAAACAGTCAGCCTTCAAAAGAAGGGGACGCCCGCCTGTTTGTCCGTACTAATTATTCAATCTGTTTTTTTTTAAAAATTCCTGGTAATACAGAAGGGTTTGTCTCCCTGTTTTTCTGTATCCAACAGCCACTAAACAGCTCTGAACAAAAATATTGAGGCAAAAATAATTTTTTTTTCGACTTATGGCGACCATTTCTCAAAAACATGCACAAAAAACGGGATAAAGTCCCAGAATGGGACGAACAGGCGGAATAAGGGGAGGGAAGAGCAAAGGGCAAAGGGCAGAGAGCGGAGAGATGAGAGGGTGAGAGGGTGAGAGAGTGAGAGGGTGAGAGGGCGAGAGAGTGAGAGGTGGACGAAGAAGCGCTTCGATGGAATGCAAGCGGTTGTTCGGG
>CAZLGT010000076.1:0-24143 GCA_964559175.1 uncultured Mariniphaga sp. | reverse complement strand
TCATTTCCATCCCAAAAGGATAATAATGTTTTTGCTGTATTAATTCAGCAAGTCCATTGCTTCCTTTCCTGATTACAGCCCTTACGTTACCTAAATGATCAGTTAAATTATATTCGTAATCCCAGCTACTTCCGTTCTTAACAGCCCTTCCGTCAGGCGTAACTATATATTTTAAAGAACGCACCCCGCTAGCGGTTTCATATACAAACGGCCCGCAATAATCTACTTTGGTAACAATGCCGTTGTTTTCAACCGTTTTGCGGAGTTTTTCACCATCAAATGTATAATAATATTTTATTTTTGCATTCCCTCCCGGCCAATAATTTACTTCACGTGGCAGGTTTAGCAGGTTATAGTTAAAACTCATCAGTTTGTTGGTTTCCTGTGTCAGGTTTCCGTTGGGGTAGTCTCTGAATCATTAGTCCCTGAGCCGGTTTTACAAAAAACTAAAGCTCCCCAGTTCCCCGTAAACCGGCCCTTCCGGTTTCAAAACACTTCTGTAAAAAATAATTTCATCGACTTTTGCCGTTTGCATGAATGTATCCCGGTACATTTCCACGGCCTGGTAAAATGCTTTTTTGTTTTTCAGGAATTTAATCCTTGCCAGGGTCAGGTGGGGTTTGAATGGCCGTGGTTCCGGTTGAAAACCCAGGTTTATCAGCCGGTTGTCTATTTCAGCAGCCAGTTGTTGCAGCACTTCTCCTTCTTGAATATTTGCAAACAAAACCCGCGGCATTCCTTTGTTTTTGAAAAACCCCAACCCTTCCAGCTGAAAAGAGAAGGAAGAAAACATTTTGGAAACCTGATTCAATTCTTCTCCGGTTTCGTCCACCTGCGAAGGTAATGTGTCACCCAAAAATTTCAGGGTAAGGTGCAGTTTATTGGGTTCCACCCATTTTACCTGTTCACCGCTCAGCGCCATTTGCAAGTCTTTCATTGTATGAAGCAATGCGGGCGCGGGCTCAACTTTTACGGCAACAAATGTTCGAAGGAAATCAGCCATAGTAAAAAAAAATTAAAGGTATCCGACTTCAATCAGTGAAACAATTTCTTCGAGTACCCGGTCTTCACCTTCGGGATCATATTCGGCTTTTAAGTCGCTTCCAAACAGTCGGGCAATTCCCTGCCAAAACACTGCCGGCACTCCTCCCCTGAACTCTTTTATCAAGGTAAAAGATGTCCGGCTGGCCTCACGATCAATCAATTTCAGCAAAATCCGCCCCTCGGTAATGGTCATCCGTTTCAGGTCGTCTTTGTATTCATCAAGTAGTTGTTTTTCAAGGTCTTTCATCATTCTGCGGCGTTCGCGGTCATCATCGAGCGCCATGTATTTGGGCTCATATTCTTCAAGCATTTCGCCTGCCAGTTTGGCATACGGGTACACCTTTTTTACCCGGCTTACAAATCGGTTGTACCGGCGTTCCTGCCATGCATTCCGAAACTCCCGCTCCGGCAATACCACAATCTCGGGAATATTCCGGTGAATGATGGTATCGCCATCTTCAATAATCCCCATCATCAAAACCGAATCGTTTTCCTGGGCAGTCAGGCTATTTGCAAAGACCAGCACAACCACCAAAAAAAATCCTGCTATTTTATTCCATCTGTTCATCTAAAAAGAAAACGAAGATATGCTTTTTCAATTATTGCAAGTGCAAAGTTTATATCTTTGCCGCGGTTTTACAACTTTTATGCAAAAAAATGAAGACTTGTGTTAATTCTGAAATTGGAAAACTGGAAGGGGTGATAATCCACACACCCGGTTCCGAAGTGGAGAACATGACACCCGGAAATGCAGAACGTGCGCTTTACAGCGACATTCTCAACCTGTCTATTGCATCCAAAGAGTATGCTCAGCTGACTGGTGTGCTCGGCAAAGTAACACAGGTATTCGAGGTAAAAAAAATGCTGGGTGAAATTCTGGAAAACAACATTGCAAAAATGCAGCTGCTCCACGAAATCTGCACCCATGAATGCATTCAGGGAATGGAAGACCAGCTGGCAGAACAAAATGCAGAAACGCTGGCTAATATTCTGATTGAGGGAATGATTCTGGAGCGAAACAACCTGACCGATTACCTGAGCCATGAAAAGTTTCTGATGCGCCCGTTGCACAACCTGTTTTTTACCCGCGATTCGGCTATGGGAATGAACGGGAATATGCTCATTGGGCGGATGGCCAACCCGGTACGCGAACGTGAGACCATGATAATGGAAGCCGTTTTAAACCACCATCCGGCTTTTGAAACCACTACCCTCAACCCCATCAAACCTTTGCACGGCATACCGGTTGATACGATGGCAACACTGGAAGGAGGTGATTTCCAGGTAATCCGCAACGATGTGTTTGTAATTGGCACAGGAATGCGCACCAGTACACAGGGAATCGATTTCATTATTGAAAACATTAAAAAGCAGAAAAAGGCTGTGCACCACATTCTTGTACAGGAACTGCCTTCATCGCCCGAATCGTTCATTCACCTCGACATGGTTTTCACCTGTCTGAACACCGATGCCTGCATGGTTTACGAGCCGGTGGTTTACGGGCTGAGCCGCTACAAAACCATTTACATTCGCATAGATAACGGTAAAGTGAAAATCAACGAACTGCCCAACATTCCCGAGGCATTGAAAAAACTGGGCATCGACCTGAAACCCATCACCTGTGGCGGACAAAAAGACCCGTGGATTCAGGAACGCGAGCAGTGGCACAGCGGCGCCAACTTTTTTGCCTTTGCGCCTGGAAAAATTATCGGATATGAGCGAAATGTAAACACGCTGGAAGAACTGAATAAAAACGGGTTTGAAATTATTCGTGCCATGGATGTAATTAAAGGAAAGATAAATTTGGACGACTACAGCAAATGCGCCGTAACCATTGCCGGCTCGGAACTGGCAAGGGGCGGCGGCGGAGCAAGATGCATGACCCTACCTGTGCTTCGTACAGAAGTAAACTGGTAGGGACGCGCGGTTTCCAACCGCGCATTTTACTATAGAAGTTAGCAAATCAAAAAAATGCGAAAACTCAAAATAAACGAACTCAACCGGCTTTCCGCCGACGAATACAAAAAAACAGAAAAAACGCCACTGGTTGTGGTACTCGACAACATAAGAAGCTGCAACAACACCGGGTCGGTTTTTCGGACCTCCGATGCGCTTCTCCTGGAAAAAATATATCTCTGCGGAATTACGGCCACACCACCCAACAAGGAAATTCACAAAACCGCTCTTGATGCAGAGAAATCGGTTGACTGGGAGTATTTCGAAAAAACAGAAGACGCTGTTCAAAAGCTTCAGCAGGAAGGATACAAAGTTTTTGCGGTGGAACAGGTGGAAAACAGCATTTCCCTGCCCGATTTCCTGCCTCCTGAAAATGGAAAACTGGCGCTGGTTTTTGGCAACGAAGTAAAGGGGGTTCAGCAAAAAGTGGTCAACCTGTGTAACGGCGCCATCGAAATTCCGCAGTTTGGAACCAAGCATTCGTTTAATGTGTCGGTTAGTGCCGGCATAGTTCTGTGGGATATTTTTCAGAAACTGAAAAAATAAGTATTTTTATTCCCAAACCAAAAAGGAATAAAAATGAGTACCCCGAAATCGGTTCCTGAAGAGTTTCTTCATTTTATCTGGGAAAACCGGTTGTTTTTCTCAGGCAACCTGCGAACGGTTGATGGCGAAACAATTGAAATTATGAACACCGGAAGACGGAACACCGACTCCGGGCCCGACTTTTTCAATGCAAAAATAAAAATCGGCGATACCCTCTGGGCCGGAAACATCGAAATTCACAAAAAAGCCTCCGACTGGGAAAAACACAATCATACCGGAGATAAAGCTTATGAAAATGTAATTTTGCATGTGGTGGAACAGGCCGACATGCAAATAACCCGCGAAAACGGTTCCGAAATTGCCACACTTGAACTGAGCTGGCCGGAACAATACACCCGAAATTACCAAAAACTACTGGATGCCCGCACCTGGATTGCCTGTCAGGACCAGTTTCACCGGGTTGACCCTGTGTTGCTGCAACTGGGATTTAACCGGCTGATGATTGAACGGCTGGAAGACAAAACCGAAGAGGTGAACCTGCGGCTGGAACAAAACAAAAACAACTGGAACGAAACCTTTTACCAGGTGCTGGCACGTATGTTTGGTTTTAAGGTGAATGCAGCACCGTTTGAAATGCTGGCCAAATCAATACCGATGCATATACTGGCCAAACACAAAAACAGCCCTGCCCAGCTGGAAGCGTTGCTGTTTGGCGCCTCCGGGATGCTGCATGAAGTGCTTTTTGGCGATCCGTATTTCACGGGTTTAAAAAACGAATTCGACTTTTTGCAGAAAAAATACAACCTGAAACCGGTGGAACCTCACCTGTGGAAATTCATGCGGCTGCGACCGGGGAATTTCCCTACCATCCGCATTTCGCAACTCGCAGCACTCATCCATCGTTCAAAGGGGCTATTTTCAAAAATACTGGAAACAGAAAAAGCGGAAGAGCTGAAAACGTTGTTCCGCGTGAAAGCCTCGGATTACTGGGACGCACACTATCGGTTCAACAAACTTTCGCCACAAAAACAAACCAAAATATTGGGCGAAAACTCAATCGATACCATAATCATTAATGTGGTTGTTCCGTTTTTGTTTGTTTATGGCGAAAAACAAAACCAGCACCATTTAAAAAACCGAGCACTGGAATTTCTGGAACAACTTCCGCCCGAAAGCAATTCAATTATTGAAAAGTGGAGAAATCTGGGCGTTTCAGCGCGGTCGGCTTTCGAGACACAGGCATTGCTTCAGCTAAAAAACAGGCATTGCAGCCCAAAAAAATGCCTTGCCTGCCCCATTGGCAACAAACTGGTAAAAGGGTCAGGATGAATTCAAACAGAAAATTATTAAACTGAGAATAACTCCGAGGCCAGGTTCACCTGCTCCGGATCACCCAAAACATAGGCTATATCGCCAGCTAAAAACCGGGTTTTCAAAGTGGGGTGTTCAATCATTTCGTCGCCGCGTTTTACGGCGAGCAAAGTAACACCTGTTTTTTTCCGCAAATCAGTTTCGCCCAGGGTTTTTCCTTCTGCAAACGAGTTTGGCTCTATGGTGATGGCCGAAATATTAACATTGGGCATTTCATCGATAATGGAAGGCTGGTTTACCATGTCTTTTTCGCTGAAAGCCCCCAGGTTCATGGTCCGGATATGAGCCAGCATCCGGTTTATTTTTTTCTGCGGATACAACCTTTTCATAAGAACCCTGCTGAAAAAATCGATGGCTATTTCGAACTTTTCAGGAAAAACCTGGTCGGCGCCCACCTCATACAGCTGTTTTACATTTTCAACATGACTGGCTCTGACAATAACAAATGTATGGCTGTTTAACGTTTTTACTTTTTCAACAATGGCCAGAAGCGGAATAATGTCGCCCACCGAAACAACCACCAAATCAGCTTTATCCACGTGTGCTTTTCGCAAAATGGGCTCATTTACGGCATCGCCATAAACCACACTATCTCCGGCGTTGATTTTCTCTTTAGCAATGATGGGGTCAAAAATTACCGAAACATGTTTTATGTCGTAATGATTTGCCATAATTGACAGCTTCAGTGCACTGGCATCTTTGCCAATAATAACCAGATGATTTGAAAAGTCGGGAATCTCCATTTCCTTTAGCGGGAAAATACCATTCACCAGGTAGCCGGGTAAATTCAGCTTCAAAATGGCATTGGCAAAAGGAAGTGGAACCTGCATTAAAAAGGGAGTAACAGCCATAGTAATTACAGTTACCGCTAAAAAAAGCTGGTAGTGGTATGTTTCAATAATGCCGTAATTGTAGCCCGTTTTTGCCAGAATAAAGGAAAATTCGCCCACCTGGCACAAGGCAAGCCCGATAAGCACAATTCCCCTGAATGTGTGCCCCAAAAGAAATCCGGTGGCAGAAGCAATCAGCGATTTTAGAAGAATCACCAGCAAAACGCTGCCTGCCACCAGCAAAATATTTTCCATCACAAACGATAAATCGAGCAGCATGCCAATGGAAACAAAGAAAAAGCTGGTGAAGGTGTCTTTAAACGGAATCAGGTTCCCAAATGCATTATGGCTGTATTCCGACTCCGATATCATAAGACCGGCCAAAAAAGCCCCAAAGGCCAGCGACATCCCCAGTTTAAAGGTAAGCAATGCAATGGCAAAGCACAACAGAAAAATGCTCATGGTAAACAGCTCCTGGTTTTTTGTTCGGGCAATCAGGAAAAGCAAATGGGGCAATACCCAGCGGTTGCCCACATAAACCAGTCAGATTATGGCTGCCGTTTTTACCAGTAAAAGAAAAAGCTCATTGCTGATATCGGCATCAGGATTTCCCAGTAAATTGGTAAACAACAGCAAAGGCACAAGCATCAAATCCTGAAAAATCAGAATTCCTAAAACTGTTCGCCCGTAATTGGATGTCAGCTCCGATCTCTCCTGAAGCAATTTCAAAACAAGCGCCGAACTACTAAGGGCAAACAAAAACCCGATAAAAAGACTCCCCTTCCAGTCGATGTGCAATACCGACGACAACAGGTAAAACACTGCGGCAGTTAATGACACCTGCAACAATCCACCAAAAAAAACGATGCGCCTGATACGAAACAGATGTTTGAGCGAAAACTCCAGCCCAATAGTAAAAAGCAAAAGAATAACTCCTATTTCGGCAAGTATTTCGATGTTGTGTTCCTCGTGAACCAATCCCAGAAGGTATGGTCCGGCAATAATTCCGGTTAATAAATAACCAACCACCGTTGGAATTTTAAGCCGTGTAAACAACAGGTTTACAAATGTTGAAAGGGCAAAAATAATTACAATGTCGCGTAGTATAGTTAGTTCCATCCTTTGTTTTTTGACACTACCGAATATAATAATTTTTTATTAAAGCCAGGCAAACAAAATAAAAAAAGGCGTCTGATTCAGACGCCTTCAAGATGCAACTCACTCCTGCTTAATTGCTTTCACCATACCGGTACACCCCTTCGTATTCAAATTCCTTTCCTTCATAGTCTTTACTGGTAACCCTGAACTGCACCGAATCGAGACCGGCAATCTGAATTTCATCGAGGCGGAATGAAACAAAGGCAGAATACGGAATATCTTCCACATCGCCGTTGGCGTTATGCCTTAGTTCCAGTTCAACGGGCTGATTTTCTTCAGTGAGGTCACCGGGTTCTTTCACCAGATTAATGAAGTGTACCTCGTACCTGCCCCAGTATTTTATCTCAAAATTCAGCAAACCGTCGGTCTGCCAGCAATCCCTCACAATAACGGGGTCGTTGCCAATGCTGTCGCGGTTTTCTTCGGTAATATCCAGAATTTCCTTCAGCAAAATCTTTTTTACCGAATTCACCTTCACATGGTACAGGTCGATGTTTCCGTCATCGCCGGTTTTATCGGCCAAAACCGTATAGTTTATCAGAATACGGTCGCCGCTTTTCAGCCGCGAATTGGGATCGTTTGTGCCCTGATAGTACCAGGGCAGCTGATACCCCGAGGCCACAGGAAGCAAAACATCGCCATTGTCCATGTGAATTCTGTAATCCATTGGATCGGAATTCACCTGCTCCACCGTGCCGAAACCCACCCACATGTCATTTAATGAGTATCCGTCATCGTCGAGGCAACTGGTCACAGTAAAAATTAAACCCAACAAAATAATTAAAACGTACTTTTTCATAATTTTCTCTCCTCATTTAAATGTTTTCATAGGGTAGATTTGAAATAAAAGAATTGGGTTGCGTCAACATGAAAAAAAATTTTCAACCTGCCAAACCGGGATTTAAAACCAAAATGGCACAGGGATTGTTATACATATCTCAATATATGTATATATTTGTATATTTATAAAATATGAAAACACTTACATCGTTACAGGAGTTAAAAAAAGAAACCGGATCGAACGAAAATGTCTGGCTATTGTTATATAAAAGCGGTTCGGCACAAAGCGATTGCGCTTACGAAAATTTTCTAACGGCAGCAAAAAAAGCCATAGAAAGCAATAAAGTTCTTTGCTCGGCTGATGTAAACGAGGTGAGAGACATCCATCCTGAATACAATGTAACCAGCGTGCCCGCACTTTTGCATTTTGAAAAGGGGAGCATGCGCAATATGGTGAAAGGATGTCACCAACCAGAGCAATTTAATGTTATTTTTGACAAATCGGCAGTAATTATGCCGGTGGATGGTGAAAAGAAGCCTCAAAAAAATGTGACGGTTTATACCACGCCCACCTGTACATGGTGCAATACAATAAAACGGCATTTTCAGGAAAATGGCATCAGGTACCGGGAAGTGGATGTATCGCGCGACCGGAAAGCTGCCGAAGAAATGGTTCGGCGCAGCGGTCAGCAAGGCGTTCCGCAAACAGATATTAATGGCGAAATTATTATAGGTTTCGACAAAACAAGAATAAACAGTTTATTGGGAATAAATTAAAATTGAAATCAATATGAAAAAGGTAGTATTCATCCTGGCAATTGCAGTATTTTCTTTGTATAGCTGCGGTTCGGGCCAGGCAAAAAACAACGAAAAAGAGGGCGCAGAGAATTCAGTTGCGCAAGTACAAACGGTGGCTGACAATTCTGCACTCAGTCAAAACTCGGAAGAGGGGGGCACCATTCTGCTCTCAAAAAATGTATTCCTGCAAAGAGTTTGGGATTATGAAAACACACCCGAAGAATGGACTTACAAAGGCGACAAGCCTGCATTGATCGATTTTTACGCCGATTGGTGTGGCCCCTGTAAAATTGCATCGCCCATTCTCGAGGAAATTTCGCACGAATATGCCGGTGACATTTACGTGTATAAAATCGACACCGAAAAAGAAAAGGAACTGGCAGCTGTGTTCGGCATTCGCGGAATTCCGGCCTTTTTGTACATTCCTGTTGGAGGTCAGCCGGTAATGATGTCGGGCATTGCGCGCACCAAAGAAGATACCAAAAAGATGTTTAAAGACAACATCGACAAATATTTGTTAACTTCAAATTAGTGTTAAACGTTAAATTAAAGAATGGTAAAAATGAAAGAGTTACAGCCAATTAATCAGAATGTTCTGCTGGAACTGACTGAAGATGCCGCAGAACAGAAAACCGCTGCAGGGATTATTATTCCCGATTCTGCACAGGAGAAGCAGGAAGTTGCAAAAGTTGTTGCCATAAGCAACATCGAAAATGCAGAAATTGCACCGGGAGACCAGGTTCTCTACAAAAAATTTTCAGGTACGGAAATCGACTTCGAAGGGAAAACATACCTGTTGGTACCTTATGCCGATATCCTGTCGAAAGTAGTGGAAACCGAATCAATTTAAACGGCTAAGTTCTCAGGATTTTACCCATTCTGCCAGAAACGTTTTAAAAATCGACATAAAGAGCCGGGAGTTTTCTTCCGGCTTTTTTATACCAGCGAGGGTTTATTTTTTCGGTTTTTGAAATTTCCGTTTCCCCTGATTCCTACCCGATCCTTTCTTTCTGTTGCCAAATTTTCTTCTGCCCGATTTTCCACGCGGGCTTCCTGCTTTCCATGCAGGACCTTCACCCAAACCTTCGGGCAGGGGAAGTTTCATCACCTCGCGCTCAATCAACTGTTCAATCTGTTGAAATTTGCCCATATCCTTGTCGCTGATGAGTGTTAGCGCAACACCTGTGGCATCGGCGCGGGCGGTACGACCAACCCTGTGCACATAATCTTCGGCATCGTGGGGTACGTCGTAGTTGATAATCAGGTTTATCTCCTTGATGTCTATGCCACGGCTCAGCACATCGGTAGCCACCAAAATGCGTGTGCGGCGTGCTTTAAATCCCTGAAGCACTTTTTCGCGTTCGGTTTGCTCCAGATCGGATGAGATGGGTTCCACCGACATTTTGTTTTTTTTGAGCGACCGTGCCAGCTCGTTCACTTTTACCTTGGTGGAACAAAAAATGAGGATGCTGTTGTAATCGGGTTTGTCGGCTATCAGGTGGTTGATTAGGGCTGCTTTCTGGTTTTCGTAGCACAGATAAGCCGCCTGCAAAACCCCTTCGGCAGGTTTCGACATGGAAATGTTTATCTCCTTTGGATCAGTCAGGATTTTCGAAGCCAGCGACCTGATTTTCGGCGCCATGGTAGCGCTGAACATAAGTGTTTGCCTTTTTTTTGGCAGAAATGACATAATCTTCAATATATCTTCATGAAACCCGATGTCGAGCATGCGGTCGGCCTCGTCGAGAATGAGGTATTTAATGGTATCGAATTTTACGTAGCCCAGGTTAAGGTGGGCAATGAGCTTGCCGGGAGTGGCAACCACAATGTCGGCGCCCTGGGTAAGCGCCCGTTTTTGCTGCCCCCAGTCGTCGCCGTCGCTGCCCCCGTAAATGGCTATGGAGTGAATTCCAAGCCCGTAGGCTATTCCCTGTATCTGCTGGTCGATTTGCATGGCCAGCTCGCGGGTTGGCACCAAAACAAGCGTTGTGGTTTCACCGGCGGGGTGTTGCAAAATCATGTCGAGCAACGGAATAACAAAAGCGGCAGTTTTGCCGGTACCGGTTTGTGCGCAGGCAATAAGGTCATGTCCTGCAAGAATTTCAGGAACAGCCTGTTCCTGAATGGGGGTTGTTTTTTCAAAACCCATATACGAAATGGCATCCAGAATATCGTCGTGTACGCCTAACTCAGAAAATTTCATTTAAACTATTGAATTTGGTATCAAAAAAATGGGAAACAATTGTTTATTTCCACCATACAAAGTAAGCGAAAAATATTGATTTGCGGGAATTTAAAAGTAGGTGAGTATTTTCTCTATTAACTCCATTCCTGCATGTTTTCCATTGGTGGAAAATAAAGTTTCATCGTTTTTCCCCAAAAGGCTAATTTCAATTTCCGAATCAATGCTCTCTTTAATCACACGGTTCATCTGACCGGTAACAGGCGCCTTCAGATTTCCACCCTTTTGCTGAATAGCTGTAACTTTTAAAAGGTTACTTTTATTCTCCACTTCAATTTCCAGTGTTTTACCGGAAAAACGGAGCCGGTTAATTTTCGATTTATTGTAAGTGGCAAACTGGTAAAATTTCCCCTTCAAATAAAGAAAACAAATGTGCCCGATAAAATAACTTCCCAGCCAGGGGATTTTTGCCACAGAGAAGGTAAAAGAACAATCCGGCTCTTCAAAAGTGTTGCAATGCAACCAGATCCACGATTCGGGGAAAGACGTACCCCAGTCTTTTTCGATATATCCTTTTCCGCCTGAAAAATCAACCTTCTTTCCATTCAACATCAGCTTTCCGGTTAACTGGTGCAAAACCGAACCTATTCCGTGCTTGCACTCCATAAACGGAACAAAAGAATACCATCCCATTATTCCCGGAGAAAAACGACTTTGCGGATAACGAATTAAATCTGAATACTCTATTTCTCCATTAACTCTAAAATCCCGGGTTTTAATATTCAGATCAATTCCTTCTTCGGAAAACCATGAATCTCCAATCCAGATTTCAAACTTATCCGGTGAGTAGTTAAATGCCGACAAAGGATACTTTATATAGGATGTTTGACCGGATATTCCATCAATAAATTGGATAAACGCATGTTTGTTGTTTTTGGTAAGCGAAATGCCGGGAATAAACGAAGACACAAAATTACCTTTTGGAGAAACATGTTTTAAATACCAACCCTCAAAATAATTTTGTTTTTTGAAATTCCCCTGAAAAACGATGGGTTTAAATACGCTCATTGTGTCAACTTTATCCGGTTATTCCCTTATCTTTTTATAGGCCTCCCAGTCGAACGTTTTTATAAATTCAAGTCCTTTCCTGGCCCCCAGTAAAAATAGTTGTTTTTTCTTTTCGTCGGTCATTTTAAAATTGAGCCAGTTAAAATCCTTATCGGCATCGATGAAGCAAATCAATCTTCTGAAATCGGGATTCTGGAGCAAAAATTCATTGTCGGAATCATGCCTCATGGTGCTTATCATGGCCCCCATAAAACCTCCCAGATCATCTACTTTCGCACTTTCCTGCCTGTAGGAACTCAATTTGACTCCGAAAGTAGGTTTTCGCGGCACTACCCCGGGTTTGGCATGAAAAACATTGATGGGAAAATTGGAAACCATGCCGCCATCGACAAATTTCACCCGGCGGGGAACGGTACCGTAAAAATTGGCCAGTTTAATCCAGTCGCCGGTAGCCGGTTCTCCTGCTCCGGGAATATTTTTTACTTCGAAAGGAACAAAAAAGAAGGGGACCGACATGGATGCACGAACAATTTTTGCCGGAGAAATATCATTGGCCTGACTCCCCCAATACAGAGAAGCCATTTTAGGGAAAAGCACCTTGGTTTGGGTAGTTATATCTGCCGTTATAATGTGCATCAGCGCATGTTCATCGGCCAGAAACTTGCCGGTAATTCTGTTTTTCATCCCCTTCGGAAAATACTTGCTTCCCAGTTTTTCGGTTAGCTCGCCAAGGGTGGTTACCTGGTTGGGCGATTCTTTCAGAATGGTTTCAATCCATTTTTCAAACTTCTCACCAGGGTTCAACCCCAAATCGATAAACAATGCCTTTTTCACCTTCCGTATGTTAAAAAGCAACCTTAAAAGCACTTTTTTGAAAGGTGTGCCATCGATTACACGTTGAATGATCTGCTTTAGTACCGGATCGCCATCGACAAACTCGAATAAATCCTGCTGTGCCAGTTTTTCAAGCACCAGTTTCGACTTTGGCTTGTCCATGCTGTCGATGCCGGCAAGCACAAGCGTGTTAATTGCTCCGGCAGAGGTACCCGCCAGGTGAAAAAAACGTATGCCCGCAGCCTCCAAAACAGAGGTATATCCTACCAGGGCAATGCCAAGCACTCCCCCGCCCTCCTGCACCAAATCCACATACTGTAGCCCTTGCTCGTCAAGCACATCCGAAAAAACCTTATCCTTCAAACTTTCTGCTTCCTTAACGATTTGCTGAAATTCGGGCTGGCTTGTAAAATCTTCGCTGTTCATGTTGTTTCTCGTTTAAATTTTGTTTTCAGAGAAAAAGGTACGAAAATTATTTTATTAGTAAAGAGGCAGAAGCAAGAAATTTATCAACCGACTATTCGTTCATAATAACACTTACCGGCGCCCCGCATTGGATACAACGGCCCTGAAACCCCGTTTGGATGATTTTAGTAAAATAACGGTTTCGTTCAATTACCTGAGAATGACAACCGGGACAAAAGGTGGAAGAGTGTTTTTCATCGTTTACATTGCCCAGGTAAACAAAGTGCAAATGACAGGAAGCGATGGAATACAGCCGGGTTAACGTTTCTGCGGGAGTAGGCGGTAAAGTTAACTTGTACTGCGGAAAATAGCGCGAAAGATGCAGCGGTACGCCGGGTCCCAATTCATCTGCAATCCATTTTGCCATCTCTTCAAATTGTTTTTCATCATCGTTCAAACCGGGTATCACCAAACAGGTTATTTCGAGGTGTTTGCCGCTGCGGGCGATTGTTTTCAGGCTTTCAAGCACCGGCTCCAGAGTTCCTTTGGTTTGCTTTTTATAAAATGCATTACCGAACGCTTTTAGATCGATATTGAATGCATCCAGAAAAGGAAGAATGAGCTGCAAAGGCTCCGGATTGACGTATCCGTTGGAAACAGCCACATTTTTCAAGCCGTTACGATGTGCCAGTTTTGCCGTGTCGTACATGAATTCGAAAAAGGTGAAAGGTTCGTTGTAGGTATAAGCAATTCCTGCATTGTTGTCAGCCAGCAGGGCTTTTTTTACAATCTGCTCCGAAGTAACCGACTGAAAATTATAAAATTCGGTGGCATAACACTGTGAAATCCGGTGGTTCTGACAAAAGGTGCAGTGCAGGTTGCAACCCACTTCGCCGATGGAAAGAATGTTTTTGCCGGGATAAAAATGGTACAGCGGTTTTTTTTCGATGGGATCGATCCCCATGGCAGCCACCCGGTTATATACATGGGTAACCAGCACGCCTTCCCGGTTCTCCCGCACTTTACAGGCTCCCGTTTGTCCGGATTTCAGCACACAAAACCACGGACACAAAAGGCATTTCACAACACTGCCTTCAAGTTTTTCGAAGAAAAGTGATTCCTGCATTTTTGTTCTTTTTCAGCCTGTTTCGTAAAGATAGCAAATTGTATGGGTCTATGATTTTAGTTTCTGATACTTCTTAAAATTCTCTGCCTGCTCAAATATTTCCTTGTAAACTTCATCCCGGTTTACCGGCGGATATTCATTTTCTGCAAGAAGGACAATTAAATCCGCCTTTAGCTCGGCTTTAATATCTGAGCGTTTGCTCCAATCGGTATATCTGGCTTTGTCATCCACAACTGTTTTAACCTGTTTCGACAAATGAATGAGTTTATCTTCCGGGTATTCGAAATCGTACTTATGAGCCAGGGATTTTAAGATGTCGTAAAAAGCTTTTTCTTCAAAATCGATGCCCAGTTCATTGAACGATTCCTTTTCCTTTTGCAAGGCGTGGTACAAATCAATAATTTCATCTGTGAAAT
Organism: uncultured Mariniphaga sp.; assembly: GCA_964559175.1. Classification (GTDB taxonomy): domain Bacteria; phylum Bacteroidota; class Bacteroidia; order Bacteroidales; family Prolixibacteraceae; genus Mariniphaga. The sequence continues at coordinate 9,629 of CAZLGT010000076.1, read as the reverse complement.
CTTCCAGCACTTCGCTTCTTAAAACATCAGCTTCTTTGCGCTCGTTGTACCTTTCAACCAGAGCCTTCATTTTCTCAGAAAAATCGATTCCCTTTACTTTGTTAACCTTTTTAAAATTTTCTATGGCCTTTGCCAGAAGCTGCTGCAGCAATTTGATTTTGGTATTCGGGAGTTTAATTTTCTCAATTTTTGCAAGGTATTCATCTCCGAAAATATCGAATTCGGATTCTTTCTCGTCCCCCAGTTTAAATATTTCTTCCACTCCATCGCTCTGAAGCGCATCTTTAATCATTTCGCGGACTTTAGCATTCATCTGGGCAATATCCGGAGCATCACCTTTTGTAAGTTTAAATACAATGGAACGTATTGCCAGGTAAAAATGAATAAAATCTCTTTCCGTCTGACTGATTTCTTCACTCCCGGTACAAATGTCATAAGCTGTTTTTAAGCGTTTTACGAGGTACATAAAACGCTTTTCCAGTTCATTTGTAATCTGCACGTATTCAGCAGCCATATTTAAGGTGTTCAGTTGCTGCAATGGAGACCCGGAAAAATAGGGAATGGAATCAAACTTATGAAAAATCCGGTTCAGCAGGTCAAGATGGTCTTTAACGACTACAACAGATTGCTCAATGTCTTCAAAATTATTTTGGTCTGTTTTGTTATAGTGTGCCAATGCCTGGTTCATCTGTTTTTTTATTCCGATGTAGTCAACCACCAGGCCTTTCTTTTTACCTTTCACTTTCCGGTTTACCCGTGAAATCGTTTGTATCAGGTTATGTTTCTGAATCGGTTTATAAATATACATGGTGTCGAGAACCGGAACATCAAAACCGGTAAGCCACATATCCACAATAATGGCAATTTTGAAATTTGATTTTTCGTTTTTAAACTGCCGGTCCAGTTCTTTCCTGTATTCTTTTGTACCCAGTAAATCGTATAATTCTTTTTCATCATCCTGTCCACGGGTCATCACCATTTTTATGCGTTCCATGGGTTTGATTTCCCGTTTTTCCCTATCGGTTAAATCAGCATCTTTCCTGCCTGCGCCGAGGCTTCGGCAGGCAGGTTCACACGCTTTAATTTCCAGCCATTCCGGGCGCAGGGCAATTATGTTTTTATACAATTCCCAGGCAATTGGTCTGCTGCTGCACACAAACATCGCTTTGCCTTTTATGGAAGCACCTTCGCTAATCCGTTTTTCGTAATGCCCTACAAAATCTTCGGCTACTGATTTTAATACGTCAGGGTCTCCAAGAATGGCATTCATGCTGGCCATGGCTTTTTTACTTTCCTCAATCTGGTATTCATTGGTCCCATCCTCAGCACACTTCTCATAAAACTCCTCAATCTCCTTTAATTTGCTGTTGTTCAGCAAAACTTTGGCGGCACGGCCTTCATAAACAATACGAACCGTTATTTCATCTTTTACCGATTCAGTCATGGTATAGGAATCCACAACCTCTCCAAAAACATCAAGCGTTGCATCGATTGGTGTACCCGTAAAGCCAACATAAGTAGCATTGGGCAAAGAATCGTGCAGATATTTCGCAAAACCGAATGTCTTTTTCACACCGTCTTGGGTTACGCGTACTTTCTGATCCAGGTTGGTTTGACTTCGGTGTGCCTCATCGGAGATGCAGATAACGTTATTTCGTTCCGTTAAAAGCTCCGTATCCTCGGTGAATTTATGAATGGTAGTCAGAAAGACTCCTCCGCTGTTCCGCCCCTGCAAAAGTTCTCTGAGGTGCTTTCTGCTTTTTACACTCATTACCGTATCATCTCCAATGTATTTTTTTGCATTTACAAAGTAATCCTGTGCCAATTGGTCATCCAAATCCGTTCGGTCTGTAATTAATACAATGGTGGGACTGGAAAAACCGGTGCTTTTCATGAGCAGCCGGGTTAAAAAGAGCATGGTGAAACTTTTGCCTGAACCGGTGGCCCCGAAATAAGTTCCACCCTTTCCGTCTCCTTCCGGGCGCTGATGAAGTTTTATATTTTCAAATAATTTCCGGGCTGCATAGTATTGAGGATAACGGCACACAATTTTCACATCCTTTTTTGAACTGTCGGGGAAATAGATGAAGTTGCGGATAATATCGCGTAAGCGGTTCCGGTTAAACATTCCCTGGATTAATGAATGCAATGAAGAAATACCATCCACCTCTTTTTCGTTACCGGTAATTTTTCGCCAGGCATAATAAAACTCATAAGGTGCGAAAAAGGAACCTGCCTTGTTATTTACCCCATCGCTGATAACACAAAATGCGTTGTACTTAAATAATTCGGGAATATCGCGTTTATAACGAACCGTAAGCTGAATATAAGCATTATAAATGGTGGCATCTTCGCGAATGGCGCTTTTAAATTCGATTACCACCAGTGGCAGGCCGTTGATGTATAAAATTACATCCGGGATTCGTTTTTCAAATCCCTGTATTTCGAGCTGATTAACTATTCTGTAGGTGTTGTTATCATTCGCTGAGTAATCGATAAAATAAACCCTGAAATCTTTCTTTTTGGGATCTTCCCGTTTAAGGTTATAACCATCCGAAATCTTTTTCATGATGGCTTTATTGCTTCCATATAAATCGGAAGCGGGTAGTTTTTCCAGGTCACGAATGATAGTGTTTGCCTCATCTTCGGTAATTTCCTGGTTTTTGTATTGGGTGAGAAGGAATTCTTTTAAGTCGGATTTAATCAATACTTCACTATTGAAAGAACTGTAACTCCCTTTAGGCTCGTTTAGCGTGTTATCATTGTCATTTCTTATCATTGCACCCGGAGAATATTCGAATGTTTCACTTCCGATTGCTTCAATAAAGGCTTGTTCCAGTTTTTCTTCGGTGAATTTCATTATTCGTCGTTTATCGGTTGATTAATTTGCCAGTAACCTCGTGTCCCTCCAATTCTTAATATGATTCCTTTTCGTTTTAATGCATTTAGATGTTTTTGCACGGCAGAGTGATTTATCCTAAGCTTTTCACTCAATTCCCTCGAACTTATTTTATTGTTTTTTTCTAAAATAGACACGATTTCCTTCTGGCGTTGAGTTAATTTGATTGTACCACCTATTGCACCACCTATTGCACCACCTATTGTACCACCTTTTTTGTTGATTGTACCACCTATTGTACCACCATTTTCTTTTTCTACCAACCCTTTATTTTCTTCATCAGGAGTAGCATCATCAATTTCAAAGTCAGGATGTATTTTAATCTCAGTTACAAAATATCTTCTGTCCGGTTCATCGGTATCAAAAACCGGGGCCGGCGAACCATTATTTTTCAGTACACTAATAATGGTTGGTATTCCTGTTCCGCGGCCTTCCGTGAGTTCCAGTTCTTTCAGGAAATCGCCGATTCTTCGGTTTCGGTAACGTCTGATTCTGACAACTCCCTTTTCGAAATCGGCTTGTTTTAACGAAGGATCAACACCGTTGTAACTGATAATTTCAATGGCTTCCGGTAAAATCCGGACTTCAATGGGTTCCCTGAGTTCGTAGTTACGGTGATACACAGCATTTGCCAAAGCCTCTTCAATGGCTTCATAAGGGTAGTTGAATATTCTGTCAGCTTCGGCACGGTCGGAATACTTTATTACCTTCCCTTTTATAATATTGGTTTTAATGTACGACAATGAATCGGTAAGCTGTTTTTGAACAGGACCCTCAAAGGTTTTTTCATTGAATTCTTTTGCACCTACACCGTAAGGGAATTCTACAACATCAATCTGTACACCCGCGAAAAACTTACCCGGGTTTTCGGAAAACATAAGCAATCCAACATTCTTTGGGAACAAGTGCTCCTGAGCTCCTTCGCAAAGATTCATTGCAACAGCAAGTTGCTCTGTTGTCATTCCCGAGCTTTCGTTAAACAGCTTGCTTTTAATTTTTGCCAGGTGTTCGCGCATTAAATTAAAACTCAGGTCATCAACTTTATAAAAACTGTTTGCCCTGTCGTCAAAAGGAATCCGGGCCGTGAGTTGAATAAGTTCGGCTTCCTGTTCGGCATTGGGGATTACGCTGCTCGAAAACTGACGGATGCGATAATTATATGTTTTGTGTTTGGCCAGCACATCATCCGGCACTTTGTACGGGCGAACACTCCCGGCAGGAACCCAAATAAGCAAAACATGCTTCCCGTCTGTTTCTTCCAACGATAAACGCGGCATATAAGCGGGCAGAATCTGGTTACAATAGCCAATCAATTCTTTTTGAACCCGCTCAAAACTATCCGGATTAACACCCTTTGCCGGGCGTTGTGGTTTCCCGTTTTTTTCTTTAACGCCAACAACAATGTAACCGCTGCCTTCGTTTTCAAAATCGTTGGCAAAAGCACATACCGTTCGCATAATCGCAGTCGGATTCCAGCCCTCCTTAAATTCGATGCGGGAACCTTCCACCACTTTGCCCGACAGTAAGGTTTCTATGTTTATTGGTATGCTCATGCTTGTTTTTGTTTTATTGCTGCAAGGTAAAAATTAAGCTTGTATTTAAAATTCAATTTTTTTCTCACAATTATTCCCAAAAATCAGTTGGTTTTATTGTTTTATTGTATGGCTCAAACTCATCATCAATTTTATCAATTTCAATAATAACGGGCACTTGCGCACTTAATCCTGCTAAAATACAACTCCCGGTTGGTAGAATTGGTAAAGCATCAAAAGATACCTTATCTAAGTATGAAATCGTTCTTTCAACAGCTTCAATATCTTTATTATTAATAAGCCGATGCAGAAAATAATTATGTAATTGCGAAATTATTGTACTTGAGATATCAGATGGACGTTGGCTTGCAACAGTCAGAAAAACCCCAAATTTTCTTCCCTCTTTTATTATTTCTTCAAATGTTTCTAACCTGTAATCTTTCCAAGTTTGACTTTCTCTTTCTGAAGTATAAGATAATATGTTATGAGCTTCGTCTATTACAATATTTAGAAACCGGGTGTTGTCTTTTTTATATTTCTTTTTTTGTTTTTCGTAAATGTTTTTTGTTAGAACAAGAGGAATGATTTTTTTGATATCGATATTTGAATCATTTAAATTAATCAAAACGATATTGCCATCTTTAAAAATATTAGAATGTTCGCTGGTGAAATCAATCACTTTTTCTAAATCTTGTGTTTTGCTCTGCAACTTATGAATCGCAGGACCTATATGTTCATAAATTACTTTATCATTGTAGACGTCAAAAATCAACTGTAAATAAAGAAAATCTACAATCTTGTTGAGTACATTAGATGGAAATTCATAGGTATCAGACGCTTCGTATATAGAAGTTTCCTGAATCTCATTTGCTGTGAGTTGCCTACTTTGCCCACCTTTGGGCATAAAGTGATGGTTTGTGTTATTCCATTCGATCTTTTCAAATAATGACTTGTGTGTTTCGTCACCTCCTAAAATAGAAATTAAGTAATCTATTAAAGCATGTGCTTTATCTTTGTTTGCCATTTTTAAAACTTGGCGAATTTTCTTCTTAATTGTGTTTTTAAAAAACTCAAGAGGCTCATCCGATGCTTGTATTCTTTTATAAAACCTAATAGTTCTTACTAAATATGGTTTTTGTGTTTTTTCCGTTGCACTTGCTAATATTGATAATAAATCAACGTCAAGAAGCGAATTTTCATTAATTGGTAATTTGTTCTTTTTTTTAATCTTATCTAATTTTTTTCTTGTCGATAAGTTAAAAACTACTTTTTTCGTAGATAGACAATTACCTGATGAGTATTCCCCGTTAAAATCAAAAAAAATAAAATTTGCATTCTTTCGAAAACCTTCTTTCTCCTGAAATTTATTAAATAGAGAATAATACAAACTTGCCAATGTATATGACTTTCCACTTCCTGTATTACCAAAAATACCAATATGACTTGCGAACAAACTATTGATTCCTACTTTAATACTTTTCCCTTTTTCGCTGGATAAGTTTCCTATCTTAATAGGGATATCTTCAACTCCATTTATTTCCTTTATAAAATTGTGAACCCTATCAAATTCTGTTTGCGTTAACAGATAACATTCATTTTCGATTAACGGAAGTTCCTTTATCCCCTGTTTGAATTTTTTCTTTTCAAAATACCCAAGCAAACTAATGTTTAAAATGCGCTTGATTCTTTCCTTTTCATGTAAATATTTTTTGCCTTCAACTAACTTATCTTCAACTACAAATTCACCGTCAATTTTTCCAACAAGTTCCTCAAATCCTTTTGTAATTTTCACATAACTTCCTACTGAAACATTTTTTATTATCTCACCATTATATAGCAGGTGAGATGTGTTCTTACTTTTATCCACAAGTATCTCAACGTAACGTCCTTTGACAGAAGTTACTTTGCCTATTTTAAGTATTGATTCTAATTCTATTTTTAGATTGCTCATAAAGCGCCTAATTTTCTAATTCTTTAGCGAGCTTGATAAAATATTCAGCATTGATTCGATCCAAAGTATATTTAATCTTGTCTTCTTCATCATAAATAATTTTTATGTTGGAACGCTTTGGAAGTAAATCTTCAATGTTTTCCTTTGATTCCTTGTCAAATGCAAAAATTACAATTAATAAAGTAGGGTTAGATGCTGCGACTCTTTTTGTTATTTCCCTAATATGCTCATCAACAAAGGAAAATCCAATTACAAACAAAACAGAATTCTCCCTTTCTAAATGATTGGAATACATGCGAAGCAACTCATAGAAAGTTAAATCCCGGGTAGTTGTTTCAAATTTTTCCTTAGTTGGATTTATCATTACAAATTGGTTGTACGCTTCTAAAAAACTTTGATGTTCATCTTGAAGTTCAATTTCTTTTTCTTCAATTAATTCGTACAATTTATCAATCTCATAATAAAACCAATCGCCATCATCATCTTCATATTCCATTTCAACCAGTATTTCTTCTGGGATATCAATTTCATTTACATTATTTAGAGTTTCTAAATTTTTATCGTATAGAATAGTATTGTTGTCTATTTTCCAATCCAAGCTACCATGAAGCTTGAAGATATTAAACAAAGGCATTTCTGACTGATACTCATAATGTGTGCTTGTCTTCCTTACTGAATTATGAAAGTTTTCAGTTCCGAATTTTGGATTCATTTTACCTGAAAATCCGTCATTATAAACCAACCCCAGTTCTTCTATTGTATAATCCAGAAAAAGATCCATGTTAGTTGTAAAAATATTGATCTGTTTTGAGACTAAATTGCTTTTTCGTTTAACAAGAATGGTATTTATAGCATTAATAAATTGATGATATGCTTTTTTTGTTTTTTTTAATTCATCAGAGGTTCCCGTAAAGATTTCCAGGTTACCTTTAATTGCCTCATCAAAATAATACTTTTTTATTGAAGTGTCAATAATAGTTTTTTCATCATTGTCTTCCTTTTCTGATAATTCGGTTAATAGTTCCTCTATAACCCCTAATGTTTCAAGAAATGGTTTTGATGCACCTGAACCAATTAAAAAATTCAGATGACAACTTTCAATAACTTTTTTAATTTCGTCTGAGTTCATTTATTTAAATTTTTTCAGTTTCTATTGTCGCTAATTTGGAAAGAAGCAAATCTTTCAGTTCCGTTAGCTTTTGGTTTTCTTTCTTTTTAATAAAAATTTCATATTGTATGGTAGTTGCGATTTTGTTGAATCTCTTTAATAGTTCTTTATCAGATATAACAGCTGGATAATCCATTATCCATTTTTTATCACCTCTGGGCATTTTTGTCCCTTTACTTCCCGCCATTACATATTCAAAAAAATCATCTTTTTCGACTACCTGATACAAATAGAGAGAAGGAATATTTGATTTTGGAACTAAGCATAAAACATCATTAGAACATCCTCCATCAAAGTTTGCCAACCAAACTTTTTTGAAATATGGACGGATATTAGAAATCAAAATATTTCCAATTTCAAAACTAGTGGTAGTAGAGGCATTAGGTAGATTGCTTGCGATTGTTACACCACCTCGCTCTTGCAACATATTCTCCGTAGAAATGTAATTTTCTAAACAAAGTTCTTCTATTGCAATTCTTTTTTGGGAATAGCTGCATAAATCGCTGACAATCCCAACTTTCCACCCTTCAGGCAAATTCTCTAAATCAATACCTTCCACAAACCATTGCTTATAAACCGACTGTGCAGTTTCTTCGAGTTTTTGTATGAGTTGATTGTTCAGTGCCATGCGGTTTTTTACGATGTTGTATTCGGCAACAATTTCGCGTTGTGTTTCAATGTTCGGGATTGGGAGTTTCATTTCACAAAAATCTTCCCATTCCAAACTTCCGCGTACGCCACCCACTGCATAAAAGCACGCTTCGCGATCGAACTCTGCACGGGAAAACCACATCATTAAATATTCCGGTAGAAGTTCATTTTCATCTTTCACCTTAAAAACCGGATAAGCCTGTGAAATAATGGCTTCGTCAAACTCCTGCAAAAGTGCAACCGGTATTTTTTTATCGCGTCTTACCTGCATGATACTGCAGGCAAATTGGTTTCTGCGAATGATTTTATAATTGGCCATATCGGTTCCCACCGTATTGGCCACCGAAGGAATAAAAACCTTGTTAATGGAAAGACCTAAAAGCGTATCAATTTTTAAGTTTTTGTTCCGCTCATCAACCAGTTGTATGTAATCTCCTATGGGTTTATAATTACTCATCCTTTTTCTCGTTTTTGCCTGACAGCATATTTCCGGTATTTTCCTGAAGCAGTATCTTCATTTGCCCAATGGCAATTTGATTGAGTTTTCTTAAACGGTCGCTTTGTTTCATGCCTTCGTTTATAAATATTTCTAAACCCCTCGAATTCGAGGGGTTTAAAATCCGGGTTATACAAAGTCTCCCAAAGCCCTAAAAACTCAATAGTATTGCGGTTTCGCATCCAATTTGCTATAACTGCACTGGTATCATCTGTTTTATATTTAGCAATATCGGTTAATGATATATAGTCCTGTTTCCCGCTCCGAGAAACAGCTATCTCGCTACCTTTTACATTTATTTTTTTATTCCCCTTCATTTTTAATTTCAGAAATTGTGGCAATTATGCCATATTTAAATTCTATGGTGGTCGAATTCGACCACTTTAGAGTTTTATTTCGTAACCTAATTCTTTGAACACATTCAACAACTCTTTTTTCGATTGTTCCTCAGCCCGGAGTAAATCAGCGAATTCGGTTTGTAATGCTTTCATTTTCTCATCGAAGTCGATATTTTCATCCCGGTTCACAAACCCGATGTATTTGCTCGGAACCAGCGAATAATCTTTATTCCTGACTTCTTCAATGTTTGCCGAATAACAAAACTCCGGAATATTCTCGTATTCCGTTTCGGCTTTTTTCTGTTGCCAGGTATGGAGCGTTCCTGCAACTTTGTCGATATCTTCCGGCATTAGCTGGGTAAATTTCTTTTCAAGTGGGGCGCCCATTTGACGTAAGTCCATGAAAAGAATTTCGTCTTCCCGGTTTCGGTAGTCTTTTTCTACACCATTCAGTTTTAATTTACCTTCTCGTTTATTGTTGTTTAGCACCCAAACTGTAACGCTGATATTCGTGGTATAGAACATATTTTGCGGTAAAACCATAATCGCCTCGACCAACCTGTTCTCGATAAGCTTTTTACGAATCTGGTATTC
>CAZLGT010000075.1:0-24159 GCA_964559175.1 uncultured Mariniphaga sp. | reverse complement strand
TTCGCGTCAGAATCTTCTGAATCTGGAGCCGGATTATTTCCAGATTTTTTTCTGTATTCCCCGGGTGAAACTCCATAAAACTCATGAAAACACTTATTGAAATAGGTAGCACTGCCAAAACCCACCTGATATGCAATTTCCGAAACCGACAAATTTTCATTCTGAAGAAGCTCTTTTGATTTTTCCAGGCGCTTTTCGCGAATAAACTGACTAATTGTTTTGTTGTATTTGTCTTTTATTTTTCGGTGCAATGCAGAATAGCTTATTCCCAATTGAACAGCAAGTTCTTCGGGACCGAAATGCTCATTTTGCAGGTTGGCATTTACAATTTCCGTCAATCTATGGGTAAAATCATTTTCCACCGGAAGATTTTTAAAGTTTTGTTGTTTTTGATCTAAATAAAATTACGGATTTTTTATTTATAAATCAACGTATTACATATTTAAGTTAAAATCTCATTTTCAATTACAACGATGGGGTCTTCTGAATGAAACTTATCCAGGTTATTCCCACCATCAATTTATATTCGGAGATTTTTTGCTTTATTTGTACTTCAAACAATTACATTTTTGTAATGGCTAAAACCAATAGTATGAAAAACCTGATTACAATATTTCTTCTTTTTGTTACACTGGGATTAACAGCCCAAAACCGTGAAAAAGCATTTGAAATCAACGAAAAACTGGGGCGTGGTATCAATTACGGTAATATGTTTGAAGCGCCTTCGGAAACGGCCTGGGGCAACCCATGGAAACCGGAATATGCCGGCATAATTTCCGGACTGGGATTTAACCATGTGCGCATTCCCATTCGCTGGGAACCCACCGACCGAAGCCTGGCAACTCCTCCTTATACCATTTATTCTACTTTTTTAAATCGCATAAAACAAGTAGTTGATTCGGCTCTCAACAATGGATTGTACGCCATCATTAACATGCACCACCACGAGGCATTGTATGAAAATCCGGAGGCGCAAAAAGACCGGTTTGTTGCCCAGTGGAAACATATTTCAGAATTCTTTAAGAACTATCCCGACAGTTTGCTGTTCGAACTGATGAACGAACCTCATGGAAATTTAACGCCCGAAAAATGGAATGAATTTTACCCGGAAGTACTGGATAGCATAAGAATTGATAATCCTGAACGAATTGTTTTGATTGGCACTCCGGAATACGGCGGATTGAGTGGCCTTCCTTACATTGAAATTCCTGACGACGAAAATATCATTCTTACCGTTCACTATTACAACCCTTTTCAGTTTACGCACCAGGGAGCCGAGTGGTCGGGCGAACAATCGCAGGAGTGGCTGGGAACCGAGTGGCTCGATACCGAAACCGAACGGGAAGTGATGCGCCAGGAATTTGCCCCGTTGAAAGCTTACGAAATCCAGCACAATATTCCGGTTCATATTGGCGAATTTGGCGCTTACGATAAAGCCGGCATGAAATCGCGGGCCCGCTGGACCACCTTTTTGTCGCGCTACCTGGAAGAACTGGGCTGGAGCTGGGCATACTGGGAATTCAGCGCCGGATTTGGCATTTACAACCCTTCAAACAATACGTTTTACAACGAACTGGTGGATGCCCTTCTCCACAACGAAATGCCTGAACCGGGACGCTATGTGGGTACTCCGGTTTATACTTCCCATTTTCAAACCGGCAACGACGGCTGGAGTTTAAACGCCCAGCAGGGTGCTTCGGCACAATTAACGCGGGCGAATAATACATTAAATATCGGCATTTCAAATCCGGGAACGGCCGGTTGGCATGTGCAGCTCCAACGAGGCAACATTTCGCTTCAGGCAGGAAAAAAGTACCGTTGCTCGTTTAAAGCCAAAGCCGATGCCACCCGAAGCATGACTTCGTACATCGGTATGTCGGGAGACCCGTGGTCGGCATACAGCGGTTACAACGGTGTAACCCTGGCCGATACCTTTGCCGTTTATACCTTTATTTTTGATGCGAATACAACCGACAACACCGCTCGTATGGTTTTCGACATAGGAAACTCCGACATCAACATTTCTGTAACCGATATTAAAATTGAAGAAGTTACGTTTCAGCCGCCAACCGGTGTTTTTGAAATGGAACAACCACACCTGAATATTTATCCGAATCCGGTTAAAAACCGGTTGTTCTTTTCACATACCGGTGAATTTGACAGAGTAGCCGTTTTCAATATCCAGGGCCGGCCAGTGTTGGAAAACCCCGTTCGGGAAACTGATAATAACCTGGATGTTTCAGCACTTCAGTCGGGTATCTATTTGATTCGTTTTTCGGGAAAAGATAAAACAGTGACAAAAAAGTTTATAAAACGATAAATTAATTTTTCAGCACGCGGTAATTCCGGTATTCGAACAGCCGCATCCCGAAAGTTTTTTCGATAAAATGAAGCAGGCGGTATTTGGGTTTCATTCTGATTTTGCTCAAATCCACATTTACCTGCCAGTTGAGGCGTTGAATGCGTTCTTTCATAACAGCCGGATGCGTGCCTTCAAACTTTGCCAGCATATCGTAATTTCCGCTGTAATTGAACTCCTGTTCCCCTGCTTTTTTACGCGCATCGGCTTCTGAAATACCATCGTAAAATTTACGCACCTCGTCCATTTTTTCCTGCATAAAACGCGGATGCCGAACCCAGCCATAGTGATAAATTTCAGCATCAACCGGAACCACATTCAGTTTCTGTCCGTTTTTTCGGAATCCCTGGGCATCGCGGTAGGAGCGAATGGTTTTATCGTTACGAATGACTCGAATTTCATTGCGGTACCACTTGCGGGAAACCGCCACATAATCATACGTTCCGTAAAAATGTTTGTACCTGAACAGCAGGCCTTCCACTTCTTTGCGGTTCAAATTATCGTGCATGGCATTTTTTATGGCTGGCAGGTACTTTTCGTGCACCACTTCATCGCCCTGAATGTAAAAGCACCAGTCGTAATCCGGCGGAATGGCATCAAAAGCCTTGTTGGTTTCGGCGGCGTAAACTTCCCCACCCTTTTGCAGGGTTTCATCCCAAACTGTTTCTGTAACCGTGATTTTCCCCAGACTTATTTTTTCTATGATTTCGCGTGTTTTGTCGTCCGAATTTCCAACGGCCACCACAAAATGGTCGCAAACCGGCAGAATGGATGTAATGGCTTCAACTACCGGAAAGTCAAACTTTTCGGCATTTCGAATAAAAGTGAACCCGCAAACCTTCATTGTTCAATTTTTTTGTTCCGATTCCAAAAAACCAGGGCAAACTCCACCGCAGAAATCAGCATCAAACCATAACCCATCAGCTCCATTCCCTCTTCTGTGGCTGCTTTGGCCATCCTGTAATTGCTTTCATCGTACATCAGAAGCCAGAATTTAGACCGTCCCATTAACCGGCTAAAAACATAAGTAATGAGAAACCCTGCAAAAAACCAGGCCGAAGCGGGCTGTGCAAAAAATTCCTGCGTAGCGCTTTTCAACTTCTTAAAATCGCGCCATACCATCCAAAGCGCCGTCATCAGCACCAGCAATGCCGGCCAGAACCACCAGGAAATGATAAAATTCAATTCGCGGATAAGTCCGATGAGCAAAAACAACGCAACCAGGTTGGAAACCGGCTGAACCGGCTGGTACCGCTTTCCTAATAACAGATAAAAAACCACCAGAACCAAAAGAATAAATTCCTGTGAAAACTCAGTCCGGCTGATTTCACCAAAATACCCGTCTTCCATCGGATACAATGCATCGAACCGGATGGCTTCAGCCAATGCATAAATAAACATAGAATAAATTATTACCCTGATGGCAATAAAAAGTGGTGTATAGTTCCTCATAGTTCAATTTTAAATGAGCTAAATTACATTTTTCAACAAAAAAAAAGAATTATCACTGTTGTAAAGTTTCATCAGCAATTCACATTAATAGTGGCTGAATGGCATACGCGAAAGCATCGTTTTCGTTTGAAGGTACAGAATCAAACCTGTTTTTAATTTCCGGGGGTGCATTTTCTGTTAAAAACGAATGGGCGGTGAAATGCAGAAGGTCCAGGTCGTTGTAATCGTTGCCAATGCCAAATGTTTCGGCCTGTTTGATACCAAGCAACCGGCATAAATGGTCCACACCGTGCCCTTTGGAAACTTCGCGATGAAAAACTTCCACCCAGATGTACCCTTCAGTAACCGGAGAGGAGGAACGGATTACCCTGATTTCATCCGACTGGGATTCAATTTCACTCTTCAGTTTTTCAAATTGTTCCTCGTTCTCAGGAATTATCAGCATAAACTGGCACAAACCATTTTCCAGCTCCCTGCCTGTTGGCAGTTGTTCCGAAAATGAATTATGAAAGGAGAAATACCGGTTAAACTCCTCGCATTCCTGTTCACCTTTATGAAACCAAAGACGATGATTTTCAGGCGCTTCATCAAATGCATAAAAACTGTAATCCCTTCCTCTGAAAAATCCGATAAGTCTGTTTGACAATTCGCTGCTGATGTTTTTATGATAGATATGCTTTTTTTGCGTCCAGTTGTAAATGCCTGCACCGGATGAATAAACAATGTAATCGAACGGTACCTCGTCGGGAATTACTTCCATTACCTTTCGCAGATTCCTGCCGGTGGCCACTACCCTCAAAATGTTTCTTTCGCCCAAAAGGCTGAGAGCTTTTAAATTTTCTTCGCTTATGGAGCAGTCGTTTTTTAAAAACGTCCCATCCAAATCGGTGGCAACAAGTTTAATATTCTTCCAATTCATACCGTCAAAAATAATATTTTCAGTTAACTTCGTTCATGCTTCCATTCCTCTTTCATTTTTTGTAAAATTGTGGATTGCAAACAATAACTGCTTAAAATAATAACCATGAATCGTTTTTTAACTATTTCCATTGCGCTCCTCACTGCAGGTGCGGGTATTTTTGGATGTGCTCCGCAAAAAGATGAAACACAACCTCCCAACATCATTTACATCATGAGCGACGATCACGCCTATCAGGCAATCAGCGCTTACGGAGGTTTTCTGGCTGAACTGGCGCCCACTCCCAACATCGACCGGCTGGCTAACGAGGGTGCTATTTTTACACGTGCCACGGTTACCAACTCAATCTGCGCTCCCAGCCGGGCTGTTTTGCTTACCGGTAAGCACAGTTTTGTAAACGGAAAAGTAGATAACGTGCAGCCATTCAACTGGGACCAGGACAACTTCCCGAAACTGATGCAGGCCAACGGTTACCAAACCGCAATGATTGGAAAGATCCACCTCGACGGAATTCCGCAGGGATTCGATTTTTCCATGGTTTTGCCCGGACAGGGGCATTACTACAATCCCGATTTTCTTATTGAAGGAGAACGGGTGCGAATTGAAGGCCACTGCACCGAAATCATCACCGAAACCACCCTCGACTGGTTGAAAAACAAACGCGACACAAATAAACCCTTCTGCCTGCTATACCATCAGAAAGCTCCCCATCGCAACTGGAAGCCGGCGCCAAAGTACCTTACACTTTTTGATGATGTAACTTTTGAACCACCAGCCAACTTTTTCGACGATTACGAAGGCCGCGGACAAGCAGCCAAAGAGCAGGAAATGCAGATTCACGGACATGCACAATGGGGACACGACTTTAAAATGATTGTGGATCCCAACGGCGACAGCACCGGGTTTCACCGTGAACTAAATCGTTTTACCGAAAAACAGCGCGAAAACTGGCTGGCTGCCTACACACCTAAAAATGAAGAATTTAAAACAAAATATGCCAACCTGTTGGAGGAGGAAATCGCCTTATGGAAATTCAACCGCTACATTAAAGACTACCTACGCACCATTAAATCGGTTGACGATGGCGTGGGCGCAGTGCTCGATTACCTCGAAGAAGCCGGGTTGGCTGAAAATACCATCGTGATTTACACTTCCGACCAGGGCTTTTATTTGGGCGAGCATGGCTGGTTCGACAAACGGTTTATGTACGAAGAATCTTTCCGGACACCACTTCTGATTCGTTATCCCAAAGAAATTCAACCGGGAACAGTAATCGACGATTTGGTGCAGAACTTAGATTTTGCACCCACATTTCTTAACTATGCCGGAATTGAAGTACCCGAAGAAATGCAGGGAGAATCGTTTCGCAAACTGGTGGCCGGCAAGACTGGTGAATGGCGCGATGCGGTTTATTATACCTATTATGAATATCCTTCGGTACACATGGTAAAACGGCACTACGGCGTGGCTACCGACCGCTATAAACTCATGCACTTCTATTACGACATCGACGAGTGGGAAATGTACGATTTGGAAACAGACCCCATGGAAATGCAAAACATTTACGACGACCCGGATTATGCCGACGTTCGGGAAATGCTGCACGAAAGACTGGAAGAATTACGCGAATATTACGGCGACAGTGATGAATTGAACGACCATTTCCTGAAAGCCTACCTCGACCACCAGGCCGGAAGGTAAACAGATCTTCGTTCTAAAAAAACTTTAAAGGTTTCAGGAACCTTCAATGTTTAAATTAATATTAAATGAAATAACATCAAAAAAAGCGGCATGAATTTTTTCAAAACCAGCTTACTTGCAAGTGCATGCACTCTATTGACAGCAGCATCTTGCAAAAGTCCGAAACCGGAAGAAACAACCGAACAACCCAATTTTATAGTCATTTTTGCCGATGACCTTGGATACGGCGATTTGGGCATTTTCGGGCATCCCACCATTAAAACGCCCCACCTGGATAAAATGGCTGCAGAAGGACAAAAATGGACCAGTTTTTATGTAGCCGCACCGGTTTGTACACCCAGTCGTGCCGGACTGCTCACCGGCAGGTTGCCTATTCGTTCGGGTATGTGCAGCGACAAACGGCGGGTACTGTTCCCCGATTCCAACGGCGGATTACCCCAGAGCGAAATCACCATTGCCAAAGCATTGAAAGGAAACGGTTACGCTACTGCAGCTGTCGGGAAATGGCATCTCGGGCACAAATCACCACACCTGCCAACCGACCACGGATTCGACAGTTATTTTGGAATTCCATACTCCAACGACATGGACAAAGTGGAAAAAACCGACCACTTTACGCTGGCGGATAATGAACGGTATCAGGCTTACAATGTGCCGCTGTTGCGCGACAAGGAAATCATTGAACGACCTGCTGATCAACGGACTATTACAAAACGATATACCGAAGAAGCAGTGTCCAAAATTAAAGACCTGAAAGACGGTCCGTTTTTTATTTATCTGGCACACTCGCTTCCACATATTCCGCTTTTTCGTTCCGAAGAATTCAAAGACGTTTCGCTTGCCGGGTTTTATGGGGATGTGATTGAAGAAATCGACTGGTCGGTTGGAGAAATCCTGAAAACACTAAAAGTGGAAGGTCTCGATGAAAACACATTGGTTATTTTTACTTCCGATAACGGCCCGTGGCACACATTTAAAACACATGGCGGAACAGCAGGATTGCTGCGCGGTGCAAAAGGCGGAACATTTGAAGGCGGTATGCGTGAACCCACTGTTTTCCGATGGCCGGGAAAATTAAAAGAAGGAGTGGTAATGGATATGGCAACCACAATGGATTTGCTGCCAACATTCTGCAGATTGTCAGGCACTGAACTTCCAAACGACAGGGTTTACGACGGGGTTGATATTTCGCCGCTCATGTTTGGAACAGGAAAAAGTGAACGTGAGGTAGTTTTTTATTATCGCGGTGAGCAGGTTTATGCCATAAGGAAAGGCGATTACAAAGCGCACTTTATCACTCAAAACGAATATGGAAGCCAAACGGCACACCCCATAACCAATCCGCCAACAGAAATTAAAAATGCAAGAACGGTGGAAGATCCGCCTCTGCTTTACAATGTGAATATCGATCCATCTGAAAAATTCAATATTGCAGAAGAACATCCGGAAGTCATTTTTGAAATCAGGAAAGTGCTTGAAAAACATCTGGCTGGAATTGAACCGGTGGAAAATCAGTTGGAAAAATAGTTTGGTAATGCGTTAAAATACTTTAGTAATTTTTTTCATATATTTCAGAAAAAAAAGTTATGGAAGCAATTGAAAATTTGAAAAATCGGTTAATTGACGAAATCCTGGTAACTAAAAATAAGCAACTTCTTGAGGCCATAGAAAAAATATTTACTTCTACCCGGAATAAAAATGTTGTATCTCTTACATCCGAACAAATTGAGATGTTAGAAATGAGTGTCCAGGACATTGAAAATGGTAATCTGGTTTCGGAATCTAATCTGGATAAACTTGACAAACAATGGTTCGATTAGGAATAATTTGGACAGCAACAGCAATAAAACAAAGAAATCAGGTTTTTGAATATTGGAGTGAACGAAATAAAAGTACCTCTTAATCCAAAAAGCTTAGTATAAAAATCAGAAGCAGAGTGAATCTATTAAAAACGAATCCCCATTTAGGTAAAAAGGCAGAATATAAAAATACAAGAATCATTTCATTGGGCCATTACAGTATTCTTAATAAAAAGGTCCATTCGAATATTATTATTACAGGATTTTGGGATTACCGGCAAAACCCTAAAAAGCTCATTAAGTTCTTAAAATCAACTAAATGACAAAAATGAGACTTTTCATCCTTTTGGCTTACATACTAACCATTACCAGCAGTTGCAACAAATCTGAAAAAGCTGCGCATCCCAACATCATCCTCATTCTTACCGATGACCAGGGCTGGGGCGATTTAAGTATTTCGGGAAACACAAACATTGAAACGACAAACATTGATCGGCTGGCTGAAACCGGAGTTTCGTCCGACAGTTACAAAGAAAAAACTACACGGAATCACACTTCCGATATGTCATAAACCATCAGCGCATCGCCATGCCTGACATAAAGCCGCTTATCATGAATTACCGGATGTGCCCAGTGCTGGCCTGTCCCCAACGGCACTTCAAACCTGCCCTTCATTTCAAAATGATTCCTATCCATATTTACCAAAGCAAGCTCACCTGCATCGCTGTACAGGTAAAACAGGCCGTCGGCAAAAACAATCACCTCGCTTCCAAATTCTTCCGACAACAATTTTTCTTCTCCTGTTAATGTATCAATGGCATACCATTCATTTCTACGATAGGTAGAGCTGAATATAATTCCGTTGTGTATAACAATTCCTCCCATTAAATTCATCACCGTTTCATTTCGCCACATCTGTTCAGCCTCTCTGCCATCTTCGCTCAATTTCAACGCCAGCAGTCCGGTGTTTTCCTCGGCCCAATTGCTGGCGCAGTAAATCACTCCTTCGAAGTACAAAGGTGAATTTGCATGTATTTTATTCCTTTGCATTTGCTCTGCCCTCCAATACAATTCACCGGTATCTGCATCCAAACCGATAACCGAATTGGCCGTTATGGTAACCACCAAGCGGGCATTGTTGTGTTCCACCAAAACGGGTGAACAATAGGCAGCCGGCTCGCCATATCCGGGCGAAGTCCAGACGGTTTCGCCTGTAAACCGGTTTAATGCAACTACATTGTATTTTTCATCGCCGGGTGTGCAAATAACGTTATCGCCATCAATCAGCAACGTTTCGGTCATTCCCCACTGAATGTTTTCAGCATCGAAGGCAGTAAGCAAATTAACCTCCCAGTTAATATTGCCCGTAAACGCATCAAAACAATACACCACACCCATTCCGCTTTCGAGATAAACCAGCCCGTCCTTTAAAACCGGAGTGGATCGTGGTCCGGTATAATTTTGATGCCACTCAGTGCCATATACTTTTTCCCAGAGCAGATTTCCATCCAGGTCAAAAGAATAAAGAACGCCCAGGGTATCGGGCATTCCGTTTACAAAAATCCGGTTGTGTCCAATGCCCACACTGCTGTGTCCGGCGCCAAGGCCTTCATAACTCCAAAGCATCTCAGGCCCATCTTCGGGCCATGCCTTTAATAGTCCGGTTTCAAAAAAAATACCCTGCCGGTTTGGACCGCGCCACTGCGAATATTTATCCGGTGGTGCTGAACAACCGGAAATCAGTATAACAGAAAAAAACAACGACAAAAAATGCAACTTCATAAAATTCAAATGTTAGTAAAATCCTAAAATAGAAAAACAAACGAAACCGAACACAGCTGTGACTAAAAACCGGTATGAAATCTGCTGTTAAACCTGTTTTGCAAAAAAAAAACGGTTAATGCGTTGATTAAATACCTTAAAAATGAAAAAAAGCTATTCGGCCCAATTAAAACATTTGCTTTTCATTAAAAACATTTCTATTTTTATCCTTTAATCAAAAATTGTAAAACCATTGCCTGAGACAATTATGGTCATCGTCAACAACTTTATCAACAAACCAAATCAATGTATTTGCCCATTTCATTTTCGAAAGGGTTCACCAACAGAATTTTTAACCTTTCTATGCACTAACCTACTATGATACCCACAAATAAAAAGCGGAAGAACAGGTATTTTCATTATCAGAAGGAAATTCTGAATACCATTTCAGAACCGGCCTCATACATCAATAAGTATTACAAATATGTATTCGTGAACAGCGCTTTCAACGATTTATACAAGAAGCAAACAGAAGAGGTTATTGGCAAAACCTTTGCCGATTTGTGGGGAGCCGAAAATTTTGAAAAAAAACTACAGCCCGGGATGGATAAATGCCTGAACGGTGAAGATGTTTTCCTGCAGTACGAAGGAGAAATCCCAAGCGGTGAATTCAAAATTATGGAAATGAATTTCTATCCGCACAAAAACCGAAATGGAAGAATTGACGGTATTATCAGCACAGCCAAAGACGTTACAGAACATAAAAAAGCAGAAAAGGCCCTCAGGGAAAGCGAAGCCCGGCTGAAAGAGCTAAATGCCACCAAAGACAAACTTTTCTCCATTATCGGCCACGACCTGAAAGGACCGTTAAACAACATTCTGGGGTTTTCGGAACTCATTGAAAACGGATATGACAAATATTCGTGCGACGAAATTCGCCGGTACAACAAAATCATTTACCAGTTGTCTTTTTCTGTTTCAATTCTTCTTGAAAACCTGCTTACCTGGTCGCGTGCACAAAGGCAAAAATTAACCCTTGCACCTCACAATATTGCACTGAATTTTACGGTAGAAAAGTGCTTTGGCCTTTTGAACCAAAATGCTCTGCAAAAAGAGATACGACTTAAAAACAAAATTTCTCCCGATACTGTCATATATGCCGACGACGAGATGATAACCACGGTAATCCGGAATCTTGTCTCGAATGCCATAAAGTTTACCCACCGGGGCGGTGTAATAACCGTATCAGCAAAAAATGAAGGCGAAAAGGTTGTTATTGAAGTACGGGATAACGGCATTGGTATTGAAAAAGAACGAATCCCGAATTTATTCAATCCTGACGAGAACCATACTAACCTGGGCACCGAAGGTGAAAAAGGAACAGGCCTGGGGCTGATTATTTGCAAAGACTTTGTGGAAAAAAACGCAGGTCAAATATGGGTTGAAAGCGAACCCGGCGAAGGGACCGCTTTTTACGTTTCGGTACCCCCGGAGCAAACACAAATATTGGTTTGAGCAACTCATCATAAAAACATCAGTACCATGGCAGAAAAAAACCTGATTTACAGTGGAAAATCAAAAAGCGTTTACAGCATTACCGAAGGTTTCTACGCCGGAAAATACCAGCTGGTTTTTAAAGACGGCGCCACCGGGTTTATCGATATTTTCCTGTAAATTACCAGGGTTGCAACTACCTTATCAGCTCAAAAGTCTGCTTTGCAATTTCCAGTTCTTCGTTGGTGGGAATTACCAGAATTTTTGTTTTTGCCCCATCAACATTTATTTCCCGAATATTACTGCTTCTGCTGTTATTCTTGTCTGAATCAAGTGTAATTCCGAAATATTCCATGTTTTTACATACTAAACTCCGAACAAGCTTATCGTTTTCTCCAATTCCTGCCGTAAAAACAATGGCATCCAAACCATTCATTGCAGCCGTGTAATTTCCAATAAATTGTTTAATCCGGTAAGCGTACATTTCATAAGCGAGTATTGCGTTTTTATCGCCTTTGGAATAAAGTTCCTCAACATCGCGCATATCGCTATGTCCTGTTAATCCCAACATGCCGCTCTTTTTATTCAGCAGGGCACTCACATCCTCAATCGGGTAACTTTTCTGTTCAACCAGATAAAAAATCAGGGAAGGATCGATACTTCCCGAACGTGTTCCCATTATCAGACCATTTAATGGCCCGATTCCCATAGAGGTATCCACGCAAACACCATTCTTAACAGCCGCCATAGATGCGCCGTTTCCCAAATGAATGGTTATAATTTTTAAATCCTTTTTTTCCAGATAATGAGCAGCCTTTTCAGAAACATATTTATGCGAAGTTCCATGGAAACCGTATTTACGCAGCCCAAATTCTTTATATAAATCTTCAGGAATTGCATAACGATAAGCAATTTCAGGCATGGTTTGATGAAAGGCTGTATCGAATACACCAATTTGTTTTGCTTGCGGAAAAACTTCTTCAGCCACTTCAACTCCGGTTAAATTGGCCGGATTGTGCAGCGGTGCCAGGGGA
Organism: uncultured Mariniphaga sp.; assembly: GCA_964559175.1. Lineage (GTDB taxonomy): Bacteria > Bacteroidota > Bacteroidia > Bacteroidales > Prolixibacteraceae > Mariniphaga. The sequence continues at coordinate 11,640 of CAZLGT010000075.1, read as the reverse complement.
AACAACTCTTTAACCTTTGCTTTTACCTCACTGGTTATTTCAACGGTTTTTGTAAAAGATTCGCCGCCATGTACCAACCGATGACCAACTGCCTGAATTTCTGAAGGATCGGATATTACACCAAACTCCTGATTTGTGAGTAATTCTGCTACTCTTTTTAAACCAACCGTATGATTTGGAATGGGAAATTCTTCACCTGTTTTCCTTTCTTCCCCGTTAATAAAAGTTTTGTGTTTTATGGCGCCGGTTTCCAAACCAATTCTTTCCACAATCCCACTGGCCAGTGGCTTTTCAGTGTTCATGTCAATCAACTGATATTTAATTGACGAACTTCCTGCATTAACAACCAATATATTCATTCTGATTTTTTATTTTTTTGATCCTATAACGTTAAAGGCCTTCCTGAGCCTGAATAGCTGTCAGAACAACCGTATTAAAAATATCTTCAACCGTACAACCACGACTTAAATCGTTTACCGGCTTGTTTAATCCCTGTAGCATGGGCCCAATCGCCAGTGCTCCGGTTTCACGCTGAACAGCTTTATACGTATTGTTTCCGGTATTTAAATCGGGGAAAATTAAAACACTGGCCTGCCCGGCTACTTCTGAATTTGGCATTTTGCTTTTTGCAACACCCGGGTCAACCGCTGCATCGTACTGAATGGGTCCCTCAATTTTCAAATCGGGACGACTGGCTTTGGCTTTTTGGGTTGCTTCGCGCACTTTATCTACTTCTATGCCAGTACCCGAAGTTCCCGATGAGTAGGATAAAAGAGCCACTTTTGGGGCAATTCCAAAAGCCTTTGCCGAATCAGCCGAAGAAATTGCAATTTCTGCGAGTTGGTCTGCATTGGGATTTACAACTACCGCACAGTCGGCAAACACAGAAACATGATCATCGAGACACATAAAAAAGCACGATGATACCGTTGAAACCCCAGGACGGGTTTTTACAAACTGGAGCGCCGGAATAATCGTGTGGGCTGTTGTGTGGGCAGCGCCGGAAACCATACCATCTGCCAATCCCTTATAAACCATCATGGTTCCGAAATACGAAACATCGGCAAGTCGATCCTGGGCCATTTCTTCGTAAACGTTTTTATGTTTCCGTAATTCATAATACGTTTTCCAGAAATCTTCGTAATATTCCGATTCGGTCGGATCTATTATTTGTATATTTCCATTTAATACAATGCCCAATTTTCTGGCTACTGCCTGAATTTCTTCTTTCTTTCCAAGCAAAGTGATATTCACCACATTCTGATCAACCAAACTTGAGGCAGCAAGTAAAATTCTTTTATCGGTACCTTCGGGTAAAACAATATGTTTCTTTTTTGCCTTTGCTTTCGAGACCAGGCTGTATTGAAACATATGCGGGGTTACCACATGGGTTCTAAAACTTCGAAACTTTCTTACTAAAAACCTGGTGTCGGTATATTTATCAAATGCAGATATGCTTAATTCTATTCTTTTGGTTATGGCCGGGCGTATTTTTGGATAAACACTCATAATTTTCTGAGCAGCAGCATAGGTAGTATCTTCGACCAGAATAACAGGAACAACACTGGGCAACCCTTCTATTAGCTTCAACACCGACTTTTCAATTGGAATTCCCCCGGTAAGTACAATACCCGCTATTGCCGGATAAGTGGTTGAAACATTTGCCTGAAGTGCCCCCAAAATAATATCTGCGCGGTCGCCAGGCGTAATAACCAGTTTGTTTTCCGTTATCTTCTCCAAAAAATTTCGGAGTTGCATGGCACCTATTCCATAGGAATCTACCCGGTTGTTAAGCAATGATTCTCCCAACAATATTTCTCCGCCAATTTCTTCAAAAATTTCCCTGACCGTTGGACCAGCCAGCTTCTTTTCTTCCGGAATTACTTCAATAACAGTACCTTTCGGAATAACCTTTTGCAGCTCTTCTTTCATTTCCTCCAGATGTTCTTCAGGAACCCTGTTCATAAAAACGGCTTGAACGATAACATCCTTATTGGAATAGGATTTTACTGCCAAACCCAGATTTGAAACAGCATCTGCAATTTCCTTACCTTTTGCTGTACTTACCAGTATAGTTGGTAATGAAAGGTTTTTGGCAATCTCCACATTTAAATCAAATTCAATTTCAACGCCCATTCCTTCAAAATCTGAGCCTTCGACTAAAACCACATCGTATTTTTCTTCAATTGCCTTGTACTGCTCAATTATTTTTTCAATGAGCCGGGCTTCATGCCCTCTGTTTTTGTATTTTACAACCTGCGACATGGTAAATCCATAGGCTTCTTTGTATTCCATATCGAGATTGAAATAGGAAAGCATGGTTTCAATGTGATTATCGTGTTTTCCACTCGGATAATCGCTGATGATTGGCCGGAAATAACCAACCTTGCTTACTTTGGAAAGAATTAATTTCATTATTCCCAGCGAAACCAACGATTTTCCGGTTCGTCTTTCAATATTGGTGATATAAATTCCTCTTTTCATTTAAATGATTCTTAAAAATTGAGCAAAAGTAACAATCCTTTTTTTGTTATTCGTAACCGGTTTAGGTGTTTTCAAACATTACAGTCAAATTTTCTCAACATCTCAATTACAGGAAAGAATTCTAATTTGTATCTTGCAGATTTTGTAAAACGAAACAGGACACAGCAACCTTATGTCAGATAATATCCATCAAAATCCTGAGCAGATTGCAAGAGACCGCATCGACAAAATGCTGACGGATGCCCAGTGGGTGGTGCAATCCGTTAACATAGTTGATTTATCGTCTAATCAGGGTGTGGCAGTGCGGGAATACCAAACTGATGTGGGACCGGCAGATTATGTGCTGTTTATTGACCGCAAACCTGTTGGGATTATCGAGGCCAAGCGCGAAGAAGAAGGTTTTCACCTGACCGTGGTGGAAGAGCAATCATCGGGTTATGCCCATGCAAAACTCAAATACCTGAATAACGACCCACTGCCTTTTGTTTACGAAAGCACAGGACTTGTAACCCGTTTCACCGATTTCAGGGCCCCAAAACCACGAGGCAGAAATGTGTTCAATTTTCACAAACCTTCCACCTTTGCCGAATGGCTGAGGAAAGAGAAAAGTTTACGGTCAAGGGTACAAGATTTACCGCCACTTGACCCCACCGGATTACGCCCTGCACAAATTGTGGCCATTGAAAACCTTGAAGTTTCTTTCAAAAACAATCGTCCAAAGGCATTGATTCAGATGGCTACAGGAGCAGGGAAAACATTCACCGCAGCTACGTTTATTTACCGCCTGCTGAAATTTGCTGATGCCAAACGCATACTATTTCTGGTTGACACTAAAAATTTGGGAGAACAGGCAGAACAGGAATTCATGACTTTCCAGCCAACAGACGATAACCGAAAGTTCACCGAATTGTATAATGTGCAGCGTTTAGCATCAAGTCATATTGCATCCGACAGTCAGGTGTGCATTTCAACCATTCAGCGGTTGTATTCCATTTTAAAAGGCGAAGAGCTGGACGAAAGTGCTGAACTGGACAATCCCAACGAATCCCGCTTGCTATCGGGATGGATGCAAAACCAGTTGAATAAAAAGCAACCTGTTCCCGTAGAATATTCATCAAAAGTTCCCATTGAGCAATTCGATTTTATTGTGGTGGACGAGTGTCACCGTTCCATTTACAATCTCTGGAAACAGGTGTTGGATTATTTCGATGCTTTTTTAATTGGATTAACAGCCACACCCGACAAACGCACTTTTGGGTTTTTCAATGAAAATGTGGTGAGCCAATATACCTACGAAGAATCAGTTACTGATGGGGTGAATGTGCCTTACGATGTGTATTCCATTGAAACCGATATAAGCCAAAACGGAGAAGTTGTAAAGGCAGGCTGGTTTGTTGACAGAAGAGATAAACTCACCCGTCAGAAACGCTGGCAGCAGGAAGATGAGGACACCGAATATTTAAGAAATGATTTGGATAGAAAGGTGGTAAATGTCAGCCAGATTCGCAACATCGTAAAAGAGTTTCGCAGGGCATTAAAAGCAGAGATATTCCCAAACCGCATTGATGAAAACGGGGATTACGAGGTGCCCAAAACATTGGTTTTTGCTAAAACCGACAGCCATGCCGATGATATCATAAAAATTATTCGGGAAGAATTCAACGAGGGCAACGATTTTTGCAAAAAAGTCACTTACAAAATTGATGAAGACCCCAAATCTGTGCTCAATCGTTTTCGCAACTCCTATTATCCGCGCATTGCTGTTACGGTAGATATGATTGCCACAGGAACAGATGTAAAACCGCTGGAAGTTTTACTGTTTATGCGCGATGTAAAAAGCACCAATTACTTTGAGCAAATGAAAGGGCGGGGAACACGAACCCTTGACAAAGACAAATTAATGCAGGTTACCCGTATGGCAAACAGCAAAACCCATTTTGTAATTGTTGATGCTGTGGGTGCAACCAAATCGAAGAAGACGGACAGCCGACCATTGGAACGCAAACCTACTGTGTCGATGAAAGATTTACTGGGGGCTGTTACAATGGGTGTGGAAGAAGAAGATTTGTTTCTTTCGCTCTCCAACCGGTTAATACGCCTGGAAAAACAAATAAGCGATAAAGAAAAAGATAAGTTGCTTGAATACTCAGGCGGGAAAAACCTGAAACAAATTACCAAAGAATTAATTACAGCTTTCGACCCTGATGAAATTGAGAAAAAAGCACAGGAGAAAATGGATGCAGTTCCTGAAGCGGAGCGCACACCTGCAAAACTGGATGAAGCCAAAAAAGAAGCGCAACAGGAATTAATCCGGCAGGCTGCATGCACATTTAACGGTGAGCTCAATGAATATCTGGAAAATGTGCGCAAAATACATGAGCAGATTATTGACCATATCAATATCGACACAGTAACCAAATCAGAATGGGACTCCTTTTCGGTGGACAAAGCCAAAGAAACAGTAAGAGATTTTGCGGAGTATTTGGAAAAACACAAAGATGAAATACAGGCTTTAAGCATTTTTTATAACCAGCCCTACAACCGCCGGAACATTACCTTTAAAATGATTAAGGAGGTAATGGAAAAGCTGAAACTGGAAAAACCACTGCTGGCACCCGATTATGTATGGAATGCCTATGCCACGCTTGAAAACGTAAAAAGCAAACAGCCCAAAGATGAACTCACTGCGCTGGTATCACTCATTCGTCGTGCCTGTGGTATTGATGGCGAACTGAAACCGTTCGACAAAACCATTAACGAGAATTTTCAAAACTGGATTTTTAAACAGAACGCTGGCCAGCACAACCGCTTTACACCAGAGCAAATGGAGTGGCTGCGCATGATTAAAGACCACGTGGTAAGCAGTTACCACATTGAACTGGACGATTTGGATTACACCCCGTTTGATGCGCATGGCGGACTTGGTGGTATGCACCAGCTGTTTGGCAAAGAAACGGAAGAAATTATTAACGAACTTAACGAGGTATTGGCTGCATAATGAGAGAAGATTGGGTAAAAGTAGAATTGGGGAAAGTGTGTTTCACTACTTCAGGCGGTACTCCTTCAAGAAGAAATAAAGAATTTTATGAAGGTGCAATTCCTTGGGTTAAATCTGGTGAACTTGACAAAGGAATTATTTACGATACGGAAGAACATATTTCAGAAGATGCAATAAAAAATTCCAGTGCTAAAATCTTTCCTGAAGGTACTTTGTTAATTGCTCTTTATGGTGCAACCATTGGGAAACTCGCATTTTTAGGCGTTGAGGCTGCTACAAATCAGGCAATTTGTGGTATTTTCAAAAGTCAAGTTATTGAATCCAAATACTTGTACAATTTTCTTTTAAACAGAAGACAAAAACTAATTTCACAAGGAACGGGTGGTGCACAACCCAATATTAGCCAAACTATTTTAAAAAAACTGGAAGTTCCTCTCGCCCCTCTCCCCATCCAACGTGCCATTGTAACCAAAATCGAAAACCTGTTTACTTCGCTCGATAAAGGAATAGCCGACCTGAAAAAAGCACAGGAGCAACTCAAAGTGTACCGGCAGGCCGTGCTGAAAAAGGCATTTGAAGGACACTTCACTAATAGAAAGGAAAAAGAAGGAGAATTGCCGGAGGGCTGGAAATGGGTGAAGCTGGGAGAGGTAACATTATCTATGAAGAATGGAATATATAAACCATCAAATTTTTATGGGGAACAAGGAATTGCCTGTTTGCGAATGTATAATATTGATAAAGGTAAAATTCTTTGGTTTGATATTAAGAGAATGGTTTTAGAAAAACAGGATATTGATGAATATTCTTTGATTAAAGGAGATCTACTCGTTAATCGAGTTAATAGTAGAGAGCTTGTTGGAAAGACTGCAACAATAAAGGGATTTATAGAACCTGTTATTTATGAAAGTAAGAATATCAGAGTTCGACTTGATTTAAATCGTGTTAATTCAGATTATATAAATTACTGGTTCTTAATAAAAGCAAATGAATATTTTAATTCAAATGCTCAACAGACTGTTGGAATGGCATCAATAAACCAAAAGCAGTTATTTAATTTTGAGTTCCCTCTTCCTCCATCCCCTGCAGAACAACATGCAATCGTCCGCGAAATCGAATCCCGCCTGTCCGTTTGCGACAAAATAGAACAAAGCATTACTGAAACACTGGAAAAATCGGAAGCCCTGCGCCAAAGCATCCTGAGAAAAGCCTTTGAAGGCAAACTGTTAAGCGAAGCCGAAATAGCCAAATGCAAACAGGAAGCGGATTATGAACCGGCAAGTGTACTTCTCGAACAAATCAAAAAAGAGAAGCATGGAAAGTAAAATTGAAATATACAGGGCAGCTGATAACCAAACAGAGATAAAAGTTCAGTTTGATGCGGATACAGTTTGGTTAAGCCAGTCTCAAATGGCAGAGCTTTTCGATAAAGATGTGCGAACAATCAATGAACATATTAAAAACATATACAAAACAGATGAATTGACGCTTGAAGCAACTATCCGGAAATTCCGGATAGTTCGGCAGGAAGGTCAAAGAAAGGTGCAGCGAAGCATTGACCACTTTAATCTGGATATGATTATTTCTGTGGGCTACCGGGTAAACTCTAAACGTGGTACACAGTTTCGCCAGTGGGCTACACAACGCCTTAAAGATTACCTGATGCAGGGTTACGCCATCAATGAAAAACGCCTGACACAAAAACAGCAGGAGGTGCAATACCTGAAAACAGGTATTCGTATTTTAAGCCGCGCAATTGAAGAAGCCACCGATGAAAAAAACAAACAGATATTCACAATTTTTTCAAAAGGCCTTGCCTTACTGGATGATTACGACCATGAGCAATTGGACCTAAAAGGAAAAACCATTCGCGAAGCTGTAATTCCCACCTACGATGAATACATGCAATTAATTCGTAACATGTATGCTGAATTTCAGTCGGATATTTTCGCCAAACCCAAAGACAAAAGTTTTAACAGTTCAATCAACCAAATAAAACAAACCTTCGCCGGCAAAGAACTTTATCCGTCCATTGAGGAAAAGGCAGCCAATTTGCTCTATTTTATCACCAAAAATCATTCGTTTGTTGATGGGAACAAACGCATTGCAGCAGCCTGTTTTATCTATTTTCTGGAGCAAAATAAAGCCCTGAAAAACGATGATAATGTGCCCGTAATTGACAACAACACACTGGCAGCCCTCACTCTTTTTATTGCCAACAGCAAAACGGAGGAAGTCGAAACAGTAAAAAAGTTAGTAATAAGCATTTTAAACCGGAATAAATAATGACCGACTCAGCAATCATTTCAAAAATATGGAACCTCGCAGGGGTACTGCGTGACGATGGGGTAAGCTATGGCGATTATCTGGAACAAATCACCTATCTGCTTTTCCTGAAAATGGCCGATGAGCTAAACAAACCGCCTTACAACAAAGGACTGGAATTTCCACGCCTGAAAGATGTGGAAGGAAATGAAATTCCGGACAGCGAACTGTGCAACTGGGAAAACCTTTCGTCAAAACGGGGAGCAGAACTGGAAGCATTCTATAACCAGTTACTCCGCAGCCTGAGTACCGAAAAAGGCATTTTGGGCCAGATTTTCACCAAAAGCCAGAACAAAATTCAGGACCCTGCCAAACTTGCCCGCGTGATTAACCTCATCGACAAAGAACAGTGGTCGCTGATGGGAGCCGACATTAAAGGTAAAATTTACGAAGGGTTGCTGGAAAAGAATGCAGAAGATACCAAATCAGGAGCAGGACAATATTTCACACCCCGGTCGCTTATTAAAACCATGGTGAAATGTATTCAGCCCCAACCCATGCACACCATTGCAGACCCAGCCTGTGGAACCGGTGGGTTCTTTCTGGCTGCCTACGACTGGATTACCACCAACCACCAGCTCGACCGCGATGAAAAGGAATTCCTGAAAACCAGTACATTTTACGGGAATGAAATTGTAGCCAATACCCGCCGGTTGTGTTTGATGAATATGTACTTGCACAATATTGGTGAAATTGATGGTGAATCGAATATTTCACCCAACGATGCGCTGGTTGCAGAAAGCGGCAGCAGGTACGATTATGTGCTCACCAATCCGCCTTTCGGTAAAAAGAGCAGCTACACCGTTACCAACGAGGAAGGGGAAACCGAAAAAGAAGATTTGAGCTACAACCGTCAGGATTTCTGGGAAACCACGTCCAACAAGCAGCTCAACTTTTTGCAGCACATCAAATCCATGCTGAAAGTTACCGGTAAGGCAGCTGTGGTATTGCCCGATAATGTGTTGTTTGAAGGCGGTGCAGGTGAAGAAGTGCGTAAACAACTGATGAAAACCACCGACCTGCACACCATTTTACGTTTGCCCACCGGAATATTCTATGCACAGGGCGTAAAAGCAAATGTGTTGTTTTTCGATAACAAACCTGCCAGCAAAGAAGCTCAAACCAAAGAAGTGTGGTTTTACGATTACCGCACCAACGTACACCACACCCTGAAAAAGAAGCCAATGACTTCCGCAGATTTGGAAAAGTTTGTCAAATTGTACAATCCGGGCAACCGGCATAAACGCACTGAAACATGGAGCGAAGTTTCGACAGGCTCAACTACCCCTGAAGGCAGATGGCGCAAATATTCCTACGAGGAAATTCTTGCACGCGACAAAACCAATCTGGACATCTTCTGGCTCAGAGACAAAAGCCTCACCGATTTGGACAACTTGCCAGACCCCGATATTCTGGCCAGCGAAATCATTGAAAACCTCGAATCAGGAATCGAAAGCTTCAAGGAAATTATGGAAACCCTGAACGGGAATTCGGTGGAGTGATATGTGTCAAATCATTAAAAAAAAGCCAAGTGCCATTTATAATTTTATTGCAATTCCAATACTACCATAAGTTAACAGACCTACTCCAAATTCAAGACATCCTCCCACTTTTTCCGATAAAAAATAGCGACCACCCAACAAAAATGACTGTGTTAATTCATTCGATCGAATTGAATTCACACCCATAAACTCCAATCCTAACATTAATCCACCGTAAGTGTCTAAATTCTCTATAAGTTGATAATGTATGGCTCCTTTTATTCCAAGGAAAAAATAATTCGAACTGTAGTTATATTCATTATTCCACTCAGCCGCAAAACCACTCATTGCTCCAATGCCTAATGAACTGTTTCTATCAAACAACTCATCTTTAACTCCTATTTCATAAGATGCAATAATTGTTGGAATTTTATTGGTTTGATAAAAATAATCGCGATAAAACTTTCCTCCAAATCCAAAACCGGCATTTAGAATTTTGTCACCTTTATTAAAAACAATGTTTTCTTTCGAACCAATTCCAGAAGACCGCTTTTCATTTTTACTTGAAATTACATCATTTCCTAAAGCTGAAGTACTCTCAATTTGCTCTATCGAATAATCAAAAACTTCTCCACTTTTTGTTCGGATACTCACAACTTGTTCGGTTTGATTTACAATCACACCTTTTACAGAATATCCATTTTTTAAATTAAGGACAACTTCTTTACCTTTTTGATTAATCTCTTTGGAATTGGTTTTGGGTTCTGTAGTAATTGGACCGATTTTTTGAGCAACTGCAAAATTCCCAAGTAAAAAAATCAATCCAATAAAAATTCCAATACGAATCATACGATCATAGTTTTAGTTTGTATCTCATTCCTTAAATTCAACAATATCAGCGGTTACAGTCACTTTTGTTTTCATCACAAAAACTATAAAACTATTTTTAAAATCAACTGTAACATTAGCTAATGTCTGACCTTCCTTTAGTGGATTATTTTGAATCAAATCCTTTTTTGCTTCTGCCACCAAGGCATTTTTAGCTAACCCTCCTAATCCAAAAATCTTAGTTGTTGACGCCGTTCCTTCTGCGTACCTGACCATTTTAAAATTATTTGAACTTAATGCAGCACTATCGTTCATAAAGCCAGAGTGAACTGCACAACTAGATAAAATAAAAGTAGTTAATAATGCAATAGAAATGTAAAAAAAGTTTTTTTTCATGGTAAAAAGTTTTTTGTGATTTGAAATTATGCTATTTATTTAAGAATCAGTTATTCAACATATTTTACTGCTGTTCCATATATTAAAAGACGCCCCACAATCTGGGCGTTCATGTTTTCCATTTCTACCCTAACCCCAACTACAGCATCAGCTCCAACAGATTCTGCTGTTTTCATTAATTTATCCCATGCAGCATTATAGGCTTTTTCAACTGCACTATACTTTAACCCTGATGATCCAATAATATCTTCTGCTGCAGCAATTATTTGAATAATCTCATAATTTTGTTTTACATCTAATGTGGTATAAACAATTTTCTTTGTTTGTTCCTGGCTTGAAACGTATGGCGCTGATAACAAAAACAATGAGATAAAAGCGAAAGTGAGTAAATTCAATTTTTTCATTTCTTCGAATTTTTTTCCTACTCGTTTGGCTTTTCGGTTCCGCCCCGTTTGACTATTGGTTTCTGGTCTCCAGTTAATTAATAAATGTTAAAATAAATATATTTACATACTCAGTGGTCAAATTAAAAAGGTTATCTGGTATATAATTATTTTAATTTGGTTGGAGTAAAAAGGCAACAAAAATTAAGTAATTGACCTTCGATCGTTTTTCATAGGTTTCGAATTATAATAGTTTTTTATTTTTTTTTAAAAATAACATTATTTTTTTTCTATTGCTACTTTTTAAAAAAAAATAGAATGATAAAACATCATTTGTTTTAGCCAAGCTCAACTCGCAAAACAAAAGAGAGCCAGAATTAAATCCAACTCTCTCATTTTCAGCGAGCGGGAAACGGGAATCCCACATAGTGATGCCTTCGGCAGAACCCGCGACCCTCAGCCTGGAATCCGTCAGCTGGCCGACTACCAATGAGCTGCAAAAAATAGAAACTAAAAATTGTGCAAATTTTGGTGCAAATAAAAAAGACCTGCAAATTCCATCTTGCAAGTCTTTCATTTTCAGAGCGGGAAACGGGGATCGAACCCGCGACCCTCAGCTTGGGATCCGCTGACTAGCGGACTACCACTGAGCTACTCCCGCTTTTATTTTATTTTTTATTCTGTACCCCTCAGTCTGGGATCCGCCGGCTGGCGGACTACCACTGAGCCCTGTCCGGCTTTCGAC
>CAZLGT010000074.1:0-24403 GCA_964559175.1 uncultured Mariniphaga sp. | reverse complement strand
CCTTTTTTTCGACCTCGACAATACCCTCTGGGATTTTGAGAAAAATTCCTTTGATGCCATGCAAAAAACCTTTCACAGCTTTGGTCTCGCCGAGAAAAATATTGAATTCCAGTTGTTTTTCGACACCTATTCAAAACACAATAAACGGTTTTGGCAGGAATACCGTGATGGGAATATTCATAAAAATGAACTGAAACGGCTACGGTTTCAGAAAACCTTGAATGATTTGAGCATTGGGAAGGTTGATCCGGTTGAAATGAACTCGGTTTATTTGAGTGAAATGTCAAAACAAACGCATTTGGTTCCGGGGACGATCCGGTTGCTGGAATACTTAAAATCGAAAGGCTATTTGCTTTTTATCATTACCAACGGGTTTAGGGAGGTGCAGCATAAAAAGTTGGAACTTTCAGGCCTTATACCGTATTTTAACAAAGTCTTCATTTCGGAAGATGTAAAAGCGCCCAAACCATCGAAGGAAATATTTGAGTACGCCATAAAGTCGGCCAATGCAAGAAAAAAAACGAGTCTGATGATAGGCGACGATCCCGATGTTGACATTATGGGAGCACTTAATTTTGGGATTGATGCCATATTATTTGATTCAGGAAACCATCAAATAAGTAGGTTTGATACCCGGGTAAAACTGTTTAAAGATAAATTTTATGTTGTCAAATCCCTTTTGGAGCTAATTTCTTTACTTTAAAACCTGGGCAAGGCATTAAAATATTTTAAAAAATATATGATAATTATTTGTTTATTCAAATCTTTTTTTAAAATTTGTCTTTAATATTTTTTAACAAAAATTTGTTTTTTTGTATTGAATGTTTGTTGAGGGGTAAAAAAAAATATAAAATCATAGATACATAAAGGGTTTTGGGGGAAATTCTTTATTGTTGTATAAATTTTAATGCTGTTTAATTGCTAACTTAAAACCGTTTTTTATGAATAAATCGAAATTATTTCCGGTATTCAGGAAAATCAAATCAATATTGTTTTCAGGTTAATAGAATATATATCCATGGTCAGGAGGAACTCACTCTTCTTATTTACAATTACCCTTCGTAGATTACTTATTCCTCCTGACCTTTTTTGCCTAAAAAAGAAACTGAAATATTTATGTGAAAATTGAAATTTTTATGCTGTTTAATTTAAAACTATTTTTATGAAAAAGTTCACGTTTTTATTTGCAATTGCCTTTTTTTTGGGAGTACAATTGCTTAATGCACAAACGAGAGACATCTCGGGTGTTGTAACAAACTCCGGAGACGGTACCACCGTGCCGGGAGCCTCAGTGGTAGTTGAAGGCACTACACTGGGGACAGTTACAAACATTGACGGGGAGTTTTCTTTGAAAGTCCCTGAGGATGCAAGAAGATTGATTATTTCATTTGTAGGGTTGAAGACTGCTATTTTAGTACTTGACTCCCGTACAAATTATGAAATTGTTCTTGATCCTGACATTTTTGGTATCGACGAGGTAATTGTTTCCGGGGTTTCTGCTGAAACTCCCCGAAAAAAACTTGCTGTTTCAGTTGGCAGGGTAAGTGAAGCAGATTTAAAAGAAGTTCCTGCCAGCTCGGCAGCTTCTGCCCTGCAAGGGAAAATGGCAGGTGTTACCGTTGTAAATTCAACAGGTGAACCCGGGTCCAGTTCAACTATTCTTGTAAGGGGGGCAACACAGATTGCCGGAAGCCAGGATCCGCTCATCATCGTGGATGGCGGCTTAATGGAGGGAAAACTTCAGGATATCAATGTGGATGACATTGAGTCAATTGAAGTTGTGAAAGGAGCTTCTGCCGCTGCCTTATACGGTTCACGTGCAGGCAACGGCGTAATTGTAGTGACAACCAAACGCGGAAAAGGTTTGGGATTAAACGAAACTGTAATAACAGTTCGGAACGAATATGGTGTAAACCAGGTAGCCACTAAGTATGATTTAGCCAAATCGCATGCCTATCTACTTGCCTCCGACTGGCAAAGTTTCAATACGTTTACCAAATTTGAAGGTGTAACTTATCCCGAAGGATACAGCGGTGGTTGGGGATCTCTCCAGGGTGCGCGCCAGCTTAAGGCAGATAGATACATGGATAATCCGTATGCGGTTTATTTCGATAACCAGGAGGAATTTTACACTGGAAATGATTTTTATACCAATTATGTAAGTATTCAAAACAATACGGGAAGAACAAACTACCTGATTTCTTTTGAAAACTATGAGCACCGTGGAATTCTATTCGATACCGATGGTTTTGACAGGAGGAGTTACCGGGCAAATATCGATCACCACATTTCTGAAAAGTTTAATATTTCGGCCAGTAATGTTTTTGTGCAAACTCACCAAAATTATCCGGGCGGAGACAGTAAATACAACGGTGGTATTTTCTTTAACCTGTTGCTTACTGCTCCCGATGTAAACCTTGGAAATCCAAACCCCGACGGGCAACCTTATGTCTTTTTGCCCGATCCCTGGGAAACAACCACCGAAAACCCGCTTTATAATCTCTGGAAAAAGGAAAATGATTCCGAATGGATGCGTTTTATGGGTAGCTATGCGCTTAACTGGGACCTAACAAATGCTGTTAGATTTAGAGGTGAATATTCTTTTGAAAGGGCGAACCAGATGAATACACAATATCAGCCTTATGATACCTATGAAAGAGGTGGTGCCGGATTTCAATATTCTGAAGGTATGTATTATAAATATGGTACAAAACTTTTCGCAGAACGGGCAGCAGCCAATCTATTCTATTCTGAGCGGATTGGGGATATTAATATCCGGGCGAAAGGTAGCTTCCTGTATGAAAACGAAGATTATTTTAGTTTTTCTACTACCGGATATGACTTTGGGGTTGCCGGAATTCCAAGTTTCGATGCCATTAAAGGAAATAAAACCAATACATCCTACCAGAGTCAGATTGTTTCCAACAACATTTTTGCTATTTTATATTTAGACTATAAGGATAAATACATTTTTGACGGAATGTACCGTTACGATGGTTCATCTCTGTTTGGTGAAAATGAAAGATGGCAGCCCTATTACCGGGTTTCCGGTGCCTGGAGAATTTCCGAAGATGTTTCAATCAGCGGCATTCAGGAATTGAAACTGAGATCCGCTTACGGTACTGCCGGGCAAAGGCCTCCTTTCTCGGCTCAGTACGAGGTTATGTCGGTAAGTGGCGGAGTTGCTTCCAAATCAGCCAAGGGAAATAAAGATTTGAAACCGTCGCACACAAGTGAGTTCGAGGTGGGACTTGATGTCGATTTTCTGAATCGGTTCAGCTTTAGTGCAGTTTATGCCAACGGCGTTACAACCGACCAGTTTCTGCAGGCGCCCCAGGCATCTTATGCCATGGGCTGGAGTACCCAGTGGGTAAATGCCGGAACGCTTGAATCCAACACCATTGAGGCTTCTTTGAATGCAAAAATTGTTACAACTGCAGATTTTTCATGGAGCGCCAATATTGTATTCGACCGTAACCGGAATACAATTACCGAATTGAATATTCCTCCCTACCAAACAGGACCAGAGGGTCAGGAAGCATTTAAGGCTTTCTATATTCGCGAGGGTGAAACCTTCGGTGTAATGTATGGTACTCATTTTTTGAGATCGATGGATGAACTGGCTCAACAAATTGAATTTATGGCTGGTGACATGGATGATTACACCATTAACAGTGACGGATATGTTATACCATTTGGCACGGAAGGCACTGCGGAAGAAAAGCCCGTAAAACAAATGGATGATGAAGGAAATCTTGGTTTTGTGAAAACAGGCAATGCCAATCCTGATTTTAAAGTAGGATTCTCCAACACCTTAATGTACAAAGGGCTTTCGCTTTATGTACTTTTCGACTGGAAACAAGGTGGCGATATTTACAACAAAACGGCCCAGTGGCTTACCCGCGACGACAGGCACGGAATCATGGACCAGGCAGGAAAGCCTGAAAACCAAAAGAAAACCATTGATTATTACAAGGCTCTTTATGATGTGAATGATTTTAACGATTTTTGGGTTGAAGACGGAACGTATGTGAAACTGCGTGAGTTGGCCATTTCTTATAATCTTGGCCAATCCGTTTTGAACAGGGCAGGTATTGGATTTGTGAAAGGCGCTAAATTCTCTGTAATTGGAAGAAATCTGCTCACCTTTACCAACTATTCAGGCTTCGACCCTGAAGTTGGTACTACCGACGGAACTCAGATTTTTGCTTATGATTTTATGGGCTATCCGAATTTCCGGTCTTTTTCGGCCTCAATAGAATTGAAGTTTTAAACATTTAATGGATATAGAAATGAAAAAAGTAAGATATATATTAGTAACGCTGTTCACTGTTTTTGCAATAACAGCATGTGAAGACCTGATTGTGGAGAACTTGAATGATCCCGACTTCGATACGGCATTCTCACAACCAAGTGACATAAAAGGGGTGGCAGGAGGTCTTATTAACACCTGGTTTATGACGAACCACGCTTATCAGGGACCTGGGTTGGCGCTCTGGACAACATCTGATGCAGGTACTTGTTCTCATGGAAATGCCGGTATGCAGGATTTTGGTAATGAACCCCGGTTGGTATTTAATAACAAGCCTTCCTATTCCAATGCGTCGCATTTTGAAACATATTACAACTGGATTTATTCTGCTTTGTCTTCAGCAAACGATGTGTTGATGCAAACCATTAATAATAATGTTGAAATGGATGATGGCTCAACACCTATGGTAAATGCAGTTGCTTATTTTGTTCAGGGATTAACCCTGGGCTATGCGGGACTGCTATACGATAAAGGATTTATTGTTACTCATGAAACCGATATGACTCAGGAAATTGAACCGTCGCCTTATGCCGATATGGTGGCTGCAGCGATTGCAAGCCTCGATAAATCCATCGAAATAAGTAAAGCCAATTCTTTTACTATTCCTGCTGATTGGATTCCGGGTGAGCCCTGGAGTAGTGCTGAATTTGCACAACTGGCAAGCTCCTATGCTGCACGTTTTTTGGTTTTCAGCGCCCGTAACAAAACGGAAGACAATGCCACCGACTGGAATAAGGTTTATACTTATTCCAAAAACGGGATACAAAAAGACTTCGCTCCTTTGGCAGATGATATTGTCTGGTATTCGTTGTATCAAACATATAGTGTTTATACCGGCTGGGCTCAGGTCGATATGTATGTTATCAATCTGATGGATCCAGATATGCCGGCACGGTTCCCTACCTCCGGTCTGTTTTCCGATTTACCCAATGATGGGAAAGCTGCCTCTGCCGATGCACGCCTTGAATCCGATTTTCAATATTTAAGCTCCTGTCCTTTCAGAGCTGAAAGAGGGTTTTATCATTTTTCTTCTTACCGGTTTAAGAGGCTTGATCAGTATCTTTCCACATGGACTGAACCCATGCCTGAATTCAGGAAAGCTGAAAATGACTATTTGATTGCCGAAGCTGCTCTTCGTACAGGAAAAGTGCAGGAAGCAGCCGACGTTATGAATGCTTCTGCACGGGTCACCCGGGGTAATCTGCCTCCGTTGCCTGCCAATGAAGCGCAGATAGCCGATGCCATACACTACGAGAGGATGATTGAGTTAATGCTTACCGGTATGGGAAATGAGTATTTCCAGATGAGGAAAGAGAACAAATTACAACCGGGAACCATTTTACATCTTCCCATCACCGGATCTCAGCTCGATGTAATGCTTATGGATTACTACACTTTTGGTCCCGGCACGGGAACTGCCGGTGTTGATTACAGCAATGGCGGCTGGGATTAATTAATGATTATTAATTTAGATAACAAATTGTTAATATGAATATTATGAAAAAAATAATAGTCGGTTTATCAGCCATAACGTTAAGTTTGGTACTCATTATTTCTTCGTGTACCACACCACCAATCGAAGCTGCACAGGAAGCTTACGATTACAATGCAATTGTTCCAAAAGTGTTAGGGCTAAATGGCCCAGGCAACACCATAGGGCATGGCCTTTCTGAATTTCCGGTGGAATACTCAGCTTCCTATTTCAGGGGCGGATCAACTCTGGAGTGGAGTGCCTCAGGCGGAACAACTATTCTTGAAGTGATTGACGATGGAAGTTTCAAAGGCAGAAAAGCTAAAATTGTTTTTCCGCAGGTGAGCGAAGCTACAACAGTTACTATTACAGTAACAGAGACCACAATGGGAGGCGTGAAGAGCGAACCTTTTGCTTTAGAGGTAGATTTGTCTCCCTACTGTCCGTTGGATTTGGATGAGTTTACCGGGGGTTATACCGTGTGGGATGGTGATGATTCAGGTTCTTGTACCATCTCCAGAGACCCGGCAGACCCATTGTTCGGTTTGATAATAAGTGGACCCCTTTCGTATTGGACGGGAGACGGGAATGGAGGTTCACTTAAAATTAAACTCGACGGGTGCACCAACGGTGTAACTTTTGCAAGTCAGGCTACAGGGGCTATTCATGCAACCTATGGTGACATAACCATGACTCAAAACAATGAGGATGGTCCTAACAGCTTTGACCCGGATGACAAATCCATCACAATTACAGCAACACATACAGTGGCCGCCGGAAGTTTTGGAGGATGGCCGGTTGTTTTTGTGAAGAATGATTGATAAAATTATTTATTACTGGAATGGTTGCATTGACAATTGTTGTACTGCAATAATTCTGAGATAGATTGAAACTTTTTTATACCCAACAGCAATCCGCCTATTTTTCTAAAGTGGATTGCTGTTGTATTTTTTAGGTTTCCCGTTTCTTCTTTTTCGTTGCCGGAAACAGCACATTATTCAGGATTAACCGGTAGCCGGGCGAAAAGAGATATTGATGTTAATCATTCCTTCATGAATTCAATAGAATAAAATTTTGCTTCTGTCGAAAGGAATCGACATAAATTATTTATATTTGTCGAAAGGAATCGACATAAATGGATATATTATTTGAATTTCAGGAGAATTTGTTGCGACCGGTAAAAAATGATTTCAGGCGATATCTGCATAAGCACATAAACTGGAATCAACGTATGATTGCTGTAAAAGGTATGCGCGGAACTGGTAAAACTACATTGTTGTTACAACATCTCAAGTATGACCTGGGACTGCCTTCAACTGCCTTGTATGTTACAGCCGATCACACCTGGTTTTATAATCATACGCTTCTTGATACGGCCAACGACTGGTATAAGCAAGGAGGTAAAATTCTGATAATCGATGAAGTTCACAAGTATAAAAACTGGTCAGTTGAATTAAAAAATATCTACGATGGATTACCAGAAATGCAAATTATTTTTTCCGCTTCCTCGGCATTGGATATTTTCAGGGGTGAGGCCGATTTGAGCAGAAGGGTTGTAAGCTATATGCTGGCGGGATTGTCGTTTCGGGAATTTTTACAATTTGCCGGTCATGCAGATTTTGAAAGAGTCAGCATCGAAGATATTATAAAAAATCACCTTGATGTAAGCCGGATAATCACGAACAAATTAAGACCACTTCCTGCTTTTCGTAAATATTTGGAAATTGGTTATCTGCCCTTTTTTATTGAAGGTGATGATACCTTTTTTTTAAAACTGACCCAGATAATAAATACTGTTATAGATTCTGATTTAGCCTATATTGCCGCTTATAATTCGGGTACTGCCAATAAAGTAAAAAGATTATTGGGTGTAATCGCAGAATCTGTTCCATTTAAACCTAATATTGCTGCCCTTGCCCGAAAACTCGATTTAAGCCGCGACAGTGTTTATCAGTATATTTACCAGTTAAAAGATGCCAGATTATTAAATACTTTAAGTTCGGATGGGAAAGGTGTTTCCACTTTGCAAAAACCCGATAAAATATTTCTGGAGAACACAAATCTTGCCCATGCCCTCAGGGAAAAACCGGATATTGGAAACATTCGTGAAACATTTGTTTTTAATCAATTGATTAACGCCGGCCTGGAAGTCAATTCACCGAAAGAGGGAGATTTTATTTTCAATGATTATACCGTTGAAGTTGGAGGTAAAGGTAAAACTTCCTCCCAGGTAAATCATTTGGAAAAATACCTGATTGCATCGGACGATATTGAAACAGGTGGTGGAAATAAAGTTCCCATGTGGTTATTTGGCTTTTTGTATTAATCAACTAATTTTATGAATCAGTTGCAAAATTAAGAAATAAGGTTTGAGTCAATCCGGGGTTCTGCTATTTTACTAAGTCAGGAATTGAAAATAAGGTTTTTATGCTGATAAATAGTAAGCGACAAAAATGGTAATTGACTGACTTTTCCCTGATATGGAGTTTTGTAATAAAACTTTTATTGTAAAACAGTTTATGTCTCTCTTTTCTTCTTCTTTGCTGCCGGAAACAGCACATTATTCAGAATTAACCGGTATCCGGGCGAATTGGGATACAGGTTTAAATCGGTGGGCGGGTCGCCAACCAGGTGGCGGTAATCTTCGGGGTCGTGGCCGCCGTAAAAGGTCCAGAACCCTTTTCCCTGTTCCCCGTGTATGTATCGGGCTTCGCGGGCAGGTTTGTTTTCACCCAGAATCAACACATTGGGTTTAATCACTTCGTTTCTGAAGGCTGTGGTTTGTCCCATAAATCCTTTAATCATATTCCGGTGGTTCTGGCATAACATGGTTGGGATGGGATCCCATTTGGCCGAAAATTCGAAAAGGGTAAAAAAGTCGTTCTCTCGCGAAACATGTCGGTGATTGGTAGCGTCGATATCGGAAAACTCATACACATTCGGATCCATTTCGAGCTGAAAATTTTCAAATGCAAATGTTCTGGAAAAATCCAGATGATCGCAGGCGTGAGGGTCGGCCGGGTCGCCGTCGAACATGGGGCCTACAATATCTAACCCTGTTGCAGCACGGGCAATGTCGTACGTATCGGTAGCGGCACACATGGCAAACAGGAAGCCGCCATTGGTAACGTAATTGTTAATTTCGCGGGTAACGAACGATTTCATTTCAGAAACCTTTAAAAAGCCCAGCCTTTCAGCCGTTTCCCGGTTTATCCTCACCTCTTCCTGGTACCAGGGCATGTGCTGATAAGTTCTCCAGAACTTCCCGAATTGTCCGGTAAAATCTTCGTGGTGCAGGTGAAGCCAGTCGTATTTCGATAGTTCGCCGTTTAGAATTTCTTCGTCATAAATTTTGTCGTATTCAATTTCGGCGTAAGTAAGTACAAGGGTAACCGCATCGTCCCACGGAAGTTTGTTGGGCGGTGTATAAACGGCAATTTTCGGCGCTTTGTTCATACTAACGGCATCCTGATTTACCTCGGGCTGTGCAATTTCGTTCAGAATAGCCGAAGCCTGAGCATCGGTGATGGTTTCAAAAGTAACACCTCTAACCACGCATTCGTTTTCAATTTCGGGGTGGTGTTGCATGAGAAAACTGCCGCCCCGGTAATTGAGCAGCCATTTTACTTCTGCATCGCGCTGCAAAACCCAGTAGGCAACACCATACGATTTTAGGTGATTACGCTGCGTATCGTCCATGGGTATCAGCAGCTGAATGGCTTGTGCCTGAAGAAAAAATGCAAAAAAAGCAACCGCTAAAAAGACTTTATTTCTCATTTCTGTTTCCTTTACTTTGTTGTATTATTACAAACAACAAAGGTAATAAGTTTACAGAAATCTAAAACGGAGCTCGGTCTGTACTGCCGGAAGCGTCGAAACTGCGGTTCGATGAAATGCCGGCGCCAACCGATTCTTCCACATCCTCATTCATTTTCGAACTGAATGTTTTTGCGCTGTCAAATCCATCGCTGAAGTTGGTTTCCATATCGCTGAATTTGGCCAGTTCTTTTTTGAATGCCAGATGCACATCGCCGGTAGCTCCGTTCCGGTGTTTGGCAATAATGATTTCTGCAACGCCAATCAGCGAGTTGCCGGAGTCGTCTTCGGTCATTCCGTAATACTCGGGCCGGTGAATAAAGGTAACAATATCGGCATCCTGCTCAATGGCGCCCGATTCACGCAGGTCTGAAAGCTGCGGGCGTTTTCCCTCGCGCGATTCAACCGACCGGTTTAGCTGCGAAAGCGCCAGAATGGGAATGTTCAGCTCTTTGGCAATGGCTTTTAACGAACGTGAAATGGTGCTTACTTCCTGTTCCCTGCTGCCGCGGTTGTCGGTTCCGGCAGTCATCAGCTGCAGGTAATCCACAATAACCACCTGAATGTCGTGTTGCATTTTCAGTCGGCGGCATTTTGCCCGAAACTCGAAAATAGAAAGGGCAGGCGTATCGTCAACGAAAATGGGTGCTTTTTCGAGGGCTGAAATCTTTCGGTTCAGGTGTTCCCATTCATAATTTTCGAGGCGGCCGGTTTTCAGTTTATCGTTGCCCAGTTCGGTTTCGGCTGCAATTAGGCGGTTTACCAGCTGAATGGACGACATTTCGAGCGAGAAAACGGCTACCGACCGGTTGTGATCGACAGCCATGTTGCGCGCCATGCTCAGCACAAAGGCGGTTTTCCCCATTGACGGACGTGCTGCAATAATAATCAGGTCGGTTTTTTGCCAGCCCGAGGTGATTCGGTCGAGGGCAGTAAAGCCCGATGGCACACCACTCAAACCGTCTTTTCGTTGCCGGGCTTTTTCAATTTGCACAATGGCTTCGTTGAGTACCGGTTTTATGGGGCGGGTCTCTTTTTTAATGTTTCGTTCAGCAACCTGGAACAACGATGATTCGGAGAAATCGATTAAATCATCCACATCCATGGTGTCGTCGTACGATTTTCCCTGAATTTCGGAAGAAACCCGGATGAGCTCGCGCTGTATGAATTTCTGTGCAATGATGCGGGAGTGGAATTCGATATGGGCAGCTGAGGCCACCCTGCGCGTGAGCTGGGTAATGTAGCCCGGTCCACCAACCTCGTCCAGCTGATCGCGGTCTTTCAACTCCTGGGTAACCATGAGCAGGTCAACCGGTTTTTCGTTGGTTGACAACTCTTTAATGGCTTCAAAAATTTTCTGGTGCTCTTCTTTGTAAAAGCTGGAGGTATCGATAATGTCGGCTACGGTAACATAGGCATCCCGCTCGAGCATAAGTGCGCCCAAAACAGCTTCTTCAACTTCTGTTGCCTGTGGGGGCAATTTTCCGTACTGGGCATTAATTTCATCAATGGTCATTCCCGTTTTTGCCTGTGAGCGGTTTTGTGTCTTTTTCTTGTTGTCAGTAGCCATTCTTTTTCCGTTTTTCTGTAAAATTTAATGTAAAAATTTGAGGCCACTAAATTACAAAATAAGGGTGGGGGCACACAAATCTGGCGGGGTTTAGTTGTTAACTTATTTTATCCACAAATGTTTATTCTCTTTGCAGTCCTTCTGAAATCACTTGTGTAATAATTTCGGTAAGGGTAAGTCCCATGGCCTTAATCTGCTGTGGAATAAAGCTGGTGGATGTCATTCCGGGCGTAATATTCACCTCCAGAAAATAAAACTCATTTTCTTTCAGGATATAATCAACCCTTGCAATTCCAGAGCATTGACAGAGGTCGTAAATATCGGAACTGAGCTGCCGGCATTTTTCATACAAGTCGTCAGGAAGCCGGGCAGGTGTTATTTCGTCGGTGGCTCCGGGGGTATATTTGGCTTCAAAGTCGAAGAATTCATTTTTAGGAATAACTTCTGTTACCGGGAAGACCATTTTTTTACTGCCTGTTTTCAACAGACCGCAGGTAAATTCGGTACCTTCGATGAATTCTTCCACCAGGGCATCGGAGTTTTCTTCCCATGCTTTTTGAACTGCCGGCAGCAGATCTGTTTCGCTTTTTACCTTTGTAATTCCAAAGCTCGATCCCCCGGCATTGGGTTTTACAAAAAGCGGCAGCCCCAGTTTTTTAATGATTTCGGCGCTGTTAATTTTTTCACCTTTCGGCAGCAAAACCGAACGGGCCATTTTTATTCCAAAACTTTTCAGGTAGTTGTTGCAGAACCATTTATTGAAGGTAAGCGATGAAGAGTGGAGGTTACTGGTAGAGTAAGGGATTTGCAGTAAATCGAAATACCCTTGCAGTATTCCGTTTTCTCCGGGGGTGCCGTGAATGGTAATCCATGCAAAATCGATTTTTATTTTTTTGCCATTCAGGGAAAAACTGAAATCGGATTTATCGATGTCTGCCTGTTTTGCTTCATTCTGAAGGACAATCCATTCATCGCCCCGTATTTGCACCAGCCAGGGGGTGAACTTTTCTGTATCGATTGCGGCCAACACATTGGCGCCGCTTTTCACCGAAACTACAAACTCCGACGAGTCTCCTCCGGCAATTACTGCAATATTTGGTTTTTTATTCATACCTGGTTGCTATGTAGTTTTCCCATTTTTCAATTACCGAAGCCATGTCGCCGGGCAGTTCCGAATCGAACCGCAATTTTTTCCCGGTTACCGGATGGTTAAACCCCAGCGTTTTGGCATGTAAAGCCTGGCGGGGCAGCAATTTAAAGCAATTCTGAACAAACTGTTTGTATTTGGAGAATGTGGTTCCCCTTAAAATTGCATTGCCACCATAGGTGGAATCGTTAAACAGCGGGTGGTTTAAATATTTCATGTGCACCCTTATCTGATGGGTTCTTCCGGTTTCGAGCCGGCATTCCACCAGGCTCACATAACCAATGGGTTTCAGAACGGTGTAGTGTGTAACTGCCGGTTTTCCAAAATCACCTTCAGGGAATACCGTAAAAACCTGTCTGTTTTTGAGGCTTCTGCCAATATTTCCTTCTATTGTACCTTCATTTTCTTTGGGAATTCCCCAGATGAGGGCCTGGTATTTTCGTTCGCTGGTTTTTTCATAAAACTGCAACGCCAGCTTGTTTTTTGCCCGTTCGGTTTTTGCCACCACCATAAGCCCCGAAGTGTCTTTGTCAATCCGGTGAACCAATCCCGGGCGGGGATCTTCGCTCTTAAACAGTGGAAGGTCTTTATAGTACCATGCAAGTGCATTCACCAGGGTGCCCGAGTAGTTTCCGTGGCCGGGGTGAACAACCAGTCCGGGTGGTTTATTTAAAACAATCAGCTGGTCGTCTTCAAAAACAATATCCAGGGGAATGTCTTCGGGTATGATTTTTAGTTCCCGGCGGGGGTAATCCATCACAATGCGTATTTCGTCGCCGGGTTTTACCTTGTAGCTGGCTTTTACCGGAGTGTTGTTCGCCAGAATGTTTCCGGCATCGGCAGCAGCCTGAATGCGGCTTCGTGAAGCATTGTCGATGCGGTTGCTCAGGAATTTATCGATGCGCACCATCGACTGTCCCTGATCGACAGTCAAACGGTAATGTTCATACATTCCTTCTTCTTCTGGCTCTTCGTTTTCCGGCAGGTACTTTTCCATTTTCAGATTATTGAAAAAATTCCAGGCCCAAAGCTTCACTTATTTTTAAGGAATCTGCCGTCACCCATAAATCGACGGAAGAGCCCAGCAAAACAGTACCTGAGGTCTGCGGGGTTGGCCGCTGTCTCCAAATCCGGGCATTCAGCGAGTCTTCGGAAGAGGTAACCGATTCATCGTAAATGATTACTCCGGTATTCAAGAGTGCGTCAGTCAGGATAAGTTGAGCCTGTTCAACAGATAATCCGGCCAAATCGGGAAGCGGAGTGGTTTGGTTTCCGTGCTCACGTCCCACCACCAGGTCGATTTGCGAGCCCTTGGGGAGCTGTTTCCCCGGGAAAATATCGGTAGAGTCGATTTGCACGTTTAAAACCAGGTTGTTGTATTCCGAAGGCCGGTATAAGATATTTCCAAGTTGCAAACCTGCATTTTCAATTAAAACCTGGGCCTGCCTGAATGAGATATCAGTCAGTTGCGGCAGGGTAACCATTTCGGGGTGCACTGAGTTAACCGTAAGAAAGATGGTACGGTTTTGTTTTACCCCGTGTCCTGGTCTGGGAATCTGGTCAACCACCACACCAGGTGCAGCTTCTTCCAGAAAAAGGGAATCTACGATTTCAACTTTTAAATCACGACTTTGAGCCGTTCTGGCAGCCTCGGCAGGCAGCATGCCCGAAAAGTCGGGTACCGGATTCGATTCTCCGTGCCGGGTATATTTCTCCAGTCCTTTCATGGTGATAAAAATCAGCATGGCAAGCAAAACGACTGCAAAAACTAACTGGACAACGAAAGTCCGGCTGGTAAGAAACCTCTTAAAACTCATAATTCAATTTTTTCCTTGCAAATATGGGCACAAAAATAAGGGAAAAACAAGCAGGATCGGTTTGTATAAACACGAAAAGGTAAAGAATTGTGATTCTTTACCTTTTCGTTCATCAGAATGTAAGGTATAAATTATCTTTTATGCCTCGGTTCGTCTGAAACTGTCAGTTTTTTCCGGCCTTTGGCACGGCGGGATTTCAGTACTTTTCTGCCGTTGGCAGTTGACATTCTTTCCCTGAAACCGTGTTTGTTTTTTCTCTTCCTGTTCGATGGCTGAAATGTCCTTTTCATTGCTATTTACTTTTGTTGTATTACCTGTCTTGTTTTTTCGGACTGCAAAAATAGTTGTTTTTTTAATTCCTCCAAACGGGAAAGCCTTTTCTTTTGTTTTGGTTAAGTATTTTCTTCTTTTTTCAGCGAAAACCGAAATCCAATGCCATGCAGATTAATGATTTTGATGTTCGGATCGGGTTTAAAGTATTTGCGCAGCCTTGAAATGAACACATCGAGACTTCGGCCCAAAAAATAATCGTTCGATCCCCACACCCGTTCCAGTATTTCATTACGGTTCAGCACCTTGTTGGTATTTTCTGAGAATAATTTAATGAGTTCCATCTCTTTCATGGTGAGTTTTCGCGCATCGCCGTCGAATGAAAGGGTTAGCTCTTCCGGGATAAAAACGAACCGGCCAATTTTTTTTGAACGGCTTTCCTCCCGGTTTCCTCCCGAAATGTTATTGCTTCGTTTCAGAAAGATTTTTATTTTCAGCAAAAGCTCTTCCATGCTGAAAGGTTTTGGAATGTAATCGTCGCCGCCAATGGTCAGGCCGGTAATTTTGTCTTCAGTCATCGACCGTGCCGTCAGAAAAATGATGGGAATGTCGTGGTTGGTTTTCCGAATGTATTCGGCCACCTTAAACCCGTCAACTTTGGGCAGCATTACATCGAGAATGATGAGGTGGTATTTGTTTTGATCGAACAAATCAATGGCTTCCCTGCCGTTTTCGGCCACATCCACTGCGTATCCGTTTTGTTTCAGGTTGTCTTTCACAATAAACCGCAAGGCATCGTCGTCTTCAACCAGCAAAAGTTTTATTTCCTCATTCATTTTTTTTGTGGAATTAAAAGTGTAAATATACTGCCTCCTTCGGGATTTTCGTCCACATTAATCTCCCATTTGTGTGCTTTCACAATTTTCCAGACATAATCAAGTCCCAATCCAAATCCCTTTACATTGTGCACGTTGCCTGTAGGAACCCGGTAAAAACGCCTGAAAATTTTTTTTCGGTATTTTTTTGAAATGCCAATCCCGTTATCAGTAAACCCTATGTTTAGTTTTTTGTCTTTTTCGAAAATTTTAATTCTAATCCGGGGTTCGGTTTCGCAATATTTTACGCTGTTTTCCAGAATGTTTAACACCAGGTTTGTAAAATGAAATTTGTCGGCAAGCAGGAAAAGCGGTGTTTCATGAGTTTCAAGCTGAATTTCGGCTTTCTTGCCTGCATTCGACTGTTTGAAATAGGCGATAGTTTCGTTCAAAAATTCCTGTAGCTCAATTTTTTCTTTGTTTAAATGCACTTTGTTTTTTTCGAGCGAAGCCAGGTTGAGCACCTTTTCCACATTTTTCGACAGGCGGTTGTTTTGTTCCTGAATGATTCTGGCATACTCGAACAGTCTTTCCGGGGTTTTCAGTATTTTTTCATCGGTAATTACTTTGGCCGAAAGCGCAATGGAAGAAATCGGGGTTTTCAGTTCGTGGGTAAGGTTGTTGATGAAATCTTTCTGAACCTGAGAAAGTTGCCGCTGCCTGATAATAACAGAGAGGGTATAGCCAAAAAACAGAACCACAACCAGCAGCAGGCCAGTAAACAGGTACCAGATAGAAAGCCGGGTGTGAAAATAGGACGACCGGTCGGGAAAATGGATGGCAAAGAAGAAACGGTCGGAATCGTTATTCACCGGAAAATTATATTCCGAGGGGGTTTCTTCACCTGTTGCTGTAATGTAGGTTCTGTGGTCGGGTTGACCGGTTGTCGGATTAAATACTGCAAACTCAAAATCGGTATAAATCTGGTGCTTTTTCAGTTCTTCGGTTAGATGAAATTTGAGCAGTTCGTAATCAATCAAGGCATCAATAGTTACAATATAGTAGCTGTTTGAAATAATTTCAACGGGTGAAATGCTGTCGAAGTTGGCCGTATTTCCGGTTGCCACCAAAATTTGCCAGGCTACTTCTTTCAGGGCAACGGTTGTGCTTTCGCGAAACTGATTTTCGGAGTAACTGTATGAACTGCGCAAAAAGAAAAACTGAAGCGACAAAGCTCCCGCCACGGTGATAGTGGCAAGCAGAATGATATATTTTAAGGTTTTCCCTTTCATATTTCCCCTGTTTTTGGGTTGCAGCAGCTGTAACTGTATTTTTTTTAGACAATTAACAGTTTGTTAACAAAAGATTAAGTCTGATTAACACCATGTGACTGCAACCCTCCTTAACTTTGTTTCAGCAAAGTAAACTAAAAATTTCTTAAAAAATTAAAACGATACACAAATGAAAAAGTTATTCACACTTGTTTTTCTGGCAGCTTTCGCCCTGGTGGTTTTTTCTGCCGGTGCTCAGAAACCCCAGATAGTTTTTGAAAATCTCGAGCACGATTTTGGAGCATTTAAAGAATCGGACGGCATACAAACCGCCACATTCAAGTTTACCAACAAGGGCGAAGTTCCTTTGGTTTTAAGCAATGTGCGTGCCTCCTGCGGTTGCACAACACCCAAATGGACCCGTGAACCCATTGCTCCGGATGCAACCGGCGAAATTCAGGTAGCTTACAACCCGAAAAACAGGCCCGGCTCGTTCAATAAAACCGTTATGGTAAGTTCCAATGCCGAAAACGGTACTACCGTCCTCCGGGTTACCGGGCGAGTGGAAGAGCGTGAAAAAACACTTGCCGAACTGTATCCCCGGCAGATTGGTTCGCTGAGGGTAAAAACAAACCATATTTCGTTTGCACGAATGTCGGAAAAGGAGCAGAAAACACAGGAACTGGAACTGGTAAACGACACCGAAAAACCGGTGAATGTTGGTTTCCGTACCGTTCCCGGCCACATTACGGTAAAAGCTGAGCCCGAAACAATACCGGCAAACAGCAAAGGAAAATTAATCGTTACCTATAATGCGAAAGATGCAAATACGTATGGCTTTGCTTCGCACCGTATTTACCTTTCGCTCGATGGCAGTAACGATTACAGGGCATCGGTAGGAGTGAGCGCAACCATTGAAGAAGATTTTTCCGACCTTACACCCGAACAACTGGCCAATGCTCCCGCTGCCAAATTCTCGGAATCGACTGTAGATTTAGGCGAAATGAAACAGGGGGAGAAAAGGGAACATACATTTACTCTTTTAAACGAAGGCAAATCGGAATTGATTATTCGCAATGTGCGCGCCTCCTGCGGTTGCACGGCTGTGGCGCCGCCCAAAAAAGTAATTTCACCGGGAGAATCGGTACCCATTAAGGTAACTTTCGACTCGCGCGGAAAACGCGGACGTCAGTCCAATACAGTTACCATTATTACCAACGATCCAAAAGTTCCGACCAACATGCTTCGGCTTACCGGAAATGTTTCCACCGACAGTTAGAAAGTTTATTAAATGTCAATAATATGAAAAGAGTCGCAGGCGGGAGTTTGCGACTTTTTTTTGTGAATTTGCTGCTCAATTCTTCCCCAGGTGTTTCTGAACCACGTCTTGAAAAGCAGGAAAAAAACCGCTGCTGGCTGCAACAATTTCGCCGCCAAACAACCAGTTTTTGCCTCCGTTAAAATCCGATACTCTACCTCCGGCCTGTTGCAGTATGAAAACGCCGGCAGCCACATCCCAGGCATGCAGGGCATGTTCGAAAAACCCGTCGAAACGTCCGGCAGCCACATAGGCCAAATCCACAGCAGCAGAGCCCAGCCGCCTTAGTCCGCGGGTATGTTGCATCAGGTATCGCATAGCGGCAATGTAATCATCCACCCGGTCGAATGCATAGTACGGGAACCCCGTTCCTATTAGTGTATCGGTTATGTTTTGCGTTTGTGAAACCCTAATCTCCTTTTCGTTTAAAAAGGCCGGACTATCTTTCCAGGCATAAAACATTTCGTTCTGACCGATTTCGTAAACCACACCCATAACCAGTTCATCCTCTTTCATCAGGGCGATGCTGACAGAATGTGGCGCAATGCCATGAATATAATTGGTAGTACCGTCCAGCGGATCAATAATCCATTTGTATTTTTCGTTGGTGTGTGATGCCGTTCCTTCTTCGGTAATAAATCCACTTTCGGGAATCAGCTTCTTCAGCGCATCCACAATCCGGGCTTCGGCGGTTTTGTCCACGTAAGTAACCAGACTGGCAACGCTTTTTAATTCCACATCTTTTTTTGAAACTTTTTCGCGTTCGTTCCGGATAAAACTTCCCGTTTCGCGGGCAATTC
The DNA here is from genome assembly GCA_964559175.1 of uncultured Mariniphaga sp. GTDB lineage: Bacteria > Bacteroidota > Bacteroidia > Bacteroidales > Prolixibacteraceae > Mariniphaga. The sequence goes on along the minus strand of CAZLGT010000074.1, from coordinate 5,796 downwards.
CCTGAACGTTTCGGCAGATTGGTTGAAAATCGGTAATATGTGTCATTTTTTAGTAATTAATCGTAATGAAACCTGCATTTGGCTATGTGAATTTCATCGTTGGTAACCCGGTAAATCAACCGGTGTTCATCGTTAATTCTTCTTGACCAAAATCCCTGGTATTTGTATTTCAGGGGTTCTGGCTTCCTTAATCCTGAGAAGGGTGTGCGCGAAATATCTTTTAGCAACTGGTTGATTTTATTAAGCATTCGCTTATCGTTTTTCTGCCAGTAAAGGTAATCTTCCCATGATTCGTCCACAAATATGTACTTCATCAGAAAAGAATTTTAATCTTCAATTAATTCTTTCGGGAACGATTCCCCTTTCTTCAACTTCTCAATGGCAGAATCCAACCTTTTTTCATTTGTTTTGGAAGATAATTCATGATGTGTTGCCCGAAGTGAATTGTATTCTTCCAGCGACATGATGACAACACCAGTATCTTTTCCTCTGTTAATTATTAGGGTTTCAAAGTTTTCTGTTACATTGTCGAGATATCGTTTTATCTCTTTTCGAAAATCTGAAAGTGTTGTTGTTAGCATGAAGATTGAAAATTTATGTACATTTTTATGTACAAATATAATCACAAAAATTGATTTATAAGTATCATTTTAATCTAATTTTATTGCAACATGCCCGTTCGGAAGTTTTGACTGTAACTCAACTTCCTGCAATTCGTTTATTAATTCTTCTTTAAAAGGTGTTTCCACCTTTATGTAGTTTTCGGTGAAACCGCTCATGTTCTCCCCGTTTTTTTGCGATTCGAACAATACGGTTTGTTTGGTACCAAGATGTTTTTCGTAGAATGCCCTCAGTTTTTTTTCTGAAAGGTTAATATACATCTGGGTGCGGCGCTTGCGATCCTCTACATCCACTTTCCACGGGATTTTCAGCGCCTGTGTTCCGCTTCGTTCGGAATAGGTGAACGCGTGCAACTGCGAAATTTCCAGTTCGTTAATAAAATCGTAGGATTCCTGAAAGAATTTCTCTGTTTCGCCATTGGTGCCGGCAATTACATCCACACCGATAAACGCGTGGGGCACCACTTCGCGGATTTTATGAATGCGCCTGGCAAACAAGCCGGTAGAATATTTTCGCTTCATCAGCGACAACACCTCGTCGGAACCCGACTGCAACGGAATATGAAAATGGGGCATAATCACTTTCGAACCGGCAACCAGTTCAATAATTTCATTTTTTAAGAGGTTTGGTTCAATGGAACCCAGCCTTAACCGGTGCAACCCTTTTACTTTTTCCAAAGCCTTCAGCAAATCGAGAAAATTTTCGTTGGTACTTTTTCCGTAATCGCCAATGTTTACACCGGTAAGAACGATTTCTTTGTAACCTTTTTCAACCGCTTTTCGTGCTTCATTTACTGTATTTTCAATGGTATCGTTACGGCTGCGGCCCCGGGCATAAGGGATGGTGCAAAAAGAGCAGTAGTAATCGCAACCATCCTGAATTTTCAGGAAGCTGCGGGTGCGATCGCCCCACGAAAAGGCTTTGTGGTAGCTCTTAATATCGGCCAGGCGGGTGGTTTTTATTTCAGTGGTTTTTCGCTTTTCGAGGTTACCCAGGTATGCGGGAATGTGAAATTTTTCCTGCGTTCCCAAAACCATATCCACACCTTCGATGTGTCCTACCTCTTCAGGTTTCAGCTGCGAGTAGCATCCCACAACAATTACCATCGCATTGGGATTTTTTTTAACAGCCTGCCTGATGATGTTCCGGCTGGCTTTGTCGCCCTGGTTGGTAACCGAACAGGTATTGATTACATAAACGTCGGCTTCCTCTTCAAAACCAACCCGGTCAAAACCAACTTCTTTGAAAGCCCCTGCAATGGTGGAGGTTTCCGAAAAGTTGAGCTTACAACCCAATGTATAAAAAGCAGCTTTTTTCCCTTTGTAATTCATTTAAAATGATTCTAAATAAACTGCAAAAATAGAAAAAAGCTGCTGATACCAAAAGTAATTACAGCAGGTCACTTGCCAGTTCGGCCAGATAACTGCGCTCGCCTTTTACCAGATTGATATGGGCAAAAAGCTCCTGATTTCGCATACGGTCGGTCATGTAGGCCAATCCATTCGATTTCATATCGAGGTAGGGTGAATCGATTTGCTGTAAATCGCCTGTGAAAACCATTTTTGTTCCTTCACCTGCACGGGTAATAATGGTTTTTATTTCGTGCGGCGTCAGGTTTTGAGCTTCATCGATAATGAAAAAAGAGTTGGACAGGCTACGCCCGCGAATATAGGCCAGTGGCGTAATTACCAGTTTTTCTTCTTTTTGCAACTCTTCAATCCTGAGGTATTCCTGGCTCCGTGGATTGAATACATGTTTAATTACTGAAAGATTGTCGAAGAGCGGTTGCATGTACGGATTGATTTTTTCCGAAGCATCGCCCGGCAGGTATCCCAGGTCGCGGTTGCTAAGTGCCACAATGGGGCGAGCCAGCAGAATCTGGTCGAACGACTTGTTCAATTCGATAGCTGCAGCCAGCGCCAACAGTGTTTTTCCGGTTCCTGCCTTTCCGGTGAGTGCGACCAGCTGAATATCGGGGTCCATCAACACGCTCAGACTAAAGGTTTGTTCAGCGTTGCGCGGTTTTATGCCATAGGCCGGTTTTTTCTCCACCCGCAACACGCGTTCGGTTTTTGGATCGAAACGTGCCAGTACACTTGAATTGTTGCCTTTCAGAATAAAACATTCATTGGCCTCAGGCTTGAATTCCAGTTTCAGCTTTCCAATCTCCACAGAGCCCTGTTCATAAAGCATCGCGATTAGGTTATCGTCGAAATTTTCAAATGTGCGGAGCGTTTTGTCCAGCACATTTTCATCGGTTACCTGGTCGGTTTTGTAGTCCTCTGCCGGAATGCCCAGCGATTTGGCTTTCATCCGCAGGTTGATGTCTTTACTCACCAGAATGGTTTTCCGTTTGGGATAGGCCTTAAATGTATGCTGGGCAATGGCCAGAATCCGGTGGTCGGGGATATCCTCACGGAAAGAGGCCTTAAGTTCTTCCGAAAATGGTTTTCCGGTTTCAATCCTAAGTTTCCCTTTTCCTTTTCCCAGCGATTTTCCGCCGTTGAAGAGCTCGTCTCCCACAATTTCATCCAGTACGCGCACAAATTCGCGCGCCTGGTAGTTGATTAAATCGTTACCTCTTTTGAATTTATCCAGTTCCTCCAGCACTGTTATCGGAAGGATAATGTCGTTATCCTGAAACTGATAAATGCAAGTGTGGTCGTGTAAAATTACATTCGTGTCGAGAATGAAGATTTTACTTTTGCTGGTTTTGTTTAACATGATTGTAAATTTGAATTTGCGAAATGTAGATAAATTAAAGGGATTTATTGAGGTGTATTTCATTTTTTAATAAACTTGCAGCGGTTAATAAATTTTAATTTTTACAGATTTGAATTATTCAGATACACTTGAATATTTGTTTTCCAGGTTGCCCATGTTTCAGCGGGTTGGTCCCGCAGCCTACAAGGATAACCTGGATAATACCATTCTGCTCGACAATTATTTCGGAAATCCGCACCGGAAATTCAAATCCATACACGTGGCCGGTACCAACGGAAAAGGCTCGGTTGCGCATATGCTGGCGGCCATATTTCAGGCAGCAGGTTTTAAAACCGGGTTGTACACTTCTCCCCATCTGAAAGATTTCAGAGAGCGCATTCGGGTGAACGGTGAAATGATTTCGGAGGAAGATGTTTCGGGATGGGTTGAAATATACGGAACTAACAATGAATTGTGGAAAATAGAGCCTTCGTTTTTTGAACTGACAGTAGCCATGGCATTCGATTATTTTGCCAAACAGGCAGTAGATGTGGCAGTTGTTGAGACAGGATTAGGAGGAAGGCTCGATTCAACCAATATCATTTCACCCGAGCTGAGCATCATTACCAACATTGGTTTGGACCATACCGCTTTGCTGGGCGATTCACTGGAAAAAATTGCCGCTGAAAAAGCGGGAATTATAAAAGCAGGCATTCCGGTAGTTGTTGGAACCACACAGGCCGAAACCAACAAAGTATTCGACGAGGTTGCTGCACTAAAACTGGCCCCGCTGTTTTATGCCGATCAGGAATACAAGGTGACTTACGCTTTAACCGATTTTGAAGGAAACCAGATGCTTGCTGTTGAAAAAGAGAAGAAGAAAGTGTTTCCTCAGGTAAAATTGGATTTGAAAGGGATGTACCAGCAAAAAAACCTTCCGGCTGTGCTCAAATCAGTAGAATTGCTCAGGCAAATGGGATGGGAAATCTCAGACGAAAGCCTTTTAAAAGGACTGGCCAATGCAAAAAAAATGACGGGACTGATGGGGCGCTGGCAGGTTTTGGGGTATAATCCGCTGCTGGTTTGCGATACGGCGCATAACGCCGAAGGAATGGCGGAGGTGGTGAACCAGATACAGCAAACACCCTTTGAGAATCTCCATATTGTGCTTGGGTTAGTGAAAGACAAAGACCCCGGAAACCTGCTGCGATTATTGCCCCCAAATGCCGTTTATTATTTTACCAAAGCGGAAATTCCCCGGGCATTGGATGAAAAGGAACTGGCAAAAATGGCACTGAATTTCGGGTTGTTGGGCACATCTTACCCTGCAGTGGAACGGGCTTACGATGCGGCCTGCAACAAGGCCGGCAAAAACGATATGGTGTTTGTTGGTGGAAGTACTTTCGTGGTTGCAGAAATTTTATGATTTATTTTTGCTAAACTGAAAATAGGTTTTATATTTGCAGCGCCTTTCTGAAAAACGAGGCACGTTCAAAAGATACAAAGGGAGCATAGCTCAGCTGGTTCAGAGCACCTGCCTTACAAGCAGGGGGTCACTGGTTCGAATCCAGTTGTTCCCACGTAAAGTCATCAATAATTGCAATTATTGATGACTTTTTTTATTAGCACCTGTTCCGTGCACACGGACTAGTGGTTATAAACAACCCAAAAAATCCCCCGAAAATCAAACTTTGAATCACATCCTTTTGAGAAAGGGAATCCATGTAAAGTCCTTCGGTAAAATAGAAAAAAGCAAATCCGGCAACAGCGCCAAGTAATATTCCCAAAGTTGTTCTTCTAAACTGTTTCGATTTTCATTTCTATGATTATTTAATCATGCAAATATATAGATATATTGTTATTTGTTATGAAGTTTTCAATTTTCTCGGAACAGCGTTGTTTATTGCTGTTTTGCCCATTGGCATTTTTTACCTGGCCTCGGAAAAAGAGCGCTACAGTGAAAATGCAAAACGGTTAGCTCTTTTGGGTTTTATACCGGCACTGGTGTTTTTGGTTTTTCAATTGGTTTGATGAATGGAGAATTGGATAGATGATTTTAGATTTTTATCTTTATTTTTGTTGAAAACAGAAAACTTGATTGTTATGAATATCGCAGAAATAAAACTCGATTTATTCAGAAGAATTGATAGTTTATCAGGTGCTGATTTAAAAAGAAATTACGGGAAAATTATGGCATTGCTCAATGTCCAGACAAAATATAAGTTAAATCCAACAGAGAAAAAAGCCATACAGGAAGCAATTGAGGAGAGCAAAAAAGGAAATATCCTGACGCATGAACAGGTTTTAGCTGAAGCAAAACAAAAATACTCCAATTTAAAATTCGAATGAGGGAAATCGTTTGGAACAATAAAGCCAGACTTGATTTTTATGAGAATATTGATTATTTACTCGAAAATTGGTCAGAAAAAGCAGCTCAACAATTCATCGATGAAGTGAGTCACATTGAATTTA